>DATJDA010000313.1:0-5620 GCA_035497695.1 Marinobacter sp. | reverse complement strand
GGCTTGTGGCCGGCATCTTGATTTCAGGTGTCCTTAATTTCCCATCTGGGAAGCCCTCATGGGGCAGGACAGAAGGTAAACTAATCGCTGTAATTCGGCGCGTCAATTATAAACTCTGTTTTTCTTTCGTTGACAATTTGTCAGTGTGGCTCGTATCCCATTTTGATTGCAAAACTCCCTGATAGATCAATAACTCACCTTTTCGGAAAGTACCTATGCGGAATCTGGAGCGTAGGCTGGTAATACTTGTACGAGAACATGAAATAGAGTTCAAGTTTGCTTCGAACGTGCCGATATCAGGGTAAACGTATACAGGTATTTGCATTATGATTTACTCCAGCCAGATTTCTCTATTTCAGAATAGTTCACGGCAGGTGTCGGCTTTTGACAGTAGCCAGATCAGGATAAACCAGTCTCGGACGCTTCCCTCAGAGGGCAATAACGGCCGGGGCTCAGAAGTATCCCTGGTGCGCCAGGCGGCCTATCGCTATAACAGCCAGGAACAGACTTCCTTTAACAGTTCCGCAACGGTTAATAATGGTAGCCAGAGTTCAGTATTTACAACGGCCGAGTTAGCAGAAAAGACAACGGATCTGCTCCTGATGGGACAGCAGGCGATTAATGTTAGCCGTGCTGCACTGGGCGGAGATGGACAGGTACAAGGGCAGGGTAGCTTGTCGGTAACGGCAGGGCGATACGCGTTCTACTCTGAGAGCGAATCCCGCTCTTTTGCATCCACTGGTTCCATCACCATGGATGACGGTAAAACCATTGATTTTACCTTGTCCCTCAGACAATCCCAGTCCAGAACTTATGAGTACTCCGAAAGTATCCGGATACAAGAGCGACCGATGACCGACCCGCTGGTGATCAACTTTGGCAGCGCCACAGCCCAACTAACCGACACCCTGTTCGACTTTGATATGAACGGCGATGGCAAAAGTGGCATGTTTGCCACACTGGGTAGTGGTAGTGGTTATCTGGTGTTTGACCGTAATGGTAACGGTAAGGTGGATGACGGCTCCGAATTATTCGGTCCGCAGAGTGGGTCCGGCTTCAGCGAGTTGGCGAAATATGACGATGACGGCAATCTCTGGATTGACGCCAATGATGAGATTTACAATTCCTTGTCCGTATGGGTGCAAACGGCTGATGGTTCCAAAGAGCTTCGTTCGCTTGAAGAAGTCGGCGTTAAGGCATTGTATGTTGGCAGTATCAACGATAGTTTCACCCTCGCTAACGGACAAGGAATTCCTTTAGGGCAGATTACCGCGTCAGGCATTTATCTGACCACCGATGGCGAAGTTCGCACGCTTGAAGAAGTTAATCTGGCAGAACAGAAAGTCGAGAAAGGTCCTGCTGCGCAGGAAATACTGGCGACCCGCCCTGGCATGAGAGCCAGCAGTAACGGAAACGCCGACAGCAGCGGTGGTTTCGCTGACGCCCGTATTGATGCTATCCGCTCGGCACTGGTAAAACTTAACGAAATTCGGGAAAAGCAGCAGGCGTTTATTGAGGAGTCTAAAAATGCTGGCAAACCCAAATCGGCACTGGATGACTATCTGAGTATTATTGACCGGCTTCGTCTTGAGTTACTGAACAGTCAGGATGAGAAGAAACAGGCAGCCAGCCGTTATCTGGAATTTGCGGCACTCTGATATCCTGCCCAACTCGCCTCGTTATTCCCAATTCCTTCAGGTTGTAACTGTATTTGGGCTGGAGTTGTTAAACCAACAGGCATTGGGGGATGTGTGTTTTTACTCAAGCGCAAAGGCGATTATCGGCTGAAGCTGTCTCGCACTCTGAAAACATCAGAGCGATATCAGGTAGAGCTGTATTTGTTCGCTCCCCATGAGAACAGCTTCTCAACCTGGGCGCTGGGAGAGCAGCAATTCTTCTTCCACTCCCTGACCCACAGCTTTAGCCTGCTGGGGCCGTCTGCCAAAGAGCGTGTTGATGAAACCGACTCTTACTTTCTGCTGTCGCCGCATTATGAAATTATGTACGGTTCCTGGTTATACCGGTATACGGCATCCATGGATCGCCTGCGCCAGCAGTTCCAGACTGCCGATACGCTGTCTGATCCAGTAGCGCGAGGGTTACGTTTAAGCCGGACCTTCGCCCAGCGACTGCGCAAATCGTCGCCGCAGCAAAGCAACCAACAGCGTTATTTTCGCCAGATGGACATTTACTTCTCCTGGTATGCAGAACAGTTTTTACTTGAAAGCATGACGCTGGAAAACTTCAAAACGATGGGTGAAGGGCTCCAACAGTCTGTGCAAGAGTTTCTGCAGCAGGAGTATAAATATCGCAAAGACTGCGATTACTTAAGTGATTTGCATGGTACGCCAACGCGGGTGTGGAACCGCATGAGTTTGTACCGGCGGCTATTGGAGTATCCAACGCTGCTGCGTAGCAAAATCATCGTGCTTGGTGCCGGTACCAAGAAGCTGGTCAAAGCCACATCAACCGTGCTTATTATGGCGCTGTTTACCTACTTCCTTTTTAACGCACGAAATACAGGGCAACAATTGTCGCTGGCGCTGTTGTTCATTATTGCGTTGACTTACGGCATTCGGGATTTGCTGCGCGATAACATGATCAGCGGTATCACTCGCTGGCTGCGTAAAGGCAAGCCTCGCTGGAAGATTCGGTTAACCATGCCTTACACAAAAAAAATACTGGCCCAGCAACTGGTATGGTTGGAGTATCGGCAGGCAACCGAGCTGCCCCGGTTGTTGCTGGAGCGCACCCGTAAGTGGGTGGCCAACGAAAATCGGCAGGTCATCTGTTATCGTTCGCGGCTGCATCTGGAGAAGGCAGCACTTGGTCATGACCAGATTCGGGAACACCTGAGTCTGGATTGTGAGCCGTTGTGCGAAATGATCGGGGCTACCAGGCACAAACTGTATGTGCCTGCTGACAGGAATGATCCGCTAGCTTCTATCGAGGCTCATCCAATCGAAAAACAACAGGATTACGATCTGTTGCTTGTCTGCACGGACGTCGACAAAGGGCACTCCTCAGCGCAGCGCTGGCGCTTGCGTCTGAGTGTTAATGGTATCGTTGAATGCAAGAGCAGGGACGCGCACTGGCCACAACCAGGGAGCCAGGAAATTGAGCCAGATCAGGGCAGTTGATCAGCAAAATCGTCGCGCAAACGCTGCCATTCCAGTTTCAGCCACGGAGTGAATTTTTCAGGATGCTGTTCTATTTCGGCTGTTAATTCGTCCGGTGAAACAAAGCGCCACGCTTCTATTTCGTTGGGATTGGCGGCCACAGGTTGATCAGTCTGGCCAACATACACCCAGCACAGCTCATGTTCGGAGCCCAGGTCGCCAAAGGTCGCCTGATATTCGAACTTGAACAGGAAGCGCAAGTCGCATTGCATGCCCAACTCTTCTAGCAGGCGACGCGAGGTTGCCAGTTCCATGCTTTCGCCGGCACGGGGGTGACTGCAACAGGTATTGGCCCAGTAACCAGGCCACAGACGCTTGGTTTTACTGCGTTGCTGCAACAGAAGTTTGCCTTCACTGTTAAATATAAACAGTGAAAAGGCCCGGTGCAGTATGCCCTGACCATCGTGGCACTCAGCCTTGCTTTTATGCCCGATTTCACGATCATTAGCATCGACCAGAATCAGGGATTCCGAGTCAAAAGACACAACCTGAGCCTGCTGGTCTGTTTCCTTAGCCAAACTGAACCTCCATTGCCTGATAGCCGGCGTTCTTCATAGCGTTGATGACAGGTTCGGTGCCATGAGGGCAAAGCGCGATCATTGCTCCGCCGCCCCCGCCACCGGTTAATTTCGCACCAGTTGCTCCGTTGGATCGGGCAATCTGCATTAACTCTTCAAGCTCCCAGCTGGAAACCTGCAGTGCATTAAGCTGTCCCTGGCAAATATTCATCAGTTCACCCAGCTGATCAAGATCGTGTGCTTTCAGGGCGACCAGCGCCTGCATGGTGAGGGTATCAATCTCGTCAAAAATATGTTCGTACAAATGAGGGTTTTTCTGCCACGCCTGACGCACTCTCGCCACCATACGGGCGGTAAGGCTTTCAGTTCTGCACATACCCACTACAAGGGGCAGTGGTTGGGTCAGGGACAAGGTTTCGATCCTGGGTGATTCGGCGCGGTTATAAAGTAAGGGTTTGCCATAGGTGGCGACAGTATTATCGACACCCGATGGTGTGCCATGGGCAATTTTCTCGCAGTCAAAAGCCAGTTGGCAGATGTCTTCTTCGCTAAGTCCCAATCGACAATGCCGGTCTATTGCCCGGATTACCGCTACCGCCAAAGCGGAAGAGCCACCCATGCCCATGGCGCGAGGCACGCTGGGATTGACGCGAATGTTCAGCGCCCGGTCGGCCAGGCCCAACGTGTTTAGCAGCAGGCCTAGCGACTCCAAAAATGAGCCGGGATGGCTAACGTGTTGTTGCAAGCGTTGCTCAATACCCCAGGGAGGAATAACCAGGGTAGTCTCGCCACTGGTTGCATCTTCTACTTTTGCGCGAATAGCCAGGGGTAGCGGAGCAGCGATGGCGTGGCGGCCGTAAACAACGGCATGCTCACCCATCAGAATTATTTTTCCATGCCCGGCTGACCATTCTGCTTCATCTTCGCTTCGATCGCGGCCAGCGACCAGACGCAAGCTGCTTTTTCCGTGCAGCTCGGCCATGATTTCCCGAGCCTTCCATACCTTGATCTCGCCACACTCCAGAAGATGTTCAACCACTGTATCGAACATATCTGAAGGCGCTTCAGCCGCCATTGCTACGCTGCGGGCGTGGAGTGTCATGTGGCCTTGCTGAATACCATCGGTAACCAGTGCGCGCAGGGCCGAAAAGTTTTGTGCCAGACCTACAGCACCCATAACCTCGGCCAGTTCGCGGCCGCTGCCAATTCCCAGCAAACGATGGTTAATGGCTACGGTTGGGTTGGACTCCAGGTTCCCGCCGACAATACCCACTTTCATTGGCATTTCGATACTGCCGACCAGATCGCCTGCTTCATTTTTATACCAGCGGGTCAGTGAGGTATAAGACTTGCCCCGCGCTGCATACGCATGGGCTGCGGCTTCCAGCGCCCGCCAGTCGTTACCGGTTGCCAGCGCCACTGCATCTACGCCATTCATGATGCCCTTATTGTGGGTGGCAGCGCGGTATGGATCTACTACGGCCAGATCATTGGCCAGAATGATGCCATCACGAACCTCGGTGCCATTGCGTCCTTTGCCTGCAAGAAGCTCGATCGGTACGACCATTTCGGCCCACACCAGGGCCCGGTCGGTAAGGTTGGACAGAATCCGCAAAAATACTTTGCCACCGGTAATCGTTTCTACTAACGGGGCAACGCCTTCACACATAGTGTTCACCAGGTTAGCACCCATGGCGTCGCAGGTATCCACCAGCAGGTGCACCACCACCATATCGCGCCCGCCATCAGGCGATGCATGAATTATAACTTCGATATCCTCAACGCCGCCGCCGCGTGCCACCATTCTTGGGTGCAGGCTGTTGGCCAGGTTTATGATGTCGTCTTTACGCTGCAACAGCGCAGCCTGTGCTTTGCTGGCATGTGGCACATTCACTACCTGCACTTGTCCGATCAGGATCGGGC
>DATJDA010000312.1:0-18479 GCA_035497695.1 Marinobacter sp. | reverse complement strand
CAACGGCGTAAAGTATAGGTGGGCGCTTTTTTTACTGAAATTCAGCAGGTCACCACCATCAAAACGTACCTCGAATGAGCTTTCGTCTTCGGTTATTACTGTCCCTGATCCGAAAATCGCATGGGTGATCCGTTTCTGATGCCACAGGGGGCCAGTGGCGGTACTTTTATCTGCGGCATGGCCATGGAGAACGATGCCCTCCCGCTCTGCGTAACGCTGGCTGACGGGTGTTAGTGGCACTTGCAGCTCAAGCGTGCTGTCTGATTCCGCGCGGGGTTTGTCAAGCCAGCTCCCCATTTCGTCAGCCAGATCAAAACAGCACTCATCTACAAACCGGCTCGGGCTCTGATCACCGTCCAGATGTGAGGTGTTGCTGAGTGGCCGGCTTATTAGATGCAGTTGTTGCCGGGCCCGGGTCATGGCCACGTACAGCAAGCGCCGCTCGCTTTCCAGAAGGGCACGGGTATTATCCTGAGGCCGGGGGCTGTAGGGCAGATACTTTTCCTGCAAGCCGGGAATAATCACCCGCGACCACTCAAGGCCCTTGGTGCGATGGATGGTGGATAAAAGAACACCACTTGACTGCGTTTCACCGGCCTGTTGTTTGAGGGTATGCAAATGCTCCAGTGCCGCTTCCGGATCTGCATCCAGACCATTCAGGTATTCGGCAAAACCGCGCACGGTATCAATACGCTCTTCAGCGACCTCATGGGTAAGCGCCAATCCCCGGATACCGTCGTACAAATCGGTGTGCTCTGCGTACAGCCGAATCAGGCCGGCCACTGGCCCCTTGTAGTTGTGTAGCTGGCCAAGCGCCTCGCCCAGCCTGCGTAATTTGCGCGCCGCCATGGGTGCCAGAGCGTCAAAATCGAGCGCGAGCAGTTGGCCGTGCCAATCATCGGGAAATTCGGATAGAAAGTGTGCCAGTCGCCCCAGCTCCTGCTCCTTCAGACCAACATGAGGGAATCGCAACAAGTGCTTTGCTATCTCTTGTCGGTCGTCACCAGGCAATTTGGCTGTCCGGCCGGTTACAACCATAAGCAGGGCGGTGATAGCCTGAACCTCACGGCTGAACAGAGCACCTTTTCCTGCGTCAATGCGATAGGGGATTTTCCGCGCCAATAGTTTCAGTTCAATAGGAACGCTCTGGCTCCATACCCGAAACAGAATTGCGGTATCACTGAGGGTTTCTTCCGGTAATTCTGAGAGTGCTTGCTGAAGAATGCGGACAACGGCATCACTGTCGTTATTCACCCGGTGCAGAACAATATCTGTAGCAGGTGTGGTTTCGTGGGAGTGGCACAAGACATCCCTGCGACCGGTGTTATGAGAGATCAGGTGATTGGCCAGCAGAGCTACCCGGTGCCCATAACGGAAAGTGTAACTGAGGGTTTGTTCCAGCGGGCTCTCGAACTCATCGCTGAACCGCTTGAGAATGAACTCCGGTTTTGCGCCCCTGAATTCGTATATCGTCTGATCCGGATCGCCTACAACCGTCACTCTGGCCCGGTTTCCTGCTACGTAACGCAGTAACAGATGCTGAATTTCGTTGGTATCCTGGTATTCATCCACCAGAATCAGGTCCATCTTGTTACCCACCAGCCGCTGCAAAGCCGGGTTCTGGTGAATCGCCATTACGGGCTCGTACAGCATGTCGGCATAGCTGATTCGTGCCAGGCTTTTGCGCCACCGCTCGAAACTGTGAAACAGATTAATCAGATACCGGTGTTTGTCTGTATATCCCAGCTCTTCAAACACAATTTCGACAGGTGACAGTGTGGTTTTGACCCGGTCAATAAACCCGGTGGCCGTCTCCACAAAATCCTTTTTATTGCGCCGGACTTCATCTGCCAGATCTTCCGGTGCCAATTGGCGAGTCAATTGCCAGGCCTGAAAACTGATCTCCTGATCCGTAAGAATTTTGTCAGAAACGGCAGGTAGATAGCCCTCTCGTACGAATCGCTTATACAGCCGGAAACCCATGGCGTGATAGGTACGAATTTCCGGGAGTACCAACCCGCTCTGGCCGCATACAGCCCGCAGCTTGCGCTCGAAATCCACCCGGGCGCTCCGGTTGAACATCAGCACCAGTATTCGGCCCGGATCGTGGCCCTGCTGAAGCAGATAGCGAATGCGCCAGGCGAGGGTGGATGTTTTGCCACTACCGGCAACCGCCGTAATCACAGAGTGCTGATAACCGGCCATAATGATGGCCCGTTGTTCATCTGTGAGAAATTCAGGCAGGTCGGGAGTGGCGGGCATTGGGGAATTGGTAAGCATGAGCACTATTGTACTGGCCAACTGGCAGTGGGGATACCAGTGCCGCATAATTGAAATTGCTTTTCCAAACCATGCGGAGCCTTGTTTGATGACCACAGGGGAAGTGACCATGCCGGATGCTGAATCCTGGCAGATTTTCCAGGCTGGATTAATTCAGCAGGGTGAACGCCGCCTCGTGCTGCTTGAGGGTGAGCGTAATAGCGCGCTGCGCTGGCTGCAAGCCATATTGCCAGCTCTTGCGGTGGAACCGGGAGCTTGGGTTGGTTCAGGTGATCAGTGCCCTGACAGCCGGCTGACAACCATTGCCTCCGCACACGTCAGGCGGTGGCTTGGCCGTGAGCTGGCGGTAGTGGTTTGGGACGGCTGGGGTGGTAATCCGCCAGATGCCTTTGCCGCGCTGTCTGGCACGCTTAAAGCCGGTGGTTTGCTATTCTGGCTGATGCCGCCGGCAGTTCAATGGTCCTTATTTGAAGATCCCGACTACCAGAGAACCAATCTGAATCGGGGTTGCGAACACCCGTTTGCGCAGCGCATGGCAAATGTAGTTACTGCAGACCCTTTTGTAATCCGTGTTAATACCAGTACCGGTATAGCCAGCGAACTACCCGTATTCTCTGCATCGCAGCCTGGGTTTTCTGTACAGGCAACCGATGGCCAGCGGGTACTGGTGAAACAGTTGGTGCATTTTGGCCTTGGACGACGACGCAGGCCTGTTGTTATCGCGGCTGACCGGGGGCGGGGCAAATCTGCAGCACTGGGCATGGCCGCGGCAGAATTGCTCAAACAGGGGCGTCGGCAAATTCTGGTAACGGCACCTTTCAGAGATAACGCAGACACGTTGTTCCGGCATGCCCGGAAGGAACTGGGGGCGGACGTTAGCCGTATTTCCGAAACGGTCATTGAAACCCGCACTGGCAGTTGCCTGCGGTTTTTGAGTGTCAGCGAGCTACTGGCTGAGAAGCCTGAGGCGGAAGTTGTTCTGGTTGATGAAGCAGCGGCAATACCGGCACCTCTGTTGAAACAGATACTTCTCGGCTGGCCCAGAGTGGCCTTTTCATCAACAGTTCATGGTTATGAGGGTGCGGGCCGGGGCTTCGCTATTCGTTTTCGGCAGGTGCTCGACCAGGAAACACCGCACTGGCAAAATCTGACTCTGACCGACCCCGTGCGCTGGGCTCCCAATGATCCGCTGGAAAATCTCGTATTCAAAATGTTCCTGCTGGCTGCAGAAACGGATGCGGGTTGCGTCAATGTGCCAGATTTATACGGCCTGGTTATTGAACCCTGGCAACCGGCAGAGGCCACCGAAGCGGAACTGTCCGAAAGTTTTGGGCTTCTGGTAAACGCGCATTATCGCACCTCGCCATCAGATCTCCGCCAGTGGCTGGATGATCCTGCCGCAAGAAGCTGGCGGGCAAGTGCTGGGGGAAAACTTCTGGGGATTCTCTGGGCCGCTGTTGAGGGAGGCTTGTCAGCGGAGCTTGCGGATCAGGTTACGTTGGGCAGCCGACGTATTCGCGGGCATCTTCTGCCCCAGTCTCTGGCCGCTCACAGTGGCTTTCCTGAGGCTGCTCATCAGCGTTGCCTGCGGGTGGTGCGAATTGCCGTGGCCGATGGTATAAGGCAGCAGGGCGTCGGCAGCCAGTTAGTGAAGGCAGCGAGTGGCTATGCAAGACAACATGGCATAGACACTTTGGGTACCAGCTACGGTGGAACCCGTGACTTGCTGGGCTTTTGGCGGCACTGTGGCCTGAAGCTGGTCCGGGTCGGATTACAGCAAGAGGCAACGAGTGGTGAATATCCTGTTCAAATGCTGCAAGCTGGAAGCACTGCGGGTATTGAGCTGATTAAGCGGGTGCAGGCCCGCCTTGCTGGCCACTGGCTGACGCTGGCTCCCTTGGCCTGGCCAGCCATGGACGCCCGGTTGTTGGCGGCATTGACACAGAGCTTGCCTGCTTTGGACGTTGTCAGCGAAGATGATCGGCGTGATTTGTACAGCTTTGCCTATGGCTACAGGGGCTTTCTGCTTAGCCTTCCGGTATTACGAAGTACCAGCATGGCCACAGGTGTTATAGATTGGGTACAAAATCAGAAGGGTGTTGAGCTTTGGTGTGCAGCAATCCTTCAGGGGCAGAAGTGGCAATGTTTACAGGCAAAAGGTTTATGCACCGGCCAGCGAAATGGTGAAGACCAGCTTCGGCAGATGGTACGTGAACTTTTGGACAATGGCCCTGAGTTGTGAACCGCTCGATTTAATTGCGAACGCTCACTGGTCAGAATAGACCAAAACTATTTGATAGAGATGACTCGTATGGCCAAGAGGGCTGGCTTCTTTCGTTTTTCACTAATTATCAGTGCACTGGCTTTGTCGCTGGTGTCCGGCTGTGCATCGCTTCAAGAGCCCAGCAATCTTCAGCATGAAGTAGCAACCAAGGCAGAAACACCGCTGATGGAAGCGGCTGAAAAAGGTGACCTCGACCGGGTTCGAAAGCTGGCGCAGTCGGGTGAATCACTCAACACGGTTACTGAAAAAGGCTCGCCGCTGATGGCCGCGGTTGCTGCGGGCCAGGATCGCGTTGCATTATATTTGCTGTCAGAAGGTGCAGCCCCGGATCTGGCAACGGCAGACGGTGTAACTCCGCTGATGGTAGCATCGGGCGAGGGTAGCCGCCGGTTGGTTCAGCTATTGCTGTCGGCGGGAGCAGGAGTGAATGCTGTAGATGCCAAGGGCTATACCCCGGTGATGCACGCTGCCGGAAACGGCCATTTATCCGTGCTGAAAGTGTTGCTGGCTGCAGGTGCGAATGTCAATGTGAGCCAGGGCGATGAATCGTTACTGATGAAAGTAGTTGCCAGTGGCGATCTGCTAACCGTTGAAATGCTTCTGGCCGCGGGTGCCGACGTCAGTTATCGGGATGGTGATGGCACAACAGCACTGGATATCGCCCGTGCCAACAACAACCGGGACCTGGAAATGCTGTTGGTGCAGGCCGGTGCGGAGTTCTGAGGGCTCAGTCTAGCTGCATCGGATCGCTTTCATCATCCCAGACTGGCTGAAAGTGGGCATTGATCACCTCTTCAGGAACATCTCTGAGGGTGCTGAACGACCACCTGGGCTTGTAGTCTTTGTCGATAGCCAGTGCGCGGATGCCTTCTGGCAAGTCTGGCCGGCGCATGCATTCCTGCGCCATGGCCAGCTCCATGCGGAAGACATCTTTGAGCGACATTTGCTGAGCTTTTTTCAACTGTGTCCACACCAGCCAGGCAGAAACAGGACAACCATTCCGAAGATTGCTGGTGCAGGCTTCCCACCAGTCACTGGTGATTTCCGCAGCGAGTAACCGGTCAACAATAACGGCAAGATCGCCACCGGCGCACAATCGCGCAATTGTCTGCTCATGTTGCTCCAGATTGCTGAGCTGAAATGCCCGGTAATCCGGCGTGCGCATCTGTGTTAGCAGCCGGAACAGGCGGTTATCATCAGCCGGGGGCGCGCCGGTCCAGCGTTGATCCTGAAGCTGGGCTAGCAGTTCGCTTCTGTTTTCCGGAAGCAGAGCCATATCAGCCAAACCAATCCGGATGGCGTCAGAGATATTCAGGCGTGCTCCGGTAAGCCCTATAAACAGGCCAATACGGCCTGGCAGGCGGTTCAAAAACCAGCTTGCACCAACATCCGGGAACAGCCCAATAGAGATTTCTGGCATGGCCATCGTCATGTCAGGGGTTACCAGGCGATAACGGCAGGCCGAAAGCAAGCCCAGACCACCGCCCATAATAATGCCATGGGCAATGCCCAGTATCGGTTTCGGGTAACGATGGATAGTGTAATCAAGACGGTATTCGCGGCTGAAGAAGTGTGTGGGGGGCTCGGCACCTTCGTAGTTCCTCGCTGCCCCATAGAACCCCTTGATATCGCCGCCAGCGCAGAATGCCCGGTCGCCCGCACCCTGCAATATAATCAGGCAGATCCGGCTGTCTTCGGCCCAGCGGTCAAGGGTGTTCTGAAGATCAGCAATCATTTGCTCAGACAGGGCATTCAGCCTGGCGGGAGAGTTCAGTGTCAGTTGGCCGATATAGCCTTCCCGGCAGGCAAGCTCCTGAATCTCAACAGACATTGAAAGCGTCTCCAGTATGGGTAATCGGGGTTTGGCTGCTTTTGGGGCCCTCTGCCAAGTCTGTCATGAGTACTGCGCGGAATATAGCTTTAGTAAATAAAGGCATGGGTTTGCTCAATTGCACTTTCTTTCAATCGCTTTTGCTCTCGACCAAGCAGGGCGCTGATTTGTTTCAGTTCACGAATCTTGTTATCAACGGCGGCCTTCTTTTCAGCCATTAAAACTGCGCCTTGCTCACAATCAATGCTGCTATTGCGCAGGGCTTCAAGCACCTCTCGAATCTCACGAAGGGAAAAACCCAGTGTCTTAAGCTGACGGAGCATGATGATTCGTTCCACTGCCTTTTCTGTATACTCACGATAATTATTGCCGCGCCGTTCGACTTCTTTTATTAGACCGGCTTTCTCGTAGTAGCGCAGGGTATAGCGGCTTACGCCAGTGCGTTGTTCCAGTTCCGCAATCTGCATAGCTTTATCTCAAATTAGATATTGACCTTAGAGCATACTCTACACATTACGGTAGTGGCAGGTCTTACTAAGGAGAACTGCTATGACTCTACTCATCACTGGTGCGACAGGCTTTATCGGTCGCCATGTTTGTGCTCAGCTAACTCATCATCACGACGTGTACGCAGTACTACGACAGCCTGAAACTCAGCTGCCAATATTGCGTCGGCAAGTGAATGACCTGGGCGGACAAGGCGATCGCCTGCATGCGCTGCAGGGTGATTTGGATTCGCCTGACCTTGGCTTGCAAAAGGACTTGCCCGCATTTCAGGCCATCATTCATCTGGGAGCTCGTTTTGCATGGCAGATGAACTCAGTAGTCGCGCATCGAACCAATGTGGCCGGCAGTTTGATGGTGGCCGAGCTGGCTCAGCGTCAAAACTGCCGTTTGGTCTTTATCAGCGGCTTTATGCTAGAAAATCATGAGCATTTGCTGCGATTAGGCATCCAAGACGATCCAGAGCTAGTGGATTGGCAGCGCGTATATCGTCGTGCCGGCGCTTATGAGGCGAGTAAGCTAGAGGCGGCTATTAGAGTGCGCGCCATGGCCGTAGCAAATGCATTGGATTTCGTGGAGGTTCAACCAGCGACTGTTGCTGGGCACAGTCAGACGGGCGCGCTTGATATTAGTCAGCCGCTGTTTAATCTGCTCGATAACCTGGCTAGAGGGCGCATGGCCATGACCCCTGGCAGTCCTAAACATTGGCTGCCTTTAGTCGCTGTGGATCATTTGGCAGAGCTGATAGCTACAGCCGCCACCAGTGAGGTTGTTCCTCCGCGGTTGTTGGCTCTGGACCCATCCACGCCTAATCTACAAGGCCTGCTCAGCATTGCGGCTAATACCTTGGGGCGGCGGGCACCACAACGCTATGTGCCGATTCCAATATTGTCTGCTCTGCTGCACTTGCCCGGCGTGCCTCGGCTTATGAATACTTGGCCTGAGGCTCTGCATTTTATTCAGCCGACCAGATATAACACCACTAGCACCGACAGCTTCTTGCGTGATCATGGCTTGAAGCGACCTTTAATTGATGAGGTCATCGCCTTAAGCGCTCGCAGGTATCAACAAATCTCGGCGCAATGATCGTGGCAAGAGAAGTCATTCGTATGCACCAATTAAGTATCGGACACGGACGAAAGAACCTGAGCCAAAGGGCACTAACCATTAGGGCTAAGAGGTACTAACCACTAGTAGGTATAAGGTGGAGGCCAATGACCTATCGCATTTGTTCTTGGCAGCGGCTGTGCTATAAATGCACCCTAGTTTACTGTCTGTATTTGATGTCTGAAATACACATGTTAAAAACGATGATGAGAGGTTAGCCATAATGAAAATGAAGCTCTTTGCCGTAGCCAGTCTTTTCGCACTCAGCACAGCTATTCCGGCGGTTGCATCTGCCGCCGGTGATGCCGCCGCTGGTAAAGCCAAGGCAGCCGTATGCGCAGCATGCCATGGCCAGAATGGTGTAGCACAGATCCCGATGTATCCGAATCTGGCTGGTCAGCACGAGCAATATCTGGTTAGTGCGCTTAAAGCCTATAAGGCTGGCCAGCGCACAGGCGGTCAGGCTGCCATCATGCAAGGCCAGGCTGCTGGTCTGAGTGATGATGATATTGCCAACTTGTCAGCATACTTCGCCAGTCTGCCGGCTGGTGGTAAGTAAGCAAGGCCAGGCCCAGGTTTTGTTGAAACAGATTAAGCGGCCGGGGCCCTGGCCGCTTAATCCAGTATACGATAGCTCGGGCGATACACAGATGTGCTCGGCAATTTCATTCTGTTCTGAGCGACAAACTGTTCCAGCATCGCCTCCAATGGTTTGATTAAAGTCGGATCGCCAGTAATTTCAAACGGACCATGCTCCCGTATCTGGCGTAACCCGCTTTCCTTCACGTTCCCAGCCACTATGCCGCTGAACGCCTTGCGCAGATTAGCTGCAATCAGGTGGGCTGGCTGATTACGATGCAGCTCAAGAGCGCGCATGTTTTCATGGTTGGGCTCAAACGGCAGCTGGAAAATCGGGTCGATTTTTAGCATCCAGTTGAAGTAGTACGCATCGCGCATAGCTCTCCGGAAGGTTTCTACTTCCCGCATGCCTTTTTTCATGGTTTGGGCTACCCGAACCGGATCGTCAATAATAATCTCATACCTACTGGCAGCTTCATCACCGAGCGCATTACGGATGAAGTTGTCGATCATCTCAAAGTACTCGGCATTTTCCTGCTTGCCAGTAAACACCACAGGCAGTGGCACGTCTGTGTTATCCGGATGCAGCAATATACCAAGCAGGTAGAGAATTTCTTCGGCAGTACCAACGCCGCCAGGAAAAACTATCACACCGTGACCGCAGCGAATGAAGGCCTCCAGACGCTTCTCGATATCCGGCATGATAATCAGTTCATTCACGATCGGGTTAGGTGCCTCGGCACCGATAATGCCTGGCTCGGTAATGCCTATGTAGCGACCATCCCGAATTCGCTGTTTGGCATGGCCGATCGTTGCGCCTTTCATTGGCCCTTTCATGGCGCCGGGACCGCAACCGGTAATGATGTTCAGTGCCCGGAGGCCAAGCTGGTGACCCACTTCTTTACTGTACTGGTATTCTTCGTGGCTGATTGAGTGCCCGCCCCAGCACACCACCATGTCTGGCTGCCGGCCTGCTTTGAGTAACCGGGCATTACGGAGAATATGAAAAACCAGATTGGTCAGATCTGTTGGGTCGTCACGACGCAAGCCGCCGATTGTCCGGGAAATTGAGTGGGAATAAACAATGTCTCTCAAGACCGAAAAAAGATGCTCACGGTTAGCGCGAAGCATTTGACCATCCACAAATGCGTGAGCCGGTGCATTAATCAGTTCCAGCTTCAGCCCCCGTGGCTGGGGAATCAGGTGAATCTCAAAGTCTGAGTGTATTTCAGCCAGTGTTGTACAGTCGTCCGTCTCAACCCCGGTGTTAAGCACAGCGAGCGCGCACAATCGGAACAACTGGTACAAACCGCCTTCGCTCTTGTCCTTCAGGCGACTGACTTCAAGATTAGAGAGAATTTCAAGGCTTCCCTCCGGGGACACCAAGGCGTTAATGGTGGGTTCTTTCATGAACGGAAAAACTCCTGATTAATTTTGAGGCGAGGGCATAAATAGGTACACTAGGCGCTTTCCGCCTGTTGCGCCACTCGACAAAACTCTGATTTATGAAACTTCTTATTCGTCCTGCTTCTGAGGTTGCTATCAAGAGCAAGCCCGTGCGTCGTCAGCAAATGCGTCATTTGCGACAGAATGTCCGTAAGCTTCTAACGCGTCTGGATAGCGATATTATTGTTCAGGGTAGTTGGGACCGGATTGATATCGACGTTCCTGATGGCCGTAGTTTATCAGGTTCGGTTATTGATGTACTTCTGCGTATCCCCGGTATTTCAACCATTCAGGAAATTGCCGTTTTCCCGCTGACAAATTTGGAAGACATGGCCGACCAGGCCGTGGCAATATTTGCCGATCGGCTGAAGGGTAAAACATTTGCAGTTCGTGCCAAACGGCACGGTGAGCATGATTTCCGGTCTGTCGATATACAGCGTACGGTTGGTGCAGCGTTAATGCAGGCGTCGGAGGCCGCAGGGGTAAATCTCAAGTCACCGGATGTGAAGGTGCGAATTGAAGTAACAGGCAAGCAGTTTCACATAGCACACCGCAGACATTCCGGCCTTGGCGGTTATCCGTTGGGCAGTGTTGAAAATGTTCTGACGCTGATTTCCGGTGGTTATGACTCCTCGGTGGCTTCTTACCTGATGTTGCGCCGGGGTTTGCGGAACCACTTCCTGTTTTTCAGGCTGGGTGGCCCGGCGCATGAGGTCGGGGTGCGACAGGTGGTCCATTATATCTGGGACCGATATGGATCCTCTCATCACGCGAAGTTCATTTCCGTGCCCTTTGAAGGTGTCGTCGAAGAAATCATTCGCACAGTGAACCACCGTCACTGGGGGGTCGTGCTTAAGCGCCAGATGCTGCGGGTCGCCGCAGAGATTGCCAAAAAGAACAACGTAGGCGGACTTGTTACCGGTGATGCTGTTGCCCAAGTGTCCAGCCAGACTCTGAGCAATCTGAATGTAGTGGACCGGGCCAGTGATGAAGTCGTGCTGCGGCCACTGATCGCCATGGATAAAGAAACCATTATCAGGATTGCCAGGGAGATAGGCACCGAGCCTTACGCACGCCATATGCCGGAGTATTGCGGTGTCATTTCCAATCGGCCTGCTACCCGGGCCAGGTTGTATCGGGTGGAGGCAGATGAGGCGCAGATGGATCCGGCCGTATTGGCCAGTGCGATAGAGTCCCGCGAGGAAACAGCGGTTAGTCGTCTGTTTGAGTCAACGAGCACACCAGAAGATGTTGAACTGGTTCAGACCCCCGGTGTAGGCGATATCATTATTGACGTACGGCACCCCACGGAAAGTGAGGCCTCACCGTTGCATCTGACGGGTAACGAAGTGATCCGGATTCCGTTCTATGAGCTGAACCAGCAGTTGCCACTACTGCCAGGCAACCGCCAGTATCTGCTTTATTGTGATCGGGGCACCATGAGCCGCATGCATGCCGTGCACCTGAAGGCCGATGGTCACGGCAACGTTAAGGTATACGCGCCCGCACCCTGAGGGGGCTGGCTATTTGGCCAGACCCTTGAAGAACTGCTGAACATTCTCGCTGAGGGTGTCCAGATCATAGCCTCCTTCCTGCACAATCAGAGTTGGCAAGCCGAGTTGGCTGATGTGGGTGCTCATCCGGCAAAAGCCTTCCGAAGACACCGACACTTTTGCTTGCGGATCGTCTTTATATATATCAAAACCCAAAGCGATAATGAGCACATCTGGCTGATAGAGCCGGATCGCCTTTAACGCCTCGTCCAGCTTTTCGAAAAACACGTCTTCAGATGAACCGTGGGGCATTGGCAGATTGATATTGTAGCCAAAGCCTTCGCCTTCGCCCCGCTCATTCTCATGCCCTGTGACTACCGGGTAGAAATTTGTCGGATCGCCATGGATAGATACGTAAAGTATGTCGCTGCGATCGTAGAAAATTTCCTGAATCCCCTGGCCATGATGCATGTCCGGATCCAGAATGGCGATTCGTGGAAATTTACGCTTCAGGTGTTCTGCGGCAATCGCCACGTTGTTCAGATAGCAGAAACCACCCGCAGCATCTCTTCTTGCGTGGTGGCCAGGTGGACGACAAACCGCGTAGGAAGTTCGCTCACCCGCCATCAGGGCATCGGCAGCGCCCAGTGCTGACTGTGCAGACCAATAAGCCGCTTCCCAGGTGTGCTCGCCAATGGGGCTGCTGCCATCGGCTTGATAGCGCGCAGCTTCAGCCAGAATGCCGGTCAGGTGGTTGGGCTCACGAACAAAAATATTGGAGATAACTTCTTCGCCCCAGTCGTCCATTTTCATCCAGCGCTGATGTGCAGACTCCAGAAAACGCAGATAACCCAGATCATGCACCTTTGCTATGGGCGCTGCGCCCTGATCGGATGGTTGCAAAACCGACACGCCCATTTCTCGCAGGCCGATCAGCATTTGTGCCGTTCGATCAGGCACCTCTTGCGGTTGGCGCATCTGGCCACGGGTGAAATAGGTTTTGGGAATGTGCTTGTCCTGGGCGGGATGGAAAAACGCTTTCATGTCTTGCCCCCTTTATGTTGACTCCACGAGTATGGGTATCGTTACGGTATGGTCAGAAGCTGAGCCATCAACTTTACAGTCGGAGATTCAGCATTCACTATGGAAGACATACACGAGTAACGCAAACATCTACAACCACAGCCAACTACACCTGCTATCGGGTGCAGTGCATGACAGCAAAGGAGTCGAGATGATTGAGTCAAAATTGCTTAACAAGCTAACTGGCTACATCGGAGGTCGCTGGACTGACAACGCGCATGGCAACACGTTTGATGTTTATAATCCGGCTACCGGCAAAGTGATTGCATCGGTTGCCTCTATGACGGAAGAGGAAGTCATAGCGGCTGTTGATGCAGGAAAGTCGGCTCTGAGGCTGACTGATCCTTATTCCATTGAAACCCGAAAAGTCTGGCTGGAAGGCATCCGGGACACGCTAAAACAGAACAAGGATGAAGTCGGCAGAATTCTGTGCATGGAGCACGGCAAGCCTCTGAAAGAAGCTCAGGGTGAGGTGGAGTATGCCGCCGGATTTTTCGATTATTGCGCAAAACATATTCAGGCGCTGGATTCTCACACCCTTTCAGAAAAGCCCAAAGATTGTAGCTGGACCGTGCATTATCGCCCTATCGGCGTGACCGGGCTGATTACTC
Source organism: Marinobacter sp. (assembly GCA_035497695.1). Taxonomy (GTDB): domain Bacteria; phylum Pseudomonadota; class Gammaproteobacteria; order Pseudomonadales; family Oleiphilaceae; genus Marinobacter. The sequence continues at coordinate 5,261 of DATJDA010000312.1, read as the reverse complement.
CGTGGAATTTTCCCATCGGCATGATTGCCAAGAAACTGTCTGCAGCCCTTGCAGCGGGTTGTCCATCGGTTATCAAGCCTGCCAGCGAAACACCGTTAACGATGATTGCCATGTTCAATCTGATCGACAGGAACGTTGATTTGCCTGATGGCATGGTGAACCTTGTTATGGGTAAGGCAAGTGTGATTGGCAAGGTGCTGTGCGAAAGCCCCGATGTGCCCATGCTGAGCTTTACCGGCTCTACGGAAGTTGGCCGTAAACTGATTATGGATACGGCAGGACAGGTCAAGAAGCTGGCGCTGGAACTGGGTGGCAATGCTCCATATATCATATTTGATGATGCAGACCTTGATGCTGCCGCTGATAACCTGATTGGCAATAAATTTCGTGGCGGCGGTCAGACCTGCGTGTGCGCTAACCGGATTTTTGTTCATGAACAGGTGATTGATGCGTTTGGCCGGAAGCTGGCGGAACGGGTAAATAAAATGACCATGGGTGATGGTCTGGCCGGCGATGTTGATATTGGCCCGCTGATTAACCGGGCAGGATTTGACAAAGTAAAACATCATCTGGAAGACGCGTTGGAGAAGGGTGCCAAGCTGGTTGCAGGTAAACAGCCGGGAAGCTTAGGCAGTGGAACTCTGTTTTTCCCGCCAACGGTGGTTTCCGGTGTAACACCTGAAATGGCCTGCTCCCGCGAAGAAACCTTTGGCCCGCTGGTGCCTATGGCCAGTTTCCGTACCGAAGACGAAGTGATTGAAACCGGTAACGATACCGAGTTTGGTTTGGCGGCGTATGTATTCACGGCCGATGTTGAGCGCGCTCAACGGGTTGTTGCCGGCCTGCGGTTTGGTCATGTGGGCTGGAATACCGGCACCGGACCTACTCCGGAGGCGCCGTTCGGAGGCATGAAAGCCTCCGGCATCGGGCGAGAAGGGGGCCTGGAAGGGCTATTTGAGTTTGTGGAAGCTCAGACGGTACCCCGAGGCTTTTAAAACCAATCAACCCCTGAAGATAAACAAGGCCGAGCATGGCTCGCCTTGTTCCTGCTGTCAGGTCCAGACCAGCATTATAACCGGTACCGCTACGAGTGTGACCACTACCGTCAGAGGCAACCCCAGGCGCCAGTAGTCTCCGAACTCATAGCCGCCAGGCTCCATAACCAGTGCGTTGGACTGGTGGCCTATAGGCGTCATGAAGGCACAGGATGCCCCAATGGCAACAGCCATTAACATGGCATCGGAAGGAATTTGCAGGTCGCTGGAGAGGCTCAGGGCAATAGGTGCGACCACGATAGTCGCTGCAGCATTATTGACGACGTTGGATAAAAGCGCGGTGCCCAAGAGTATCATTACCAGCACCGAGGCCACTGATAAACTCTCACTCAGTACCAACATTTGTGCTGCTATCAGACCCGCCCCACCGGTTGTTTCCAACGCCTGGCCGACAGGTATCATCGCTGCCAGAAGTACAATTATTGACCAGTCAATTGCCTTGTAGGCCTCTGCCGCAGACATGAGCTTTACCAGCACCATTGCTACCGCCCCGGCTACTAAAGCGACAGGGGCTGACAGCAGGCCGGTAACAATGACGATAATGCTGGCTAAAAATATGCCAGAAGCCATCAGGGTATTGCGAGGAGAACCTAACTTCAGACCGCGCTCCGCCAGTGGCAGGCAGTTGAGCTCCGCGAGAGTGCCCCCAAGAGAATCTTCAAAGCCCTGAACCAGCAATATATCGCCGGCATTGAACCGTATATCATCAAGGCGCTGTTTGAGCCGATACCCCAGTCGCGCCACAGCAACAATATTAAGCTGGTAGCGCTGGCGCAATTGCAGTCGGTTAGCGGTCTGCCCGACCAGCGATGATTCCGGAGTAATAATGGCCTCCACCAAGTGAAGTTCACCTTTCGTTAACCGCACTACAGCGTCTTTGTTGCCTTCCGTATTTTTCAGATCACTGTGTTCACTGGCAGCTTCATTTTCCGTGTCTTCACTGCCGGCTTCTGCTTCTTCACTTTTGATGGCCTGATGAGCGAGTTCAAGCCCCGTGCTATCGAGAAATGTCTGTAAGCTGGTGGTATCTGCCTCAACCAGTAACAGATCCCCTTCGCGCAGGATCTTGTACGTGGAAGGCACAGTTTGGAGCTGTTCATCGCGAATCAATGCAAGAACGATAATGTCCGCCTCATCTCCGACTCCGGTCAACAGGCTGTACAAAGTAGAGCCGGTGTGTGGAGAGTCGGCGGGAATTCTCAGCTCGGTGACGTACTCACCAACGCTGAACAATTTGCTGTCGGCTGAGCTCTTCTCACGACGGGGCGTAAGGCGCCAGCCAATGAGCGTGATGAACGCAATACCTGCCAGCGTAATTGCAACGCCGACGGGCGCAAAATCAAACAGCCCGAAGGTGCCGCTTTCCCGGTAGGAGGCAATAATGATGTTCGGTGGCGTACCGATCAGCGTCATTGTACCGCCCAGTAGCGATCCAAAGGCCAGGGGCATCAGCAACAGTGAAGGTGACCGTCCCGCATCCCGCGACATCCAGACCGCGACCGGCATCAGTAAAGCCAGCGCGCCAACGTTATTGATAAAGCCGGAGCAAAGAGCAACTACACTGGTCAGAGCCAACACCTGAAGTGTAGGGCGATGGTCAATCTTGCCCAGCAAGCGCGCAATGTTGTCCACCACGCCACCGTTTACCAGCCCCTGGCTGATAACCAGCACAGCCGCCACAGTTATTACTGCAGGATGACCAAAACCGGCAAACAGCTCGTCTGTAGGTACTAATCCGGCAATGGCAACGGCCAACAGGGCAAGCATCGCCACCACGTCAAAGCGCAGGCGATTCCATACAAACATGGCGAGGGTAATTCCGAGTACCGCAAAAACAATGCTTTGCTCAACACTCAAAGGCGATCTCCTGTTTCAGAGCTGGTCACAGGATATAGCAAAGTCCGGTGCCAAGTCGCGATCGGGATGGCATGGCGGTATTATCTCCGGATGTTATATTCTATCCGTTTTTCCCAATTCACCTGAATGCAGTGGTTACTCCATGGATGTCTCGCACATAATCAGTCCTTTGAATGAAGCTCAGCGTGAAGCTGTTACCGCTCCGAATAATCACTTGCTGGTACTGGCGGGTGCGGGAAGCGGTAAAACAAGGGTTCTGGTACATCGCATTGCGTGGCTGATGGTGGATAAGGGTGTTCCTCCAACAGGTATTCTTGCGGTTACGTTTACCAATAAGGCTGCTAAAGAGATGCGCTATCGCATCGAGCAGATGATGAACATACCTGCCCGGGGTTTGTGGTTTGGCACTTTTCACGGAATAGCCCATCGCCTGTTACGCGCACACCATCAAGATGCCGGTTTGCCGGAGAACTTTCAGGTTTTGGACAGCGACGATCAGTTGCGGCTGGTCAAGCGGGTAATGCGGGAAAATCAGATAGATGAAAGCCAGTGGCCGCCCAAGCAGGCTCAGTGGTTTATCAACAGCCAGAAAGATGAAGGGCTGCGAGCCGACCACATTCAGGTAAATCCGGGCGATCATTTCACCACAACCATGCTGGCCATCTATCGCCGGTATGAAAAACTTTGCCAGCAGGGCGGTCTGGTGGATTTCGGCGAGTTGCTGCTGCGCTCCCATGAACTATGGCTGCATCGGCCGGAGCTACTGTCCCACTATCAAAGCCGGTTTCAACACATTCTGGTAGACGAGTTTCAGGATACCAACACCATTCAATATGCCTGGCTGCAGGTGCTGGCCGGCAACCGGGTGCCACTGACGGTGGTGGGTGACGACGACCAGTCTATTTACGGCTGGCGGGGTGCAAAAATTGAAAATATTCAGCAGTACCAGAGAGATTTTCCACATACCCGGTTGGTGCGTCTGGAGCAGAACTACCGCTCCACCAGGATGATTCTGAAGGCCGCAAACTCCGTTATCGCCAACAACCAGGGCCGGCTGGGCAAGGAATTATGGACCGATGGCGAGGAAGGCGAGCCAATCAGCCTGTACGCTGCGTTCAATGAGCAGGACGAGGCCAATTATATCGCCGACAGCATCTCTGCCTGGGTGCAGGAAGGGAATCTTCGCAGTGAGGCCGCTGTTCTCTATCGTTCCAATGCTCAGTCTCGGGTACTGGAAGAATCGTTGGTGCGCCAGGGGATTCCCTATCGTGTCTATGGTGGTTTGCGATTTTATGACCGGCAGGAAATCCGTAACGCGCTGGCCTATCTCCGTCTGGTGCAGTACCGGCGTGACGATGCCGCATTCGAGCGGGTAGTGAATCTGCCGCCCAGGGGGATAGGGGCAAAAAGCCTGAACGAGCTTCGTGACTATGCAAGGGAGCAAGGCGTCTCTTTGTGGGAGTCTGCGGAGCGCTTGCTGAAAGCCGGGCAGGTAAAGGGCCGGGCGAAAACAGGCTTGCAAACATTTATAGGCATTATTGAAGAGCTTTCGTCGATAGCCGGTGAGGTGTCGCTGCGCAGCCTGACGAAGCAGACGATTGAGGTCAGCGGCCTGAAAGATCACCATGCCAGTGAGAAGGGTGAAAAAGGCCAGGCACGGGTAGAGAACCTGGAAGAGTTGGTGAATGCCCTGGCAGATTATGAAGTGGAAGATGGCGTTGATCCGCTATCGGAATTTATTGCCCAGGCGGCATTGGACGCAGGCGAGGCCCAGGCGGAAGCCCACGAAGACAGTGTCCAACTGATGACGCTGCACTCAGCCAAGGGTTTGGAGTTTCCTTTGGTATTCCTTGCAGGTGCTGAAGAAGGCCTGTTCCCCCATGGCAGGTCTTTGGAAGAGCCGGGGCGAATGGAGGAGGAGCGCCGGCTGGCCTATGTGGGTATCACCCGGGCTATGAAGAAGCTGGTGATTACGTACGCTGAATCCCGGCGTTTGTATGGCCAGGAGAAGTTCAACGCGCTGTCCCGGTTTGTACGGGAGATTCCCAGTGACTGTCTGCAGGAAGTTAGACTTCACAATACGGTGACACGCCCGGCGATGGTTTCTCGCCCCAATGAAAACATGTTCAGTCTGGATTCCGCAAAGCAATCGGGGTTCAGTCTGGGCCAGCGGGTGCGGCATCCTAAGTTTGGTGAAGGGGTGGTGCTGAACTCCGAGGGTACGGGGGCCCATACCCGTATTCAGGTAAATTTTGATGAAGGCGCCAAGTGGCTGGTACTGGCTTATGCGCCGTTGGAGGCGTGCTAGATTTCGGGAGTTGGCGGAGGTTAGGTCAGGCTTTCCAAAAC
>DATJDA010000311.1:0-1987 GCA_035497695.1 Marinobacter sp. | reverse complement strand
CCAGGGCAGGGAACCGGGCAACTGCAGAGCGCTGGAAGGCCTTGCTGGAGGCATCTGGCCACCAGGTATCCGTGATTACCGAATATCGGGGTGAAGCCTGCGATGCATTCGTAGCTTTGCACGCCTGGCGTAGCCGAGCGGCCATACAATTATTCCGGAAGAATTGGCCCGAAACACCGCTGTTGGTGGCGCTTACAGGTACGGATATTTACCACCATCAGCTCCAATACCCGGCAGACACAAACGCCTCAATGGCGGCAGCCGATATCCTGATCGGACTGCACTGTTTTGTTGCGCAAGATATACCGGGTGAATATTCAAACAAGCTGGTTACTCTTTATCAGTCAGCCGATTCCATACAGAGACCTCCCGGAAGCACACGCCCGGACGGTACTTTTAACGTATGTGTTATTGGCCATTTGCGGGATGAGAAAGACTCACTTCGTGCAGCTCTGGCGGCGCGCCTTCTGCCAGCAGATTCCCATATACGTATTCTTTGCGCAGGTAAGCCTTACAACACCGGCTGGCAGCGCGCGGCGGAAGCCGAGATGCAAAAAAACCCGAGATTTCAGTGGCTGGGCGAATTGAGTGGCGCGGATACCAAACGGCTTATGATCAATAGCCAGGTGATGGTGATCAGCTCAATTATGGAAGGCGGAGCTAATGTTGTCTCGGAGGCCTGCCGTGCCGGGTTGCCCGTTATTGCTTCGGATATTTCCGGTAACCGCGGGCTGTTGGGTGAAGATTACGCAGGGTATTATCCGGTGGGCGATGAGCAAGCGCTGGCAGCCAGGCTTCATCGGGCAGAGACAGACCCGGAATTTCTGAACAAGCTCAGCCAGCAAGTTAATCAACTTGCTCCCTTGTTCTGTCCGGATAACGAGCAACGCACCCTGGAACTGGCCTTACGGAAGGCAATTCAGAACTGCGCTGCCCGAAATAGCGCCTGCTGAGAACCTTCAAGACAACAACTCAATCCTTGAGTGTGATTGGCTCGATAGCGCCTTGCATATCCTGAGCGGTCACCCGGCCGATTATTGCAGTGTGGGGGTAACCAAGTGCTTTCAGTTCCTGAACACAGGTCTGGGCCTGATCGGCCGAAACGCTGGCGAGCAACCCTCCTGCAGTCTGCGGATCAAAAATCAGGGGGTACTTTGGATGGCTCACCCATTTTTCCTGGTCCCGAATACCCCGGCGAAGGCGAATATTGGCTGGCTGCAGTGTACTAAGAATTCCGGCTGCCGCAGTTTCCTCTGCACCTGGCAAAATCGGAATTGCCGATAAATCCAGCTCTGCATCCACTCCTGAAGGGCGGGTCATCTCTACGAGGTGACCAAGCAATCCAAAACCAGTTACGTCTGTACAGGCCCGGGAACCATATCGGCGCAAACACTCTGCAGCCAGTTTGCTGGACTGGGTCATTGAGGCCAATGCCGCGTCTATCCATCGCCCCTTAGCCGCAAGCCGGGCGTGGGCTGCAAACAGGGTGCCGGTACCTATGGGTTTTGTGAGTATTAATACGTCACCTGCACGCAAGCCGCCTTTACTCATCACTTCATCCGGATCAATCAATCCGTTTACGGCAAAGCCCAGGGCCAGCTCCTTACCTTCACCCGTGTGCCCACCGACCAGTGCGCAACCCGCTGCATTAAGCACCTCAACGGCACCAGACATCATTTGGAAGAGCACATCTTCTACTTTTGACTCAATCCCGTAAGGCACGGTAGCCACGGCCGTTGCGCTTTGAGCCTCTGCGCCCATGGCAAATATGTCGCCCAAACTGTGGTTGGCGGCAACTCGTCCGAAGATATAAGGGTCGTCAATAAAGGCCCGGAAAAAGTCTACGGTATGGACCACCGCTTTACCGGGGGGAATCCGAAGTACAGCAGCGTCATCCGGAGAGTGTAAACCAATAATAATATCATCCCGGTCCAGGGGGGTTAACTCACCCAAGGCGCGAGACAGTACGGTGCTGCCAACCTTGGCA
>DATJDA010000310.1:0-34210 GCA_035497695.1 Marinobacter sp. | reverse complement strand
CTCATTGCTGATAAAACTGCGTTGCAACAACTGATTGAGAAAGGCGCACAGGTTTTGGTTTGCGGAGGTCGGGATATGGCCGAAGGGGTAAAACAGGTATTTAACTTGATTCTCAAGCCATTGCAGCTTGATGTGGAAGGGCTGAAAGCTGATGGGCGCTATCTGGAAGATGTTTACTGACAACCTTAACGCTCAGAAGGCGCAACTCAGTCCCGCACGCAAAAAACATAAGACACCAGGGAATCATCAGACAAAAACCTGCAAGAAGTTCGCATAAAATAAATATTTATCAAAAACTCCTCGTTAGCTCCTCCTTTTTGTCTGCAATCCAGCATAAAACCGGCTACCCTATTATACGAGTGTAAATTTGGGGGAAATTGCGTGTTAAATCACTGGGGGAGGATGTTGAATGCAGCTTAAAAGGCTCTATACACCCATGCGTATTTTGAGTTTTGTCGTGCTTGGTCTGATGGCAGGTGCTGTGTTTTATGCATTCACCATGGCCGTCTTGCATTGGACAGGGATTAACGTGTGAGTAAGGAGACGCGGTTATGAATAACAGACAGGCCAGGCTCTTCGCCATCGGCTCCACGGCTTTTGCGGCTATTTTGTTCTTGGGCATGACGTTTGACAGTCACCGTCAGTTTCCCGAGCTCACCAATGCCGACAAAATTACTCCTGAGGTAACTCACGGCAAGGATGTGTGGCACAAATACAACTGCATCAACTGCCACACACTGTTTGGCGAGGGTGCTTATTATGCGCCTGATCTGACCAAGATCGCCCAGCATCGCGGTGAGGCATACCTGCACGCGTACATGCGAGACCCCTCAAAATTCTATGACGAGCAAAGACATCGGAGACTGATGCCTCAGCAAAATCTGCGTGAGGATGAAATCCGCGATCTGGTGACCTTTCTCGGCTGGGTCAGCGAGGTTGATAACCAGGACTGGCCACCACGCCCGATTCTGGTTACTGGTGGTATGAATCTGTCTGCGACCGGAAGCAGTAGCGGAGCGGCTGCCGACACCGGCAAGAGCAGTGGCAGTGACCCGCGGGCTCTCGGCGAGCACCTGTTTTCCACCGCAGTTCCCACCTGCATGGCCTGCCATTCCCTCAACCCCGGAGCGGACGGTGCAGGTCCCAGCCTGAGCGGTTTGGTAACCCGCACTGAAAAACTGCTGCAAAGCGGTGACTATCAGGGTAACGCTACAGATGTGGAAGGCTACCTGCGCGAGTCTCTGGTCAACCCTTCTGCACATCTGGTTCCCGGTGACATGTATTCGGCTGGCGGGACATCATTCATGCCAACCAGTTATGCCGACAGTTTAACGGATGAACAAATCGACCACCTGGTTGCGTTTCTCGCCACCCTAAAATAACACTTGGTAGCTGCCGCGTCAGCGGCGGCCGCACAAAGACGGAGAACTACAATGCGCTATAAGTCCCAGTCAGTCGCCTATTGGTACTTTGCCGTGGCGATGGTGCTGTTCGGCTTACAACTGGTCTTCGGCCTGCTGTCAGCGACTAAATATCTTGGTCCGGATCCCCTGCTGTATATCCTGCCCTTTGACGTCACCAAGGTGATTCATACCAACCTGTTGATTGTCTGGGTGTTAACTGGCTTTATGGGCGCCACCTACTGGCTGGTTCCCGACGAGTCCCGTACCGAGTTGTATAGTGTCAAGCTGGCCTATATCCAGTTGGTGCTCTGGACACTGATGGGTGTCGCCACAATTATCGGTTATCTGTTTCGTTACGGTACCGGCAACAAGCTGCTGGAACAGCCGTTACCCAGCAAGTTAATCATCGTCATCTGCATGTTGATATTTCTGTACAACATTGGCATGACCATCAAGAAATCCGGCCGCTTCACCACTACCGAAGGGGTGCTGGTACTGGGCCTGGTCAGCACCGCGGTGCTGTTCGTTCCGGCACTGCTGTATTACGAGAACTACACCGTCTCTATCTTCTATCGCTGGTGGACCATCCACTTGTGGGTGGAAGGTGTGTGGATGATGATTATGGGCAGCTTTCTTGCCTACCTGCTGATCCGCTTGTCTGGTGCTGACCGGGAAGTGATGGAGAAGTGGTTATATGTGATCGTCGGATTGGTATTCCTGGCCGGTATCGTTGGTACCGCACACCACTATTACTGGGTTGGCGTGCCTTATTACTGGCTGCCAATTGGTGGCTTCTTCAGTGCACTTGAGCCGCTGGCAATTGTAGGTATGGCCATGTACGCCTATGGTGCCATGCGGCGTTCGGGCATGTCCCATCCCAACGTGCTGGCTTTGCACTGGACCCTGGGCAGTGCCATCTTCACGTTATTTGGCGCAGGCCTGCTGGGGCTGGCACACACCTGGCCCAGCGTCAACAAGTGGACACATGGCACGCTGATTACCGCGATGCACGGTCACGCCGCCTTCTATGGCGCCTATGCCATGATCGTTCTGGCTATGATCTCCTATGCCATGCCCTCACTCACCCATAGCCGCAAATCCGAAAATAATGTCATCGGTTACTGGGCATTCTGGCTACAATTGGCCGGAATGTTCGGAATGACGCTGTCGTTTGCCACGGCCGGAATCGGTCAGGTGTATCTGGAGCGCATTATGGGAATGGGTTATCTGGATGCGCAGCTGAAAATTCAGGTTCACTTCCTTATGCTGATCGCCTCTGCCACCTTGTTCACCGGCGGTGCAGGCCTGTTCATCTTTGACTTTTTCAGCCGGCGACCGCGCTTTGAAGTTGATGAGGAAGCCCTTGCTCATGAACCTCTAAGCGCCCGGAACAATCGCTGATTATGGGAGTAAACCAACGCATGGCTGAGCTGGCATCGGTGCCATCTTCAGAGCCCTGGTACCAGCCCACCGGCAACGAGGTCGCATTATTTGAGCAGTGCCACAAGCGTCATCTGGCGGTGATGCTCAAAGGACCCACCGGGTGTGGTAAAACCCGGTTTGTTGAGCATATGGCCTGGCGTTTGCAACGGCCGCTGGTCACCATTGCCTGCCACGATGACCTGGCCGCCAGCGACCTGATCGGGCGCTATCTGATTCAGCACAACGGCACCGTCTGGCAAGACGGTCCGTTGACCCGGGCCGTGCGTGAGGGGGCTATCTGCTATCTCGATGAAGTGGTCGAGGCGCGGCAGGATACCGTTGTGGTCCTGCACGCGCTGACCGACCACCGGCGAATGCTGCCAATTGACAAAACCGGGGAGAATCTTCAGGCAGCACCAGGATTTCAACTGGTGGTGTCTTACAATCCCGGTTATCAGCGGATGCTCAAAGACCTCAAACCAAGTACACGCCAGCGTTTTGTGGCAATGGATCTGGACTTTCCGAGCGCCGAAAACGAAGCCCTGATTGTGCGCCATGAAAGTGGCGTCGATCATGCTGCCGCCAGCGGTCTGGTGAGTCTGGCCGGGCGCATTCGCCAACTGCGCGATCGTGGTTTGGCTGAGGTACCCAGCACACGCCTGCTGATATCTGCGGCAATCCTGTCTGCCAGTGGTATTCCGCTGCGTGAGGCCTGCTATGCCGCAATTGTTTCACCGCTCACAGACGAGCCATCAATGACCAGTGCTCTGCGAGATCTGGTAGACGGCACCTTTATCTGACATGGCCGAACCGGAAGACCTGCTCAGCGATGCCGCGCGCCACGCGACCATTTATACCCAAAAGCTCTGGCGCCGCTATCGACCAAAACCAGCCGGGCCTCCCACCGCTCTGCTGGCGGATGTCGCACCCCGCCTGGACCTGCTGATTATTGCCGTCACTGGCCATAGCTACCCACTGCGAATTGCCCAGCATCCGGCTCACCCGACTTTTCTTTCACGGGTATTTCGGCGCATTCAGTCGCCCTGGCAGAAACAGCCCGTACCTGCCACCAATGGCCGTTATCTGTGGCTGCCGGCCGATTCACAGGTCGAAGATATTGGGCAGGGTAATGAGTTCTACCGGGCAATGGCCTTGCAACAGGCATTGCGTGCTACTCGCGGCAGCGCCGAACCACCCCAGCCACTTGTCTCACCCTTGCACAAAGATGTGTATCTGTTGCTCGAAGCCTGGGCGGCTGATGCCGCACTGTCGCGCCTGCTCCCCGGAATGCAGGAAGCAGTGCTGAGGTTACGCCGGCATGCTTTGCAACAACGCCCACCTGTACAGTCATTTTCTTTGGCGCGCCGCCCGTTGGAGGTCTGGTTGCGCCGCCTGCTGGAAAGCCCGCCTGCCCAGAGCGCAGTGCCTCTGAGTGACAGCCCGGCACAGTCGTGCTGGCTGGCTGAGGAGCTGATCCACAGCCAGCATTTTTTACGTGGTGATCCCAAAACAAGCAGCCCAAAGCTTGGCGACGCACCCTTACTTAAAGACTGGTGGACGGGCGAATTGCGCGCGCCCTCTCCCGCCAACGCGGGTGAAATAACAGACAGCACTGCGGAACCGACTAATCCGTCGACGCCACCTCCCAGCAGTAGCCGGCTACCGCGCCGTCCGGAGGTGCGCGAAGCTACCGAGGAGGAAAAAGAGAACAAGGCTGATGACGGAATTTTTATGGTTCAGCTTGACGAGCCACATCAGCAGGCCGAAGATCCCTTCGGCCTGAGCCGACCGATTGACCGGGACGAAGACACCAGTGCCGACGAGTTTGGTGACATGCTGTCGGATCTTCCTGAAGCGCGCCTGGTCTCCACTCCGGGTTCACCAAAAGAAGTCCTGATTGCAGACGACCCCCCTGATACCAACACCGCCATGCAACTGCGCCAGGCTGTGCAGGAGGAGCGAGGCATTCACTATCCCGAGTGGGATTATCGGCTTCAAGCCTACCGGGACCCCGGTGCCACGGTGCGGGTATTGCCCAATCTTCCGGGCACACAAGCCTGGGTGGATAACACCCTGGAACTGCACCGATCGTTGTTGAATCAGATTCGCCGGAACTTCGAAATGCTCAGCGCCAGACGCGTTACCCGGCGCAAGCAACTTGATGGTGACGACATAGATCTCAATGCCTGGATTGGCAGCTACGCAGATTTTCACGCAGGCGGCCCGTTATCTGAAGCCTTGTATCAGACCCGACGCACAGCCGAACGGGATTTAGCGATCATCTTGTTGATTGATGTCAGTGGCTCAACGGACAGCTGGGTTGCCGCTAACCGCCGAATTATTGATGTAGAAAGGGAAGCCCTGCTACTGGTGTGCATAGCTCTGGAAGGCATGGGCGAACCCTATGCTGTGCAGGCTTTTTCGGGAGAAGGCCCGGATACGGTGATTGTTCGCGAGCTGAAGCACTTCGATGAACCATTCAGCAACGACATCGCCCTGCGCATCAGCGCACTGGAGCCGGAGCGCTACACCCGCGCCGGTGCTGCGATCCGACATTCCACTAATGCCTTGATGCAACAACCGGCCACCCACCGCTTGCTGCTGTTGCTTTCAGATGGCAAGCCGAATGATAAAGATGAGTATGAAGGGCAATACGGCGTTGAGGATATGCGCCAGGCGGTCACCGAAGCCACGCTGCAGGGAATTTCCGCCTTCTGTCTGACCATCGACCGCCAGGCCCCCGGTTATCTGCCGCGTATCTTTGGCGCGAATCACTACGCCCTGTTGCCACGCCCTGAACTACTACCCGTTGCACTGCTGGATTGGCTGAAGCGCCTGGTTATTCATTGACGGCACCTGACAAACGCTTGTGGCTCATTGAAGTACCACTTCCACAATGAAAAAAGCCGGAGAGGGCTATGCCTTCTCCGGCTTTTCGGGTGGGTTACACTGCCCGGACGGGGGACTGTGCGATGGGTGCCGGGCGCTGCTTCCTTGCAGGGCGTGCACGCATCAGCCGCATACCGTTGAGTACCACCACCAGCACGGAAACCTGGTGGATAAACATACCGCCGGCCATGTGCACCTCGTTGGCAAACACACCTGCCAACAGACCAAACACGGTCACTAGTGCGATTACAACGTTCTGGCGAATATTGTTCAGAGTAGCTCGCGCCAGCCCGATCGCTTCGGCAATCTTGCCCAGATCATCAGCCATCAGCGCGATGTCGGCGCTCTCAATGGCCACATCGGTGCCGGCAACACCCATGGCGATACCAATATCAGCCGTCGCCAGAGCAGGTGCATCGTTGATGCCGTCGCCAACCATGGCGGTCGGGCCGGTCTCCCGCTGCATTGCCTGAATGGCTTCCAGCTTTTGCTCAGGTAACAACCCGGCGTGTACCTCATCAATGCCAATTTCACGGGCGATACGCTGTGCACTGGCCAGGTGGTCACCGGTGAGCATCACCAGACGCTTCACTCCGATATCCCGCAGGTGCTGCAGTGCGGCAGCCGCCTCAGGACGCAACCGGTCGGCGAATCCGAGAAGGCCAACGAGCGCGCCGTTTACGGAAACCGCTGCTACCGTTTCACCACGTTTGCGGATTTCGTCCAGCGCGGCTCTTGCCTCATCGGACCACTCTTTGACGCGGGTTTCGAGCCAGACCGGACTGCCAATCTCGACATGCTGGCCCTGCCATTCTGCGCTGATACCACCACCTGGAGCTGTTTCAAACCGATCAACACGCGGGCCGGCATAATCTTCTGGCAACGCACGTTCAACGGCTCTGCCCAGTGGATGCTCAGATCCGCTCTCGGCCAATGCTGCCCAGTGCAACAATCGGGTGCGGGGCGATGCTTCATCTGCCATGGTCGGCAGTGCCGGAATTCCGGGCAACGGTGTCACCGTCAGTACTTCCGGGCGCCCTTCGGTGAGCGTACCGGTTTTATCGAAAGCAACGGCGCGGATGCGACCGGCTGTTTCCAGATATTCACCACCTTTGATCAAGATGCCACCGCGGGCTGCCCGGCCGATGCCGGCAATCACTGAGATCGGAGTGGATATGACCAGTGCACCCGGGCAGGCGATTACCAGCAATGTCAGCGCCAGGGCGATATTCTGCGTCACTGCATAGGTGACAACGGCCATGACGATAATGGCGGGCGTGTACCAGCTCGCAAAGCGCTCGATCATCCGCTGAGTGGGAGCCTTGGCCTCTTGCGCCTGTTCAACCCGCTGGATAATCCGCGCCAGCGTGGTATCAGCCCCGACGCCCTCGGCACGAACTTCCAGATAACCATCATGGCTGACGGTACCGGCGAATACGGTATCGCCCTTTTGCTTCTGTGCCGGAATCGGCTCCCCGGTGATTGCGCTTTCATCAATCGCCGCTTGCCCGCTAAGAATGACACCATCGGCACCGAGACGTCCGCCCGGGCGAACCACAACAGTGTCTCCCGTGACTACTTCATGGGGCGCAAGAGTAATCTCGACACCGTCACGGCGAACCGTAACCTCGGTAGGCGCCAGCGCCAGCAGATCCTTAAGTGCAGATCGGGTTCGTGACAAGGTCCGCGCTTCGAGATAACCCCCTAACACGAACAGGAAGGTGACTGCGGCCGATTCCCAGTACTCGCCGATAAACAGCGCGCCGACCGCGGCGATGGTGACCAGCAGCTCGATACTGAATGAGCGTACCCGCAGGGCAGCAAACGCACGCAGTGCAATCTCGGTGCCCGCAACAACGGCGGCAAACAGCCAGAGGGCGTTGGTAAGGCCAGCCGGGCCACCGAGAAATTTACTGGCGACCCCGCCAAGGCCTGCGGCACCAGACACCAGAACGACCATGCCGCGCCGGCTTGCGGGTGAATTCCACATACGCCTCCATCTGGACAACAAATTACTGAATTTCATAATTATTTACCTCATTCCGGGGCCGGGGGCAGGCATACAGGCCGCCCCCGGCCGGCAAACTTAAAATGCGCTGACACGTGCCTCGTAACCAACATCCCGCACCGCTGAAACCAGTCGGTCGGTTTTCACCTGCTCCGGGTCGTATTCAACCTCGATGCGTCCGGTAGAGAAGTGCACCTTGGCATGGGTTACACCGCCAATCTGACTCAACGCGTTCTCAATCTTGGGAACGCAGGAGGGGCAGTTCAGTTCGTCACTACGTAATATGATTTTCATCGTTATTCTCCTTTTCTGTACCTTTGATGAATCTATAGTGGATGATCCGGACCGTTCTTTACATGAGCTGGGACATGTAACTCCACAGATTTGTCATATTATTGAAATTATTCGCAAATTCGGCCCATTTCGACCCTGATCCTGCCGTTTTCCATCTTCAGATCACTCCGGGACAGAGCGTCGCGGGATGTGAGAGAGGGGAAAAAGACAGGAACAGGGGGAAAAAGAAAGACGAAGAGTTGGGAGGCGGGGGGAGGCAGCCCATCATTGCAGAGCTGCCTTGATAAATCATCTGCCAGATCTGATGCAATCAGAACTGATTGTTAATGCTTAATGGGTTTAAAGTTCGGATCATCGAAATAAGTCACGTAATTTTCAATCGCCCCAATCACTTTCACCGCACCGTCCTGTGCATGGGCTTTGCTTTCCATCGCGCTTGAGCCTTCCATCAACTCGGCAATAATCAGGTGGAGCTGGGCATCTGCGTCCGGCTCAAGGTTGCAGTTTTCAATCATATAATTGACTTCATTATTGATCTTCATGGCCAGCGCTGCATAGCGTTCCGCTGTCAGCTCGCCGGAATGAATGGCGGCCAGTTCGTTGTGCATGGCACTTCCGATATTGTTCATCGCACGGCTGAGCGGGGCATCAACAGCCCACTTGGCACCGTTGTTATCAAGCCTTAGCTCCATCGAACCATGGCCATGGTCGTGTTCGTTATTCGCTGGTGCTGCCATCGTATTGGCTGCTGCCAGGCTCAGCACCATGCCAGTGATAACTGCAAACTTGGAAAGTCCGGATTTGATAGTCATGAGATTCTCCTTCAGGTAAACCGTTTCTTCGGCTGGAAAGGATTCTCTCAATCCCACCTTAATCTACGCTTAAGGAAGCCGCTAACTGGCAATATAAAGTCGCGGCGGCATTTATAGTGTCGCCGCTTCGAAACGCACGATCACCGCCAGGCCTTCTCCGGCATCACGATCGTCCAGGCTCAACGATGCGCCATGCAGCTCCACTATTCTTTCCACAATTGATAGTCCCAGCCCACTGCCATCCTCACCAGTGCCCAGCACACGGTAAAAACGGGATGCTGCCTCCCTTCGCTCTGCCTCGGGAATTCCCGGGCCGGTATCAACAACCTGAAACACTATCTCATTTCCGACCCGCTGGATTCGCACATCCACCTGGCCACCCGTGGGGGTATAGCGAACCGCATTATCAACAAGATTACGGACCAGAATCGCCAGCAGTGTCATATCGCCAGACACCCAGCCTTCATCACTCGCTTCAAACCCAAGATTCTGGCCCTTACCTATCGCCATGGGCGCGTACAACGCGACACATTCGGCCACGATTTGCGAAAGCTGCACGGGTTGCTGATTAACGGGGGCTCTTTCAGGATCGAGTCGGGAAAGCACAAGCAACTGTTCAACCAGATGAGCAGCGCGATCTGTGCCACTGATAACCTTGTTCAGAGCATGCTCCAGTGGTTCGGGATCGCGGGCAGCCAGTGCCACCTGTGCCTGTGTTTTAATGGCCGCCAGCGGTGTACGCAATTCGTGAGCGGCGTCAGCCGTAAAACGCCGCTCGTACTCAAGTGAAACCTGCAGACGGGCAAAAAGCGCATTGAGCGCATCCTGCAGCGGCATAACCTCGCGGGGGGTATCAGGGAGATCAAGTGGCTCAAGTTTGTCTGGCTCACGCTGCTTGACCTCACGGGCAAAACGGGACAGGGGCGCAAGCCCGGCACCAACAGACAACCAAATCAGCATCCCCAACGCAGGAACTGCAAAATACAGCGGATGCAACAGGTGGCTGGCAATACTTTCGGCCAGCGCGTCGCGCAGTTCGTAGGGTTCGCCAACACGCACATTACTGTCGCCGTCTTTGTTCCACTGACTATAAATACGATAGTGCACCCCATTGATCGTCGCATTTTCAAAACCATCGTATTGTGTGCCCAAACGTTCTTCCGGAGCCGTGCTTGAGTCCAGAAGTAAGGTACCGTCATGTCGCCAGACCTGCAGCATGGTGCCGGTGTAATCACGAATCTGCTGCGAGCTCGCGCTGTTGGTTTCCAGGCTGCCAAGATGCACGGCGACCTGTTCAGCCACTTTAACCAGCCGGGCATCAAGCGTAATACCGATTTCACGGCGCGCATCAAGATAGGTGAAAAATGCCGTCGCAATCCAGGCAAGCAGCACCGATACGGCAAGAATCGTAAAAAGGCGCCAGCGTAACGATGACCTCATGAGGGGATTTTCTCAATCATGTACCCGACACCGCGAATGGTGCGGATCAGTTGCGGTGACAGCTTACGGCGCAAGTGATGGATAAAGACTTCAATGGTATTACTCTCGATCTCCTCTCCCCAGCCGTACAACTGCTCCTCCATGAGATCTTTTGACATTACCCGCCCGGCATTGAGCAGTAATGTGTGCAGAATCGTGAATTCACGGGCGGAAAGGTCAACTGGCTCTCCAGACCAAAACACCGAGTGACTGGCAGGGTCAACCCGGAGCTCGCCGTAGCTGATAACCGATTCGGCGTGCCCTTTGGAGCGTCGTAACAATGCCCGAAGCCGTGCCTGCAACTCGGCAAGATCGAAAGGTTTCACCAGGTAATCATCTGCACCGGCGTCCAGGCCTGCCACGCGATCTTCCACGGCATCGCGAGCGGTCAGGATCAGAATCGGCAAAAGTTTCCCGCTTGAACGAGCGCGCCTTAAAACGTCCATGCCTGACAACTTCGGCAAACCAAGATCAAGCACAACCGCATCATAATTGCCTGTAGCAAGTGCGGTGTCGGCCTGCTGGCCGTCCAATACCCAGTCAACGGCCAGGCCCGACTGAGCAATGCCGGCAGCAATTCCGTCACCGAGTAATCTGTCGTCTTCAACAAGCAGAATTTTCATACGCCCCATGCCACTGTATAGCCCGCCAGGATCACTGGCGATGCTACACAGATTTACCTGCAAAATCCGCAAATGCAGGTATCGATGAATGGCCTCAAAACCTATAACCTGCTGTTGTTAATAATTACGGCAGACGTCCATGGGCTATGGTTAATGGCAGACTTCCGGTTAATGAAGCGTTCCCAGAAGGAATTCATGGCATGAATATCGTTTTTTTAGGCGGTGCAGAAACCGTAACCGGGTCTAAATTTTTAGTTGAAACCGAAACCACGAAGGTTTTGATAGATTGTGGTTTGTTTCAGGGATACAAATGGCTGCGCCGTCGCAATCGCGAACCTCTGCCGGTCGATATCTCGTCGCTGGATGCGGTCATTCTTACCCATGCTCATCTCGATCACTCTGGATATGTGCCCGTGCTTTATAAGAACGGTTATCGTGGCCCTGTGTTTGCGCAACACGCTACGGTTGAGTTATGTGCAATTCTGCTGGCAGACAGCGGTCATCTGCAGGAAGAAGAAGCACATTTTTTTGGTCGCCACAAAATCGGCCGCCATGAGAAGCCGGAACCGCTTTACAACCAGGATGATGCTGAAGCATGCATGGCATTATTCCGCCCGATAAATTTCGAGCAAAAGATAACGGTTGGTGATATTCATTTTCGTATTCAGCCTGTAGGGCACATTCTTGGTGCGGGGAGTGTGATTTTAGAGGCAGGAGGCAAGCGCATTGGTTTTTCCGGAGATGTCGGCCGCCCCGATGATATTTTCATGAACCCGCCAAAACCCCTGCCGGCACTGGATGTACTTTTGCTTGAGTCAACTTACGGTAATCAATTACACAGTGATGAAGACCCTTATGCTGAATTGGCGGAGATTATCAACACCACCGTCAGCGATGGTGGAAACGTATTAATCCCCTCATTTGCGGTAGGGCGGGCGCAGGTTCTGCAGTACATGTTGTCCCGCCTGATTCGGGAAAAGCGCATCCCCAGGCTGCCGGTTTACCTGGACAGCCCGATGGCAATTGATGTGTCGGAAATTTACTGGAACTATCCAGAGCAGCACAAGCTGACAAAAGAAGAGTGTTACAGCATCGGCCAGTCAACCATTTACACGCGCTCGGTAGATGACTCCAAAGACCTGATGGAGCAGCGTTATCCTCACATTATTATTGCCGGCAGCGGTATGGCCACGGGCGGCAGGATTCTTCACCACTTTAAACGATTGTTGGGTGATCATCGAACAACTGTGATCTTTGCGGGCTTTCAGGCGGGAGGTACCCGGGGCGCCAAGATGATGGCGGGGGCGGAGGCAGTAAAAATCTACGGTGAGTGGATACCGGTAAAGGCCCGTATTGAAATGCTGGACGGACTGTCGGCTCATGCCGACTACGCTGAACTTGAGCAATGGCTCAAACAGAGTGATCTGGCCCCGGGCACCGCCATTCACCTGGTGCATGGCGAGCCGGAAGCCGCGGAAGCCATGCGCGACTATTTGCGCCAGAAAACACAGTTTGAGGTGGACGTTGCCGGCTACCGCACGATTCTGCGTCTTTAATTAATTGATCTAGATGTAGTCTGGAACATCCTCCCGGTGGCACCCTCGTGACCAGCGACTACACTTAACGTTCATCGGAATCCTTCCATCCAGTGTATTACCTCGCATCAGGCATGAGTTCGCTCTGACGCGCTGGAGTTAACGATTCATCGCCGGATTCCCTTAGGTCACGCTGCCTGCATACTCTGGAGGGCATATTATGGTATCCAACAGCTTTAATACCCGCGATCAGCTCAACGTTGATGATAAAACCTACATTTTTCATCGCCTTGATCGTATCGACGGCACCAAGCGGCTGCCCTACAGCCTGAAGGTCTTGCTGGAAAACCTGTTACGTAACGAGGATGGCGTGCGAATCACCTCTGAGCAGATTAAAGCGCTCGCAGAGTGGCAACCGAAACACGTTCGTGAACAGGAAATTCAATACACGCCTGCCCGGGTGCTGATGCAGGATTTCACCGGTGTGCCCTGTATTGTTGATCTGGTAGCAATGCGTGACGCGATCGGCGATCTGGGCGGTGATGCACGTCGAATCAATCCGCTGATTCCTACCGAGCTGGTTATCGACCACTCGGTAATCGTTGATGTGTTTGGCCGGACTGACGCCTTTGCGACCAACTCCAGGCTGGAATTCAAGCGCAACGCCGAGCGCTATCAGTTGCTGCGCTGGGGCGCTCAGACGCTGGACGACTTCAAGGTGGTGCCACCGGATACCGGAATCTGCCATCAGATCAACCTCGAATACCTGTCACGGGTGGTATTCACCCGCGAGACTCCGGAAGGGACACTTGCCTACCCGGACACTCTGGTGGGTACCGACTCACACACACCCATGGTTAATGGCCTGGGTGTACTGGGATGGGGCGTGGGCGGGATTGAAGCCGAGGCGGCAATGCTGGGCCAGCCGATCAGTATGCTCATGCCCGAGGTGCTTGGCTTCAAGCTGACCGGTGAGCTACCACCGGGAACCACCGCCACCGATCTGGTTCTAACCGTAGCCGAGTTGTTGCGACGCACTGGCGTGGTTGGTAAATTCGTTGAGTTCTACGGGCCCGGGTTGGCTAACGTGCCGCTGGCCAACCGGGCCACGATCGGCAACATGAGTCCGGAGTACGGCTCTACCTGCGCAATGTTTCCGATCGACGAAGAAACCCTGACATACTTGCGCCTGACCGGGCGGCCCGAGCACCAGATTCGTCTGGTCGAAGCCTATGCCAAAGAACAGGGCATGTGGCACGATCCGGAACATGAGGCTGATTACTCACAAACCATAGAACTTGACCTGAGCACAGTAGAGCCGTCCCTGGCCGGACCAAAGCGGCCACAAGATCGCGTACCGTTACGTATTGCGCCGAACGCGGTTTGCGCCCTGCTAGACGGCCAGTCACAAACGGATGCCGTGAAAGTGGGCCTGGATGCAGCATCTGCTTCATCATTTCCAGCCAGTGATCCAATCGCGCTCACACACGAAGACCCCAGTGATGCCCCACAGAAGCTGCCTGATGACAGTTGCCACAACGTAACGTGGAAACCTGACCCGGTTCTTGTCAGGCTGGCCGACGGCAGTAGCTACGAGATCGACCACGGCTCCGTGGTGATCGCAGCAATCACATCGTGCACCAACACATCTAACCCTTCGGTTATGCTCGGCGCTGCGTTATTGGCGAAAAATGCCGTGGAAAAAGGCCTCACCAGCAAGCCCTGGGTCAAGACGTCGCTGGCACCCGGTTCACGGGTAGTAACCGACTACATCGAGCGCGC
This sequence comes from Marinobacter sp., assembly GCA_035497695.1. Taxonomy (GTDB): domain Bacteria; phylum Pseudomonadota; class Gammaproteobacteria; order Pseudomonadales; family Oleiphilaceae; genus Marinobacter. Next base: position 19,963 of record DATJDA010000310.1, on the reverse strand, counting down.
GGGGCTCACCCCTTATCTGGAAGCATTGGGTTTCCATCTGGTCGGTTATGGCTGCACCACCTGTATTGGTAACTCCGGGCCGCTGATTCCCGAAGTCGCCGCAGCGGTCAGCGACAATGACCTGACGGTTTGCTCGGTGCTCTCCGGCAACCGCAACTTTGAAGGCCGCATTCACCCGCAAACCCAGATGAACTTTCTGGCCTCGCCGCCCCTGGTGGTGGCTTATGCTCTGGCGGGCAGCCTGCACGTGAACCTGACAACCGACCCACTGGGCACCGGGTCTGATGGCAAGCCGGTTTACCTGCGTGATATCTGGCCTTCACCACAGATCGTTGAAAAGACCATTGCCGCGAACCTGAAGGCGAACATGTTCACGGAAGGCTACGCTGACGTTTATGCCGGCGATGAGCGCTGGCAGGGCATGAAGATTCCAAAAGGCGATACCTTTGAATGGCAGCCCGAGTCTACCTATGTGCGCAAGCCACCGTTCTTTGATGGTATAGGCCGCGACCCACAACCCTTGACGGATATCAAAAATGCGCGGGTACTGGCGATGCTCGGCGACTCCGTTACCACCGACCATATCAGCCCGGCCGGCGCGATTGCACAAGATTCTCCGGCGGGCCAGTACCTCACTGAACACGGCGTCGAGCGCAAAGACTTCAACTCCTACGGTGCCCGCCGTGGCAACCACGAGGTAATGATTCGCGGTACCTTCGCCAATATTCGTTTGCGTAACCTTCTTGCGCCCGGAACCGAGGGTGGCTTTACTCGTGATTTCACCAAGGCCGATGCGCCAACCACCACCATTTATAAAGCTTCCGAGAGTTATGCCGCAGCCAATACGCCACTGGTTATTCTGGCTGGCAAGGAATATGGCTCAGGCTCTTCCCGTGACTGGGCCGCCAAGGGCACCGCTTTGCTTGGTGTGCGCGCGGTGATTGCGGAGTCTTACGAACGCATTCACCGATCCAACCTGATTGGCATGGGCGTGGTACCGCTGCAGTTCCCTGCCGGTCAGAATGCAGAAACACTCGGTCTGAACGGTGAGGAACTCTTCACAATCACCGGTCTGGCGGGAACCAGTGCGCCCGCGCGTGAGGTGCAGGTAACTGCCACCAGCCCGCAGGGCGACACCCAGACATTTGATGCTGTTGTCCGAATTGATACCCCGGCGGAAGCAGACTACTACCTGCATGGCGGCATTTTACCCTACGTGCTGCGACAACTACTTGAGGATTCGCCAACAGCTTCTTGACCGGTCTGACAATGCAAACATGGAGGCGCTTATGAAACTTTACTACATGCCAGGGGCTTGCTCGCTGGGCGTTCACATCGTACTGGAATGGATCGGTGCGCCCTACGAGGTACAACGGCTCAGTCACGATGAGCTGAAACAAGCCCCTTTTCTGGCTGTTAATCCGGCTGGCGCGGTGCCAGCACTGGCCGTGGACGGCTGGGTTCTGACCCAAAATGCCGCCATCCTCAATTATCTGGCGGACAGCTTCCCCGAAGCGAAACTTGGCGGCGACGGCAGCCCAAAAAGTCGCGCTGAAATCAATCGCTGGCTCGGTGTGATCAACGCGGATGCCCACCCAGCGTTCAGGCCATTATTCGGTGCGACCAGCTACCTGAACGACAAAGCAGCCATCGAGGCAACCAAGGCAAACGCCAAAACCCGGGTTCGTCAATACCTTCAAACCATCAACAACCAACTTGAAGGGCGAGACTGGCTGGCCAGCCAGCGCTCCATCGCTGATCCCTACTTGTTTGTTATCACTCGCTGGTGCGAAGCCATGGAGATAGACCTTGCGGGCCTGGATCACGTGCACCGTTTCCGGGAACGAATGAATGCCGATCCGGCGGTGCAGAACGTCCTCTCTGCGGAGGGATTGAGCTAACATTTTATGCCGCTCCCTGCTCGCTCAATGAGCAAAAATGCGAGGCGCACCAACAGCCGGCGAGAGTGGGTTTATCTTTGACAGGGTTATAAGTGTCTTCTACGTTTAAAGCTGACCGTGAGTTGGCAAGCTCTACAAGACGGCACCCCCAAACGTGATTATCTGGATACCTATGCAACAAGATGGGACAGCGTTGATTGCCGAATATTGGGCTATCGGGCTTTTTATCGTGGCCGTCATAGGCCTGTGTGCGTTCATGATCGGCGTATCTGCGTTACTCGGCGGACGCAGTCAGGGGCGCAGCAAAACCTTGCCTTTCGAAGGTGGCATCGTCGGAACCGGTAGTGCTCGCCAGCGTTTTTCTATCCAGTTTTATCTGTTCGCGATGCTCTTTGTGATCTTTGATATTGAAGCGGTATTCCTGTTTGCCTGGTCTGTGTCCGTGCGCGAAGTGGGCTGGAGCGGCTTCTGGGGTGCTGCGGTGTTTATCGGCATTCTTCTCGCTGGCCTTGTTTATGACTACCGCTCCGGAGCGCTGAGCTGGGCTCCTCAGGGTAGTGATCGGCTGCATCGGGGAAAGTAACTACTTTTTGATTTTCATCTGGGAGACACGTCATGGCTTACACCCTAACCCGGGCTGAGGATGCACAGGCAGCAGAAAACGCACGTTATCCCTTGAACAAAACCCGGCAGGTAGAAGACCCGATGGAGCAACAGGTGCACCGCAGCGTGTTCACCGGCAAGCTCAAGGATGTGCTCAATTCAACGGTTAACTGGGGCCGCAAAAACTCCCTGTGGCCTTACAACTTCGGGCTGTCCTGCTGCTACGTGGAGATGACCACCGCGTTTACCTCCCCTCACGATGTTGCCCGTTTCGGCGCTGAGGTTATTCGTGCCTCTCCGCGTCAGGCCGATTTCATGGTGATTGCCGGCACCTGCTTCGTGAAGATGGCACCCATTATTCAGCAGCTCTACGATCAGATGCTTGAGCCAAAGTGGGTAATTTCCATGGGCTCCTGCGCGAATTCTGGCGGTATGTACGACATTTATTCCGTGGTACAGGGGGTAGATAAATTTTTACCCGTAGACGTCTACATAGCCGGCTGTCCACCTCGCCCGGAAGCCTTCCTGCAAGGCCTGCAACTGCTGCAGGATTCCATTCAGGAGGAGCGCAGACCCCTGTCGTGGGTGGTTGGTGATCAGGGTGTATACCGTGCGGAAATGCCCTCTCAACGTGAAAAACACCGCGAGCGGCGCATTCAGGTAACAGAGTTGAGAACACCAGACAGCATTTAACCCAGGAACCTGCCCAGATGAGCAATGCTCAAACCGACATCAGCCCGACAATCGCTCCCGGCCACCGGGGCAGCTCCCTGGTGGCCCTGCTGCGAGAGCAGTTTGGTGACCAGGTGTTGTATGAGCAGGCCACGTTAACGGGCATGCCCGTGCTCTGGGTAGACCGTGGTGCATTGGTTGCTGTGTTGACTGCCCTGCGCCGGATACCCGAACCGTTCGAGATGCTGTTTGATTTGTCGGCCGTTGATGAGCGCTTTCGCACTCATCGCCACGGCTTGCCGAAGGCTGACTTCACCGTGTTCTATCAGCTCTTATCTGTCTCGGGAAACCGCGACATCATGCTTAAAGTGGCACTGTCTGAACAGGATCTGTCAGTACCCACGGTTATTTCTGTCTACCCCAACGCCAATTGGTACGAGCGTGAAATCTGGGACATGTTCGGCATTCATGTTGAGGGGCACCCCAATCTTTCCCGTATTTTGATGCCACCAACCTGGCAAGGCCACCCGCTGCGCAAAGATCACCATGCCAGGGCCACGGAATTCGATCCCTTCACCATGACGGTAGAGAGTCAGGAGAAGGAACAGCAGGCGCTAAAGTTCAGGCCGGAAGACTGGGGCATGAAGCGCCAGAGCGAAGACACCGATTTTATGTTTCTCAATCTGGGGCCTAACCACCCTTCCGCCCACGGTGCGTTTCGTATCGTTCTGCAACTCGACGGCGAAGAAATCATCGATTGTGTGCCGGATATCGGCTATCACCATCGCGGTGCCGAGAAAATGGCCGAGCGCCAGTCCTGGCACAGTTTTATTCCCTACACCGACCGTATCGATTACCTGGGCGGCGTGATGAACAACCTGCCCTACGTGTTGGCGGTAGAGAAGCTTGCCGGCATTCAGGTAAATGACCGTATCCAAACGATTCGGGTGATGATGGCAGAGATGTTCCGCATTACCAGCCATCTGTTGTTTCTGGGCACTTATCTACAGGATCTCGGCGCCATGTCGCCGGTATTCTATGCCTTTACTGATCGCCAGAGGGCTTACGATGTTATTGAAGCAATCACTGGTTTTCGCATGCACCCGGCCTGGTTTCGCATTGGTGGCGTAATGCAGGATCTGCCAAAAGGCTGGGATACGCTCATCCAGAGCTTTGTCGACTGGATGCCTCCCCGGCTCAGGGAATACGAGCGGGCGATGATGCAAAATTCGCTGGTTCGCGACCGCACCAGAAACATTGCCGCCTTCGATACAGCCAACGCCCTGGCCTGGGGCGTTACTGGCCCCAACCTGCGCGCCACCGGCTGCAATTTTGACCTGCGCAAGCAGCGCCCGTACTCCGGCTACGAGAACTTCGAGTTCGAGGTGCCCCTGGCATCAAATGGTGATGCTTTCGACCGTGGCCAGTTACGTATCGACGAGATGCACCAGAGCGTAAAAATCATTCAACAATGCATCACCAATATGCCGGCAGGAGATTACAAGGCAGATCATCCACTGACTACACCACCGCCCCGGGAACGCATGCTTGAACACATCGAAACCCTGATCACCCACTTTCTACAGGTGTCCTGGGGGCCGGTGCTGCCTGGCAACGAGTCGCTGCAGATGATCGAAGCCACCAAAGGCATTAATAGTTATTACCTGACCAGTGACGGCAGCACCATGAGTTACCGCACGCGCATTCGTACGCCAAGTTTTCCGCACCTTCAGCAGATTCCTGTGCTGATGCGCGGTGGCTTTGTGCCGGACTTGATCGCGCATCTGGGCAGTATCGATTTTGTTATGGCCGACGTGGACCGCTGATTATGTCGCAATCACCTGTATCACACAGCACACCCACAAGTCTTATTGCAACGGATGGCTTTCAGCTACATGAGGATGATCGCCGCGCGATACTTGTTGAGCGCGATCACTACGAACAACCCCAGGCTGCCTGCATTGAAGCCCTGAAAATCGTGCAAAAACGCCACGGCTGGGTACCGGATGGGGCAATTGTTGCCATCGCCGACACTCTGGGCATAGGTCCGGGTGCTGTGGCTGGCGTGGCAACATTCTACAGCCTGATCTTCCGCCAGCCCGTCGGCCGTCACGTAATTCTGCTCTGTGACAGCAGTTCCTGCTTTCTGACCGGCTATGAAGAACTGAGCGCCGCTTTGAGCGAACGGCTCGGTATAAGTTTCGGCCAGACTACGAAAGATGGACGCTTCACCCTGCTGCCAGTGTGCTGCCTGGGAGCCTGTGATCGCGGCCCCGCGCTGATGATTGGCGAGGACACCTTCGGCCCTCTTGCGGCCAGCGATCTGGATGAGCTTCTGGAGGCCTATCCATGACAGTAATACCCAACAATTCACGGCTGCGCTATCGCTGCCAACTGCGCCAGAATGCAGATGAGCGCCGCGCAAATACACACCCGCTAACCTGGCGAATGCACGACGACGGTACGCGGGTAGGATTCGAGGAGTATTGCGCGAAGGACGGCTACCAAAGCATAAAGCACACCCTGACCCAACGCACGCGGGCCGACATCATCGATACTATGAAAGAGGCCAATGTCCGTGGCCGGGGTGGTGGTGGTTTTTCTGCCGGAGTGAAGTGGAGCCTCACCCAGGTAGGTGATCATCTGCCCCGTGGTTACCTGATCTGTAACGCCGACGAAATGGAACCGGGCACCTTTAAAGACCGGCTGTTGCTGGAACAACTGCCGCATCTGCTGATTGAGGGCATGATCATTGCCGGTTATGCCAACAATTCCCGCTATGGCTATATTTTTCTGCGGGGCGAGTACGTTGAGGCAGCGCGCTCTGTGGCTCTGGCCATCGAAGAGGCACGACAGGCCGGATTGCTGGGAGATAACATTGCCGGCAGCGGTTTCGATTTTAATATCGCGCTGCACACCGGTGCCGGACGTTACATCTGTGGTGAAGAAACCGCACTGATTAATTCCCTGGAAGGCAAACGCGCCAACCCACGGGCCAAGCCGCCATTTCCCGGCCAGTCTGGCGCCTGGGGCAAGCCTACGGTGGTTAACAACGTGGAAACCCTGTGCAATGTGCCGGCAGTCATGCAGCACGGTGCAGACTGGTATCTGGGGCTGTCTGGTGGCCGGAGCACAGATAGCGGCACCAAGTTATACGGTGCCTCTGGGCTGGTTGAACGGCCGGGGCTTTGGGAATTGCCTATCGGCACCAGTGGCCAGGAGATTCTTGACCGCGCCGGCGGCATGCGCGAAGGCCATACCCTCAAAGCCTGGCTGCCCGGCGGCGGCAGCACGAGCTTTTTGCTACCGGAACACCTGGAACTGCCCATGGATTTCGATACCATCGGCAAGCATGGCAGCCGTATGGGTACCGGCCTGATCGCCGTGGTCAGCCATCGCCAGAGCATGGTTTCTCTGCTCCGCAATCTTGAGCAGTTCTTCGCACGGGAATCGTGTGGCTGGTGTACCCCGTGCCGCGATGGCCTGCCCTGGACAGCAAAAATCCTGCAGGCTCTGGAACGTGGTGAAGGCAAGCCGGAGTACATCGACATTCTTGAACAGCATACCCTCGGGCTGAATTCTCCGCGCACCTTCTGTGCCCATGCGCCCGGAGCAATGATGCCACTGGAGTCGGCTCTCAAACTCTTCCGCGCCGAATTTGAGGCTGGAATTGCCAGTACCTCGCTGGAAGGGGTGAACTGATGGCGACGATTCATGTAGATGGCAAGGCCTACGAAGTGGACGGCGCAGACAACCTGCTGCACGCCTGCCTGTCGCTGGGGCTCGATATTCCCTACTTCTGCTGGCATCCGGCCATGGACAGCATTGGTGCCTGCCGTCAGTGTGCGGTCAAACAGTATCGGGACAAGGACGACACTCAGGGTAAGTTGGTGATGTCCTGCATGACACCTTCCACGGACAACAGCTGGATTTCCATCGACGACGAGGAAGCCAGGATATTTCGAGCCAGTGTGGTGGAATGGCTAATGACCTATCACCCTCACGATTGCCCGGTGTGCGAAGAGGGTGGCCACTGCCATCTGCAGGACGTAACAGTGATGACTGGCCACGACCGGCGCCGATACGATTTTCGCAAGCGCACCCATCGCAACCAGTATCTGGGGCCTTTTGTTGCCCATGAAATGAACCGCTGCATAAACTGCTACCGCTGCGTACGTTTTTACAACGATTACGCCGGTGGCACCGATCTCGGTGTTTTTGGCCCGAACAACAACCTGTATTTTGGCCGCCACGAAGACGGCGTTCTGGAAAGCCCTTTTGCCGGCAACCTGACGGAAGTCTGCCCGACCGGTGTGTTTACTGACCAGACGCACTCAGACCGTTACGTTCGCAAATGGGACATGCAGTTTGCGCCCAGTGTCTGCCATCAGTGCGCCGTCGGTTGCAACATTAGCCCGGGGGAACGCTATGGCGAAATCCGACGCATAGAAAATCGCTATAACGGGGATCTCAACCACTATTTCCTGTGCGACCGCGGGCGCTTTGGCTATGGCTACGTCAATCGTACGGATCGGCCCCGTCAACCCGAGTGGAGGCGTGCCTCACGAGATGAGCAAGCAGACGACATCGTCATTCTGGACACAGATCCGGCACTGGACCGCGGTGCAGACTTGTTGCGCAGCGCCAAACGGGTGATTGGTATCGGCTCGCCGCGAGCCAGCCTTGAAAGTAATCATCAGTTGATCAGACTGGTCGGCGCCGACAACTTCTCCAACGGCATCGTCGCCACCGAGTTGGCTTGCCTTCAGCGTATGGCAGAACTGGAAGTGACTTGTGGCCTGCCAATTCCCACCCTAAGAGAGGTCGAAGCACACGATGCCGTGCTGGTACTCGGTGAAGACCTGATGCACAGCGCCGCGCGGGTGGCGCTGGCGGTACGTCAGGCAGTACTGGCCCGGCGCGATGCTTTGGCGCAAGAGCGCGGCATTCCCACCTGGAACGCGGAAGCTGTGAAAACTCTGGCTCAGGACAGCCGGCACCCACTTTTCATCGCCTACCCTGCTGCCACCGAACTCGATGGCATCAGTGCCAATAGCTGGCGACTGGCACCTGCTGATATCGCCCGGCTCGGTTTTGCCATTGCCCATGCGATCGACGAACACGCACCAGCGGTAACAGGGCTTGATGAAAGCCTTGCGGTGACTGCACAGGCGGTGGCCAAACAGTTGATGGCCGCAAGCAGGCCACTGGTGATCAGCGGCGGATCACTGGACTCCATTGAAGTGCTCGATGCAGCGGGCAGCATTGCCCGGGCGCTGTCCCGCCGCACCAGGCGCGCGGGCCTTATGCTGATCCGCAGGGAAGCCAACAGCACGGGTCTTGCCATGCTGGGTGGCCATTCGCTGGAGTGGGCTCTCGATGAGACTATCGCAGGCAACGCAGACGCCCTCGTCGTCTTGGAAAACGATCTGTACACCCGGCTTCCTGAAGCGCACGTTGAAGCAGCTCTGGAGGTTGTGACTACCCTGATTGTGCTGGATCACCAACGTACCCGTACCTGGCAGCGAGCCAAACTCGGTCTGTCTGCTGCAAGCTTCACAGAGGCAGACGGCACCCTGGTCAATCTGGAAGGTCGGGCACAGCGGTTCTTTCAGGTTTTCGATCCGCTCTACATGCACCCGGAGTACCGTATTCACCAAAGCTGGCGCTGGCTGCATGCCCTGCGCGCCAATCTTGTGCGTGATAAAAACAGCACCATTTCTCTGGACGAGGCTACAGAGGCCTGCGCCCTGGATTATCCGATACTGGCCAGTATGGTTGCTGCTGGCCCGGGGGCAGATTTCCGGATCAAGGGCATGAAATCAGCCCGGGCACCACACCGCTACAGTGGGCGAACCTCTTTGCGGGCCAACATCGCGGTCAGCGAACCACGTTCGCCTCAAGACCCGGACACGCCCTTCAATTTTTCAATGGAAGGCTACAGCGGGTTTGATCAGCCTCGTAAAGAAATACCGTTTGCCTGGGCTCCGGGCTGGAACTCCCATCAGGCCTGGAACAAGTTTACCGATGAAGTCGGCGGCCACCTGCGCGCCGGCGACCCTGGCGTGCGTCTGGTTGCACCACGCCCTGGCGCCTACCATTACACCGACAATATCCCTGCAGCCTTCGAGTCACGGCAGGATCTCTGGCAACTGCTGGTGCTGCCGCGACTGTTTGGCGGCGAGGAAACTTCCTCTCGTGCGACGCCTGTTGAAGAGCGCGCGGAAGTACCAGGTATTGGTTTGTCCAGCGACGATGCCTCGCGGCTGGAGCTGACCCAGGGCACGCTGATAACACTGGTAACAGAAACAGCGCGCCTGACCCTGCGACTGCGCTGTGATCAGCACTTGCCCAGCGGTATCGTCAGTTTGCCGGCGGGAGTATCCAGTGAATTCAGCAGTGGCGAATGGGCAACACTTGAGATTTCCGGCCCGAACCACCGGGAGGCGCGCGAATGAGCTGGCTAACCCTTGGCGAATGGCGCCCTGAGTGGCTGACCCCGGCGGTGATGGACATTGTTATAGCAATGAGCCAGGCGCTGGTCATTCTGCTGGCAGTGGTGCTGGTGGGAGCAATTCTCACTGTGGTGGAGCGTCGCTTGCTGGGCTGGTGGCAGGATCGTTACGGCCCCAACCGGGTTGGTCCCTTTGGCTCCCTGCAGGTGGTCGCCGATATGATCAAAATCTTCTTCAAGGAAGACTGGATACCGCCCTTTGCCGACCGGACCATTTTCGTGCTGGCACCAATCATTGCCATGGCCTCGTTACTGTTGTCGTTCATGATTATTCCCATCACCCCGGGTTGGGGCGTAGCCGACTGGAATATTGGCCTGCTGTTCTTCCTGGCCATGGGCGGTATCAACGTTTATTCGGTACTGCTGGGTGGCTGGGCCAGCGCCAACAAATACGCACTGATTGGTGCCATGCGCTCATCGGCTCAGACCATCTCCTATGAAGTATTCATGGGGTTGTCGCTAATGGGGGTTGTCGCCATGGCCGGCACTTTCAACCTGCGTGATATCGTCGATGCCCAACAAGGGCTGTGGTACATCGTTCCCCAGTTTCTGGGCTTCTGTAACTTCCTCATCGCCGGCTTCGCGGTCGTGCACCGCCACCCTTTCGATCAGCCCGAGGCGGAGCAAGAACTGGCAGACGGCTATCACATTGAATACTCCGCCATGAAGTTTGGCATGTTCTTCATCGGCGAGTACGTCGGCATGCTGCTTGTCTCAGCACTGGTGGTAACACTGTTTTTCGGCGGCTGGCACGGGCCACTGCTACCACCCTTTGTCTGGTTCGCACTCAAAACCGGCGTCTTTTTAATGCTGTTTATTCTGGTGCGGGCCTCGCTGCCCAGGCCGCGTTACGACCGGGTGATGACCTTTGGCTGGATCGTCTGCCTGCCACTAACCTTGATTAATCTGCTGGTGACTGCCGCCGTGATACTGCTGGCCGCACCGGGTTAAGTAAGAACGAATTCAGATTGCTGAACTGAAATACGTGCAGAGTGCATTCGCACCAATTATCGACAAGGAGCAACGGCTATGTACAAGGGGCTTTTAAAAGATACCTGGTCGCAATTGCGCACCCTGGGCATTGTCTTTATGCATGGCTTTCGCAAGCGCGAAACACTCAACTACCCGGAAGAAGAAGTCTACCTGTCGCCACGCTATCGCGGACGTATTGTGCTGACCCGGGACCCGGATGGCGAAGAGCGATGTGTGGCCTGCAATCTGTGTGCGGTGGCCTGCCCGGTGGCTTGTATCTCGCTGCAAAAAGCCGAGCGGGAGGATGGTCGCTGGTACCCCGAATTCTTCCGTATCAACTTCTCGCGCTGCATCTTTTGCGGTATGTGCGAGGAAGCCTGCCCAACCTCTGCCATCCAGTTGACGCCGGATTTCGAGATGGGCGAATACGACCGTAAAGAGTTGGTCTATGAGAAAGAAGACCTGTTGATAAGTGGTCCGGGCAAAGACCACAACTACAATTTTTATAAGGTAGCGGGCATGGCCATTGCCGGCAAAGACAAAGGTAAAGGCCTGGCGGAAGACGAACCCATCGATGTCACCTCGCTGCTTCCCTGACGCAGCATCGCCGGCGTTGTTTTTGTTGGAAAGGAGGGATGTATGGAGTACGCATTTTACCTGAGCGGTCTGGTTGCGGTACTGGCAACCCTGGGGGTTATCAGCAGTCTCAATCCTGTGCACGGGGTATTGTATCTGGTGGTATCACTGCTGGCCGTGGCCATGGTGTTCTTTGCTCTGGGCGCACACTTCGCCGGAGCGCTTGAGATCATCGTGTATGCGGGAGCGATCATGGTGCTGTTCGTATTTGTGGTGATGATGCTCAACCTGGGCCAGGCGACAGTCGCTCAGGAACGCATCTGGTTGCGGCCGCGCACCTGGCTGGGGCCATCACTGCTCACGGCTGTTTTGTTGCTCACTCTGATCAATATGATGTGGCGTGGCGATGGAAATATTCTGGTTCAGGGCGATGCCCAGAGCGCCAAAGAGGTTGGCATGATTCTGTTCGGCCCGTGGCTGCTGGTGGTTGAACTGAGCGCCATGCTGTTGCTGGCAGCACTGGTCACTGCTTCCCATGTCGGGCGCTGGCGTCCATTAGTGTCAGATTCAGGAACCGCCCCATGAACGGCATACCCATGGAACATGGTCTGATACTGGCGGCCATCCTGTTTGCGCTGGGCATAGCGGGACTGATGTTCAGGCGCAATATGATTTTTATACTGATGAGCCTTGAGATCATGCTTAACGCAGCCGGGCTTGCCTTTATAGTTGCTGGCGCAGGCTGGCAACAACCGGAAGGTCAGGTCATGTATCTGTTGGTGATCACGCTGGCTGCCGCCGAGGCCAGTGTTGGCCTGGCGTTGCTGATTCAGTTGCACCGGCGATTCAAGTCACTGGATATCGATGCGGCCAGCAGGATGCACGGATGATGGACACAATTACCTTACTGCCTTCAACTGCGCTACTGCTGCCACTGACTTTCTTGTTGCCCCTGGCCGGAACTCTGATTCTGGCCTTTTCCCGGGGCACCCTCAGTTACCGCGCCAGCGCTCTGGTAGGCGTTGGTAGTGTTGGTCTGGCTGCACTGGTCACCGTTTTGCTGGTTCTGGGTTTTGTCAGCGGCAATGCTCATTCCGGCCAACTCCAAATCGTCACCCTGTGGACCTGGATATCCGTGGGGGAGTTTCAGCCGACCGTCGGGCTGGCACTGGACGGCCTGTCCCTGACCATGCTCGGTGTCATTACCGGCGTGGGTTTTCTGATTCATCTGTTTGCCGCCTGGTATATGCGTGGCGATGAAGGTGTTACGCGCTTTTTTACCTATATGAATCTGTTCGTATTCAGCATGGTTCTGCTGGTACTGGGTGACAATCTGCTGATGTTGTTTCTCGGCTGGGAAGGCGTCGGCATGTGCAGCTATTTGTTGATCGGCTACTACTACCAGGACAACGCCAACGGCTGGGCTGGTTTCAAAGCCTTCATTATTACCCGCATTGGCGATGTGTTCCTGGCCATCGGCCTGTTTTTGCTGTTCGCCAAACTCGGTACGCTCAACATTGCAGAGATTCTTTCTCTGGCACCGCAGATGTGGCAAGCCGGCGATTCAACCGTCGAATTAGCGGCGCTGTTACTTCTGGGCGGGGCACTGGGCAAGTCGGCTCAGTTACCGCTGCACACCTGGCTTGCCGACGCCATGGCCGGCCCCACGCCGGTATCCGCTTTGATTCACGCCGCGACCATGGTCACCGCCGGTGTGTATCTGATCGCACGTATGCACGGGGTGTTTGAACTGGCACCCACAGCGCTTTATCTGACTGGCCTGATTGGTGCCCTGACTCTGCTGATGGCAGGGTTCGCCGCGCTGGCCCAAACTGACATTAAACGGGTGCTTGCTTATTCCACCATGAGCCAGATCGGTTATATGTTTCTGGCGCTGGGTGCCGGTGCCTTCGACGCGGCAATTTTCCACCTGATGATCCACGCCTTCTTCAAAGCACTGCTGTTCCTGTCTGCCGGGGCAGTGATCATCAGCTGTCATCACGAACAGGACATGCGTCGTCTGGGCGGCCTCTGGCGCAAGCTGCCTCTGGCATACATGGGTTTTGTTGTCGGTGGCGCTGCGCTGGTGGCTCTGCCGCTGGTAACTGCAGGTTTCTACAGCAAGGATGAGATCCTTTGGCAAACCCTGGCAGCAGGCCGTCCGGAGTTTCTGATCGCCGGTTTGGTGGGTGCTTTCCTCACCTCCCTGTACACGGCACGGCTGGTTATTGGCACCTTCCATGGCGAGGCGAAAAGTGACGGTGCCCGCCATGCCGAGGCGGGACAAGGCCTGGCCCATGGTCTGCCGCTGATTGTGCTGGCAATACTCTCAACACTGGTGGGCGCCTGGATTACACCGCCGCTGGGTGGCGTTTTGCCTGTCAGCCCCGGCGAAGGCGTGGAAGCCGGGCACACCGCACTTGAGCTGGTTGCATCGGCCACGGCACTGATCGGCCTGGGTGTGGGAGCCTGGCTGTTTTTTCTCAAACGCGACTGGCTTGCACACATCACCCGGCAGGGAGTTGGTGCGGGGCTTTGGACCTTCTGGAATCTGGCGTGGGGTTTCGACATCCTTTTCGACTGGCTGCTGGTGCGGCCCTACCGCGTTCTCGTACGCCTGTTGAAAAGCGACTTTTTCGACGGCTTTTTCAGACTGGTTACCCAATTTGTGCGCGCCATGCACTTCAGCCTTTCCCGAGCCCAGACGGGCAAGCTGCGAAGCTATGCCGTCGTTATGGTGGTCGGGGCCACGCTGATTATGCTGAGCCTGGCGCTGACGTACTAAAAACTATGAATAACACTGGTGAACAAAACCTCGCCGAACGGAGCGCATACATGGAGATGCAACACTTATGATACTGGTGTGGTTAATTGTGATCCCGTTTATCGGCGGGCTCGTGTGCTGGCAGATAGAGCGGTTTGGTGACAAGCCAACGCGCTGGATTGCCCTTGCCACCATGATGGCTGAGCTGTTGATCTCGCTGTGGTTGTGGACCCAGCTCGACTTCCACCTGCCGGCGTTAGATGGCACGGCGGTCCAGTGGGCACTGGAGTTTCGGGTACCCTGGATTGCGCGTTTTGGCATCGACTTTCACCTGGCCATGGATGGACTGTCGCTGGTGCTGATTGCACTCACCAGCTTTCTCGGTGTGTTGGCGGTGCTGTGTTCGTGGAACGAAATTGTGCGCCGGATTGGGTTCTTTCACCTCAACCTGCTGTGGATTCTTACCGGTGTAGCCGGTGTGTTTCTGGCCATCGACCTGTTCCTGTTCTTCTTCTTCTGGGAACTGATGCTGGTGCCAATGTACTTCCTGATTGCCCTGTGGGGACACAGCGGTATGAAGGGAAGAACCCGCATTGGCGCGGCCACAAAATTCTTCATTTATACCCAGGCCAGCGGACTGCTGATGCTGGTTTCTATTCTGGGACTGGTGTTCGCCCACCATGCCAATACCGGCGAGTATTCTTTCAGTTACCAGGTGCTGCTGGAGACAACTCTGTCACCCACTCTGTCTATATGGCTGATGTTGGGGTTCTTTATCGCCTTCGCGGTTAAACTTCCAGTGGTGCCGCTGCACGGCTGGTTGCCGGATGCCCACGCTCAGGCACCAACTGCCGGCAGTGTGGATCTGGCAGGGATACTTCTTAAAACAGCCGCCTACGGCATGATGCGCTTCGCCATACCGCTGTTTCCAGAGGCCTCACAGGCTTTCGCGCCCATCGCCATGTGGCTTGGGTTACTAGGTATATACTACGGTGCGGTGCTGGCCTGCGGACAACAGAACGTTAAGCGTTTCATCGCCTATACCAGTATCGCCCACATGGGTTTCGTGCTGATCGGCATTTATTCCGGTTCACCGCTGGCTTTGCAGGGCGTGGTGATACTGATGCTGGCCCACGCCTTTTCCGCAGCCGGGCTGTTTATCCTCAGCGGACAACTCTACGAGCGCCTTCATACTCGTGAGCTGAGCAAAATGGGTGGTCTGTGGGGGCGCCTGGGCAGCCTGCCGGGATTCTGGCTGTTTTTTATTGCGGCCTCGCTGGGTATTCCCATTACCGCCAATTTCATCGGTGAGTTTATGGTGCTGTTTGGCACCTTCCCCACGGCACCGTGGGTCGTGGTAATCGCCAGCTTTGGACTGGTGCTGGCGGCTGTTTATTCGCTGATTCTGATGCAGCGCGTGCACTATGGCCCGCCCCGCAGCGAGACGCCACTCAGAGGGCTTGATGCCCGCGAATTTGCCATGATGCTGAGCATTGTTGCGCTGCTGCTGTGGCTTGGCATTTATCCGCAGCCACTGCTTGATACGACCGAATCGTCGATGTATGGGGTGCACCGGCTGTACGAGCCCTCTGGCGTCTCTGTGCCGGACATTCATGCCGGGCCGGGTGCGGCCATTACGCTGATGCAGGAGGCTCACTGATGCCCGTTGCCGAGCTGATCGCCTATCTGCCAATTATTCTGGTAGCCGCAACCGCTGTCGCGGTGATGCTTGGCATCGCCTGGCGTCGCGAGCACGCGGTGACAGCCGCCGTTAGTGTGCTCGGCCTGGCACTGGCGCTGGTCGCTCAGGCATTTGCCTGGCGGGTGATTCCCGTGCACACGCCACTGCTCGACATCGACGGCCTTGCAGTATTGGCCGGGCTGCTGATTCTGGCCTCGACCCTGGCGTGCGCGATTTTATCCCATGGCTATCTCGAATCTTTCCACGGTGCCCGTGAAGAGTTCTACATACTGCTGCTGTGCGCGGCTGCAGGAGGCCTCGTGCTGGCGGCGAGCCGCCACCTGGCTAGCCTGTTCATTGGTCTGGAGCTGTTATCCATGCCGCTTTATGGAATGCTGGCCTATGCTTTCCATGAGCAGCGTTCCCTTGAAGCCGGCATCAAGTATCTGATTCTTTCTGCTGCCGCCAGCGCCTTTTTACTGTTCGGCATGGCTCTGCTTTATGCGCAAACCGGTGATTTACGAATTGATGCTCTGATGTCCAGTCTGGACCTGAATGTTGGTATTTTGGGCATGGCCGGCGTTGGTCTGATGCTGGTAGGGTTGGCTTTCAAGCTTTCCGTCGTGCCCTTTCATCTGTGGACCCCCGATGTTTACGAGGGTGGGCCGGGGCCGGCGTCTACCTTTCTGGCCACTGCCAGCAAGGTGGCGGTATTTGCACTGCTCATGCGGCTGATGCTGTCGGTACCGGTTCTGCACGGTGACTGGTTGCGCATTGTTCTTACCTGGCTGGCACTGGCGAGCATGCTGGTGGGCAATCTGCTGGCGCTGACCCAGTCCAACATCAAGCGCATCCTCGGCTATTCATCAATCGCGCACTTCGGCTACCTGTTGATCGTGCTGGTGGTTGCCGATGGTCTGGGAGCAGAGGCCGGAGGGGTCTATCTGATCACTTACGTGTTAGCCACTCTGGCTGCATTTGGTGTGGTCATCCTGGTTTCCAGCACTGCCGGTGGCAAAGATGCGGCGGCACTGCATTACTATCGTGGTCTATTCTGGCGCCGTCCTTACCTGACTGCGGTGCTCACCGTCGCCATGCTGTCGCTGGCAGGTATTCCGGCAACCGTTGGTTTTATTGGCAAGTTCTATCTCATTGCTCTGGGCGTTGAGGCCCAGCGCTGGTGGCTGGTGGGCGGCATCCTACTTGGCAGCGCCATTGGCCTTTACTACTACCTGAGAGTGACGATCACACTGTATCTGGTCCAGCCGGGAATGCGGCGGCGCGATGCATCGGATGACTGGGGCTTGCGGGCCGGCGGGCTGGTGGTGCTTGCTGTTGCCGGGCTGGTAGTCTTGCTGGGGGTGTACCCGACACCGATGATCGAGCTTGCACAAGCCCTTAGCGGGATAACCATCCGCTGACCAGCAAGAACTGCCTCAGCAGGTTTCGCTTAACGAATCACGCCCTTGGCACGGAGCGAACCCAGATAATCCTGCTGGTCCGGGTACAGTTCGGCGATAAGTTCGGCGGTATGCTCGCCCAGTTTTGGCGGTGGCAAATCGGCGTTCAGTTGCTTGTTGTCGAACCGCACCGGGTTACTCACCAGATTCATCCCTCCAGCTTCCGGATGCTCCATGTGCATCTTCACTCCCCGATACTGCACTTGAGGGTCGGCGAAAACCTCTTCAATAGAATTGATCGGTCCACATGGAACGCCTTCCCGCTCAAGCGCATCCAGCCAGTATCCGGAAGGCTGCTTGCCAATAATCAGCTCTAGCTGAGGAACCAGCAGCCCGCGATTCCGGACCCGGCCCCGGTTCGTCGAAAACCGCTCGTCAGACGATAACAATGGTACGCCGGCAATTTTACAAAAACGCTGAAATTGCTGATCATTTCCAATGCCGAGAATGATATGGCCATCGGCGGTGGTAAAGGTCTGGTAGGGCACTATGTTGGGATGGGAGTTTCCCAGCCGTCCCGGAGATTCTCCGGATGTCAGATAGTTCAGCGCCTGATTCGCCAGCATACTGACCTGCACATCCATAAGAGCAACATCTATCCAGGTACCCTGCCCGGTTCGATCACGGCCTATCAATGCGGAAAGAATTGAACTGGCTGCATACATGCCGGTGAACAGATCGACAACAGCAACCCCCACCTTCATGGGGCCACCACCGGGCTCATCATCGGGCTTGCCGGTAATATCCATCAGGCCACCCATGCCCTGCATCAGAAAATCGTAACCGGCTCTTTGGGCATAGGGGCCATTTTGGCCAAATCCGGTGATTGAGCAATAAACCAGATCTGGCTTGATCTCTTTTAAGCTATTGTAGTCGAGGTCATAGCGCTTCAGCCCTCCAACCTTGAAGTTTTCCAGCAACACATCGCAGGTTGCTACCAGCTTGCGAATCAGAGCCTGGCCTTCAGGATGAGCGATATCGACTGCTATTGAACGCTTGCCCCGATTAGCCGAAAGGTAATACGCAGGCTCGTGGGTTTCATTAAGGTAGGGAGGCCCCCAGCTTCGGGTATCGTCGCCACGCTCAGGGTGCTCAACCTTGATTACTTCTGCGCCAAGATCCGCCAGATGCTGGCTGCACCATGGGCCGGCCAGCACCCGTGAAAGATCCAGAACGCGGATTCCCTTTAAGGGTTTATCCATTACGAGCCTCCTGAACGGGGTAAGACTCCGCTATTTTTCGTCTCGCAACGATCAGAAAAACGCCTGAATCCCGGTTTGTGCACGGCCGAGGATCAGCGCGTGAACATCGTGCGTGCCTTCATAAGTATTCACGGTTTCCAGGTTCACCATATGGCGCATGACGCCATACTCATCCGCAATACCGTTGCCGCCGTGCATATCCCGGGAGACACGTGCAATATCCAGAGCCTTGCCGCAATTATTACGCTTGATCAGCGAGATCATCTCCGGCGCCCAGTTGCCACTGTCCAGTAAACGCCCAACCTGCAACGCCACCTGTTGAGCCAGCACGATATCAGTTTGCATATTGGCCAGCTTGAGCTGAATTAGCTGATTGGCAGCCAATGGGCGCCCGAACTGTTTGCGATCGAGCGTGTATTGACGGGCCGCGTGCCAGCAAAATTCCGCCGCACCCAAAACGCCCCATGCAATTCCAAAGCGGGCTTTATTCAGGCAGCCAAAAGGGCCGGATAAACCGCTGGCACCAGGGAGAAGGTTTTCATCCGGAACAAACGCCTCATCAAGCACAATTTCACCGGTTACTGACGCCCGCAGACTGAGCTTTCCAGCAATTTTCGGGGTTGAGAAGCCTTTGGTGTCGCGGTCGACAATAAAGCCCTTGATCTTGTCTTCATGGGCTTCTGATTTGGCCCAGACAACGGCAACATCCGCAATGGGGCTGTTGGTAATCCACATTTTCTGGCCGGTGAGCAGAAAACCACCAGCTACTTTTTTCGCACGTGTGTTCATGGACATCGGGTCTGAGCCATGATCTGGCTCGGTCAGCCCGAAACAGCCAATAATTTCACCACTGGCCAGGCGGGGCAGGTATTTTTGCTTTTGCTCCTCAGAGCCATAGGCTTCAATCGGGTACATCACCAACGACGACTGCACACTCATTGCCGAGCGGTATCCGGAATCAACCCGCTCTACTTCACGGGCAATCAGGCCATACGCCACGTGGCTTAAACCCGCACCGCCGTACTCTTCGGCAACAGTTGCGCCGAGCAGCCCCAGCTTACCCATCTCGTTCATGATCTCACGATCAAACCGC
Source organism: Marinobacter sp. (assembly GCA_035497695.1). Classification (GTDB taxonomy): domain Bacteria; phylum Pseudomonadota; class Gammaproteobacteria; order Pseudomonadales; family Oleiphilaceae; genus Marinobacter. The sequence continues at coordinate 525 of DATJDA010000310.1, read as the reverse complement.
TCCTCCCGATAGGCACTAAGTACCCGGGGTTGCAGTTCCTTTTGACAGTAGGCGCGCGCCGCATCACTGATCTGACGCTCTTCCTGAGTAAGTTGCTGGGTAAAATGCAATGGATCTTCCCAGTTAAATTTCGATGACTGCGACATATTCAATCTCCAATATGTTTTGCGGCAATATAACTAAATGCCATGATCGACAGACTCGGATCCAGCGACGTACTGTTAGGGAATACCGAGCTGTCGGAAATAAACAAGTTGTCGAAACCGTGTACTTTATGGCGTGAATCTACCACAGAATCAGTGGCGTCCGTCCCCATACGGCAGCCGCCGCCCGGGTGGGGCGAAGCCAGCATCAGGCCACCCGCGCTAATTTTCAGCGTATCAAGTTTGTGCAGATCGCCCATGGAATCCAGCGTAATTCCCTGGTGGCCAGCGATAATCAACTTCCTGGCACCCGCGGTAAACTGCAGCTCAGCCTGCTTGCGGATAGAATCTTTCAACACCGCCCGGGTAACTGGCCCGTACT
>DATJDA010000309.1:0-3340 GCA_035497695.1 Marinobacter sp. | reverse complement strand
CCAGCCTGGCACACTTTACTGTTATTCAGGAGACCACTGTGGAACTTGCATGCCTTGACCTTGAAGGAGTACTGATCCCGGAGATCTGGATCGCGTTTGCCGAGAAAACCGGCATTGATGAGCTCAAGGCGACCACCCGTGATATTCCGGATTACGATGTGCTCATGAAGCAGCGCTTGAAATTACTGGATCAGCACGGGTACGGATTGCCCCAGATTCAGGAAGTAATCGCCGGGCTGGACCCACTACCCGGTGCCCGGGAATTTCTGGACTGGTTGCGGCTGCGGTTTCAGGTGGTGATCCTTTCAGACACCTTTTATGAATTTGCCATGCCACTAATGGCAAAACTGGGTTACCCCGCACTTCTTTGCCATAAGCTGGAAGTGGCTGAAAACGGCCAGATTACTAATTATCTGCTGCGCCAGCGGGATCCAAAGCGCCAGTCTGTGCGGGCTTTTCAGTTACTCAATTATCGGGTAATTGCCGCCGGCGACTCATACAACGACACCACCATGCTGGGGCAGGCTGAAGCAGGTATTCTGTTTCATGCCCCGCAAAATGTGATTGATGAGTTTCCCCAGTATCCGGCGGTGCACACCTTTGAAGATCTGAAACAGGAGTTCCTGAAGGCCAGTGCGGTTCATAGCGCCTGATATAATTCATTTTTAGTATTTAATCGGTACCACGATAGTTTTCAAGAAACGCCATCAGGGACTGTACCTTGGTGAGCGTTTCCTGATACTCACTTTCAGGATCGGAATCCGCAACAATCCCACCACCGCCCCAACAGCGTATGATGCCGTCGCCATCACAAAGCAGCGTTCGAATGGCGATGTTACTGTTCAGCGAGCCATCCAAGCCCCGATGAAACACCGAGCCACAGTAAGGCCCGCGCCAGTGTGGCTCCAGCTCACGAATAATTTCCATGGCCCGGAGCTTTGGCGCACCGGTAATAGATCCACCGGGAAAGGCATCGAACAGGGCTTTCATCGGGGTAACACCATCAGCCAGTTGGGCATGGATGTGGCTTACCAGATGGTGAACGTTCCGGTAAGACTCCAGAGCAAACAGCTTATCCACCGTTACGCTGCCGGTAACCGCATTCACACCAAGGTCGTTACGGAGCAGGTCTACAATCATCAGATTTTCCGCACGATCTTTTTCTGAATTCTGAAGCTCCGTCGCGTAAGCAGTATCTTCCTCCGGGGTTATTCCCCTTGGTCTGGTTCCTTTTATGGGGCTGGTGGTTATGGTTCGGCCGTGAATCCCGAGGAAGCGTTCTGGAGATATTGAGAGGACTGACGTTTTTCCTATGCACATAAAGGCGCTGTAGGGCGTTGGATTGGCCTGGGCTAATGCCTTGAATGCCTGCCAGGGTGCGCCAGAGTATCGGCCTCGGAATTCCTGAGACACATTGGCCTGATAGCAGTCACCTGCTGCAATATAGTCCAGAACGGTTTTAACGCTGTTTTTGTAGGCATCCGGTGGCTGATTTGGTGAAAATGGCGCGAGCATTCGCCAGGGCTTACTGGTTTCAAGGGGTTCGGTTGTCTGCCACTGTTCCAAACATTCACGGGTTGCATCAGAGCACTCGGGGTGAATCCACAGATAACAGGTATTGGTGTGATGGTCGTGGCTGGCTGCCCACAGGTAGAACCCGGCGTGAAATACCGGAACAGAGGTTGCTGTACAAAGTTTAGCCAGGCGCCTTTCTTTTACATACCCGAACTCGTAACTTATAAGGCCTAACCAACCACCTGAAAGATAATGTTTATCTGAAAGATCTGGTTGTATACGGTATCGGGAAACCTGAGCCTCCATATACTCAGCCAGTTCTGTGATACTGCTTGCGTTGGCGTCTGAATAGTCAAGCTTTCTGGTTTCAATGGCTCTGGCAGAAAATCCGCTGAAGGAACCGCGCCCCGGGTTACCGCCAATGCTGCCAATATAGGCAAAGTCTGGCTCGGTAGAGGCATGAGCCAGCAAGCGTTCATAATGGGACAGGCTAATAGGGGTTGGGGCAGTGAGACTCAAGTTGTCCTCGAATTAATCGGAAGAATGATAAACAGGCCACAAAACCGGCATTGCCCGTTTCACCTGACCTCTGTTCTGATCAAAATGGTCAGGCTCCACGGTAATCAGCAAATAGCCGGACAGCCGGTATTCTAACCGAGTTGATCATTTACCGTGTGGAAAATGACACAAACAAAACAGGAACCAAACCATGCTGTACCTAAAAACCTCCTTATTGAGCGCTGTAATGCTGTCAGCGGTATTCCTGGCATCGAATGTGAGTGCGCAGGAATCAAGTGCAGCGCCATCCAGTGAGGATATTGAAGTGGCCGCAAAAAAGACCGTAGCTGCGTTTATGTTTATTGCGCAACAGCAGTTGGTAAAGCTGACAGAAGAGGCGACGCGACAGTACGCAGACACGCTGATCGATCCGGAACCGAACATGCCTGCAGCCTGGATGCTGATGGATGATGAGGACACTGTTAAACGCATCAATATTGATGCGCAGGCGGTTGATGCGCCGGCGCAACTTCGCTTAATCATGTATCGGGCCGCAATAAAGTCTGTAGCCCGGCGGGGGAAAATAGATGCTGCGGCAATTCTTTATACAGGCAAGGTTAGCGAAGACAGCGATCAGGAGGCTTTGGTTATTGAATATGAGCACCGCCTGGGGATTTCTGCCAACCAGGTAATTCCCTACGAGGTAAGGGACGGCAAGGTGCTTTATGGTGAGCCGGTGATCGCTGATAAGCCATTCCAGTTGTTTTACGACAGCAAAGAGGAAGCTAAGCAAAGCCACCAGTAAGTTGCGAAGCAGTTACAAACAGGATGAGAATCAGTCGTGATTTGTTTCAGGTTGTAAGTAATGGGTTAAGAACTGTGAATGCAGTCACGGACTAGGACTGTAAAACAATCTTTAATGGGGTCGTGGAGCACAGAACTCCGCACCCAAAACTAAAAACTCAGACAAGAACAACATGAGTTTATAAGGAGAAGAGAATGAAAGGCCTGAAGAAACTTGCTCTTGTTGCAGCAATCGCTGCTGTACCGTTCGCTGCAAACGCCGACCTGAAAGCCATGAATGACACCGCTATGAGCGATGTTACTGGCCAGGCTGGTGTTACTATCGAACTGGAAACCAAAGTTGCCATCGGTCAGTTCAAGTACACTGACGAAGGTTCCTTCGCTGTAAATGATATCGTTCTTGGTGGTGCTGGTGTAACTGCTATCGGCGCTGGCGCTGGTTTTAACGACCTGCTGGACCAACTGAAAATTGATATCGACATTGCTGATGACGGCGACGCCATCATCCACGTTGGTACACTTG
>DATJDA010000308.1:0-5902 GCA_035497695.1 Marinobacter sp. | reverse complement strand
CAGGTGGCTGCCAGTCAGTCAGCTCTCCCTGGCCCAGCACCAGTAGTCCCCCGGGTGCCAGCCGCTCTGCAAGTCGCTTGACAATTTCCCGCCTGCGCCAGCGACGGAAATAAATCAGCAGATTCTGGCAGAAGATAATATTCATTCCGTGCATGAGCGCCTTATCAAGATCCAAAACGTTCAGCCTGGTAAAGCACACCCTGTCACGAATGCTGTTTACAATTTCAACGGTGTTTCGCTCGGCCGGGCGAAAGTACCGGGCCTTCATGTCTTCGTCCATGCCCAACAACTTGCGGGGATTGAACTGACCGTTCCGGGCTTTCTCTAGAGCGGCAGTGCTGATGTCTGAACCGGTTACGCCAAACAGCGGTGGCAAGGCCAGTTGGTTCATACACTCGTTCAGTATCATCGCCAGCGTATAGGGCTCTTCACCCGTAGAACAGCCAACACTCCAGGCTTCCAGTGGACGCCTTTTAAGCTGCTCTCTGGGTCTCGTCAGTACATAGTCGGCAACCAGCCGGAACGCATCCGGATCCCGGTAAAAACGGGTTTCCTGAACAGTCAGCCGGTCTACCAGTGTGGCCCACTCCCGGATGGCATCCGGCCCGGCCACGATTTTCTCGTAGTAGGCCTGATAGCTGTTATAGCCAATCTCTCGCATCCGGATACCAAGATTGGTTTCCAGAAACGAGCGGCGCTCAGCCGGCAGGATGGTGCCAGTGCGATGCTCCAGAAGAGCCTGCCACTGGCTGAACTGCGCCTCATCCATATCCGGGAGCCGGCGTAACGACCAGATGCCTTCTGCGGGTGACAGGTTGTTATGCATTTGGGTCATAAACCGTCAGTAGCTCCGGGTTGAAATCAGCTCACCACCGGAACATTGCTGTCTTCCTCTTCTTCAAACTCGGCCAGTTCTTCTTCTGGCAGCGTAAAGCCGGCAACAGAAGAGCGCAGCTCGGACGCCATATCTGCCAGATTACCGATAGACTTCGCTGTCGCGTTGGTACCAGAGGAAGTCTGGGAGGTGATTTCCTGGATAACGTTCATCGTGTTGGAAATATGTGCAGCAGAAGATGATTGCTGACGTGCCGCGTTGGAGATGTTCTGGATCAATTCCGCAAGGCTCATGGATACGTTCTCGATTTCCTCGAGGGCGATACCAGCGTCCTGGGCCAGACGTGCACCACGAACCACCTCAGCAGTGGTGTGCTCCATGGAAATAACAGCTTCGTTGGTGTCAGACTGAATCGTTTTAACCAGTGCTTCAATCTGCTTGGTTGCTGCAGAAGAACGTTCCGCAAGGCGCTGAACCTCGTCCGCAACCACCGCAAAGCCCCGTCCGGCGTCACCGGCCATGGAGGCCTGAATAGCGGCGTTCAGGGACAGAATGTTGGTTTGGTCAGCAATGTCGTTGATCAACGATACGATGTCACCAATCTCCTGGGAAGATTCGCCCAAGCGCTTGATCCGCTTGGATGTTTCCTGAATCTGCTCACGGATATTGTCCATGCCGCGAATGGTGTTTTGCACCACTTCCGCGCCTTTCTTGGCGATCGCAACCGAGCGCTCCGCAACCGCAGAAGATTCCGCTGCGTTGGAAGATACCTGGTCGATAGACACAGCCATTTCGTTAACCGCGGCAGAGGCGCCGGCAATTTCCTGAGCCTGATGCTCAGAGGCGTCTGCGAGATGCATCGCTGTGGCCTGGGTTTCCTGGGCTGCAGAAGCTACCCGGACCGCCGTACCACGAATGGCCTGAACCAGCCCGCGCATCTGGTCAATCGCGTAGTTGATAGAGTCGGCAATGGCACCGGTGAAGTCTTCGGTTACTGTGGCCTCAGTGGTCAGGTCACCATCCGCCAGATCGGCAAGTTCGTCCAGCAGTCGCAGGATCGCATTCTGATTTTGCTCATTTTGCTCCTGGGTCGTAGTCAGGCGGGCCTGGGCTTCCCGGTACAGGGCAAGACCAATGAAAACGACGATGCCCACCATGGCAGCGAGAATAATAAACGCCAGCGTTGAGCTGATCAGCCGGGAGCCGGACTGGGCCCGGAAATCACTGGCCAGATCGGATAATTCAGAAAGAAGGATTTCTGAGTTCTGGAAAATATCGCTGGCCGCAGTGCGTACCCTGAAGAGGTCGGGGGAGGCTTCAAGGATGGCGTCTACGTTCTGGGAAACGAATTCAAACAACTCATCAACCGCTTCGAGGTTGTAAATCGCATTTTCATCGTTAATTTTGGAGATGTTCATCGCTGGATTGCCATTGAGCTGGCCGTCCAGAACGCGCCCGAATTCACTTGCGTTAAGGCCGAAGCTGTTGGCCGCAATAACGGCGTCTTCGTCACCGGAAAGTATGTTATTAACTGAGCGTACAATCCGCTCTGCCAGCAGCGACTGGCGCTGCGCCAGCGCAACCTGCTCGGCCGGAGCCTTGTTGTCGAGAAGGATTCTGACCATCTCGTCGTACTCAACCTGCAACTGTGGAACGGTATCGTTCAGAGTGCGGGCAACTTCGTGGAGCCCGAGTACGGCATCCCGGGTAGACAAAATGCTATCGGCATTCTCACGCACATTGTCCCAGTTCCCCTGAACCGGACTTTGTGCCGCCAGATCACTGGCCGGGAGCCCGGTTTCCGGGTTGCCTTTGGTCACGTTGGTCCAGAGCTGTTGGAATTCGTCCCGCGAGCGTCGGAGCTGATTGAAGGCATCGGCAGTACCGCCGGCGGCTTCGGTGGCGTTCTTCGCAATAGCTTGCGACAGAACTCTCATCTCAGCGGCGTGGGCGATGTATTCCTGATCATTCTGGCTGTCCCTGTTAATAATAAACAGCACCACAACAAGCAGTATAGTGAGTGCAATCAGTGCGGCGATCAGGCCGGCAATCAGCTTGCTGCTCCCCTGTCCCATACCGAGTCTTCCGGCTCTGTTTTTCATTTTCTGGCTCCCGGCCTTATCATAAAGTTTGGCAAGTTTATTGTGTCAGGTAATCAGATGGACTGGATGGTGTTCTCGCCATTGTCATCATCCTTACCACTGCGAGACGTCAAGAAAGCGGTCGTCGTCGAGCAGGTCGACGGCGGAAAAGACTTTCCAGACTTCCTCGCTGCGCTCATAACCGCCGCTTACAAACGGCTGAACGCTTTCAGGAACACCCTCGGGTGCTTCCTTGAAACTGTCTGCTGCGAAATATTGCATGCCCAGTACGCCGTCAACCACCAGCCCGCTGAAAAGATCACCCTGTTCAATAACCAGCACGCGCCGGTCACGCATGCTGCGCGAGACACGGGGAATATCGAAGAAACCGGCGAGATCTACCAGGGGGAGGAGACGGCCACGAACATTGGCTGCGCCCAATAAAAACGGACGAACTCCCGGAATATGGGTAAACCGGGGGACGTGAAGTATTTCTGTTACTTCGCCCATGGGTGTTACATAACGCTCGCCCGCAAGAATAAAACCAATTCCGTTCCAGAGCTCAACAGCTTCCTGTTGCTCTGGCAGGCCGGCGGCCATGGAACGACTGCGCCGGGCGATATCCGTCAGAACGGTAAAGGGGGCGGCCTGGGCGGACATGCTTACTCCACAGTTAGTGATCAGCCAATCAGGTTGTTGATTGTCTTGATCAGATCATCTTCGTTAACCGGCTTGACCAGATAACCTTTGGCGCCCTGGCGTGTACCCCACACCCGATCCGTCTCCTGGTCTTTGGTGGTAACAATTACCACGGGGATCGACGCAGTTTCTGGTGCGCGGGTCAACTGACGGGTGGCCTGAAAGCCATTCAGGCCAGGCATGACAACGTCCATCAAAACCAGATCCGGAGTTTCGGCACGTGCCTTGGCAACACCATCTGCGCCGTTATCGGCGGTTAGCACAACGTGGTTATGCTTTTCCAGAATAGTGGAAATCTTTTTCACCTCTGTAGGAGAGTCATCAACAATTAGAATACGGGCCATGGTTTCCTCGAAGGTTCTTTGTGTCAGCGGATCTACCGCTCCGCCTGGGGCATATATTGGCGAATGGTGTTGAGTAACTCATCTTTGCTGAACGGTTTGGTTAAATACTGATCCGAGCCGACGATACGACCTTTGGCCTTATCGAACAGCCCGTCTTTGCTGGAAAGCATAATAACCGGCGTTTTCTTGAAAGAAGAATTATTCTTGATTAGTGCGCAGGTTTGGTAACCATCAAGGCGCGGCATCATGATGTCGACAAAAATGATGTCCGGCTGAGAGTCGGCGATTTTAGCCAAAGCGTCAAAGCCGTCAGTTGCGGTGATGACCTCACAGCCGACCTTTTTCAGAAGTGTCTCTGCGGTGCGACGAATCGTTTTGCTGTCGTCAATCACCATGATCTTCAAATTCTCGAAGTTGTCATCCATTGTCCAACTGCCCTGCGCTCAGCGAATCATTATTTTTCAAACGGGGGTTTTAACACAAACCTTAGGGTTCTTCTATAAGCCCTGCTCATTTATAGAGTATCAATGGCTAGATAAAAAGTATTACTTTGTCACTAATTGTACTTTCGCTTGCAACATCACGTAATCAGTTGAGGATTTCTGCGGATGCATTTGCGTCTGGGGTACAATACCATCTGACATTTCAGCATAGCACTTATCAGGCGGTTCGCTCTGCAGACCGGTTCTTGTTTTTGACTCATGAGGTCCAACAAATATTATGACAGTCCGACTCGGAATCGTGATGGATCCTATCGAGAGCATCCACTTCAAGAAAGACAGCTCGCTGGTCATGCTGTTGGCAGCGCAGGCTCGTGGCTGGCAACTTGAGTATATGGAGCTGCAGGATATGTACCTCGAGGGCGGCAAAGCCATGGCCCGCACCCGGGAGTTGAGCGTACGTCTGGATCCTGAAAGCTGGTACAGCTTTGGCGCAACTCAGGAACGGGCGCTGGGTGATCTGGACGTTATTCTGATGCGTAAAGATCCACCGGTGGATCGCGAGTTCCTGATGACCACCTATATTCTTGATGCGGCGGAACAGCAGGGGGCGCTGGTGGTGAATCCTGCTGCCACGCTCAGGGATTGTAACGAGAAGCTGTTTGCCACCCAGTTTGAGGATTTGACGCCGCCCCTGCTGGTAAGTCGCTCCCCGGACCGCTTCCGGGAGTTTTATGCCCGGCATGGCGATATTATTATGAAACCGGTAGACGGCATGGGCGGCCAGTCGATATTCCGGGTTAAGGAAAACGACTTCAATCTTGGCGTGATTATCGAAACTCTGACTCGCTACGGCACTCGGCAGGCGATGGCGCAGAAGTTTATTCCCGAAATCAGTGACGGCGACAAGCGCATTCTGATGATTGACGGTGAGCCAGTGCCTTATGCGCTTGCACGAATCCCCTCACAGGGCGAGAATCGCGGTAATTTAGCCGCCGGCGGTCGGGGTGAGGGGCGCGAGCTGACTGCCCGTGATTGGGAAATCTGCAAGCGTGTAGCGCCGGCCATCAAGGAAAAGGGGCTGATTTTTGTCGGGCTGGACGTTATTGGTGATTACCTCACAGAAATCAATGTAACCAGCCCAACCTGTATCCGTGAGCTTGATTCCGCATTCGGTACGGACATTGCCGGGCAACTCATTGATGCCGTTGCCGGGCACCTGGACAAGCGTAAGCGTGCATAAAAGTAAAACTGGGGGTAGTGATTGAATCAGGATCGGGCATGGCTGTTCAGGTAAGCGACTTTGATCGGTTTTCCTTCACGTTTTTTATTGCGCTGGCTCTGCATGCGGCTATTGTGTTGGGAATCAGCTTTGCTCCGGAAACGCCGCGCTCTTCGGCCCAGACCATGGAGATTACCCTGTCACAATTTGACGATGAAAAGGCACCTGAAAAGGCAGACTTTTTAGCTCAGACCAGCCAGCAGGGCAGCGGAACTGAAGAA
>DATJDA010000307.1:0-4527 GCA_035497695.1 Marinobacter sp. | reverse complement strand
GAGCTGGCTGGGGTACTTGTCTGCCTGGCTGCCGATACCAACCCGTTCCAATAATCGCTCTGCTGTGGCATTGGCGATGACTTTGGGAATGTTTTTAACCTTCCTTTGGGCCAGCATAATGTTCCTCTTCACAGACAAGTGAGGGAACAGATTGAACTGCTGGAACACCATGCCCACTTCTTTGCGGATCTCGTTCAGAGTACTCAGATTGCCGCCCTTGGGTGCCAGTGCGTGTCCGTCTACCGACAAACTGCCGGACTCATATTCTTCCAGCCCGTTAACACAGCGAATCAGGGTAGATTTACCAGATCCGCTGGCACCGATAATAACCACCACCTCGCCCTGTTCAACGGTAAGGTTGATATCTTTCAGGACATGCAAATTGCCGAAGTACTTGTTCATGTCCTTCATTTCAACAATATCAGTCATGGGTACCTTTCCTTCAGACAGCGATCAGCCCGCGCCGCTCAACATAACGAAGAACCAGCGACAGCGAGAGGGTTATGGCCAGGTACATGATCGCGACCACAAAATACACCTCAAATGCGGTAAAGGTAGTGGCAATATAAACCTGCCCCTGACGAACCAACTCACCCACGCCAATAACCGAGAACAATGACGTATCTTTGATACTGACAATGGCCTGGTTGCCCAGCGGAGGAATCATTCGGCGGAACGCCTGTGGCCAGATAATGGACCAGAATGTTTGGGGCCGGGAGAGCCCAAGCGACAAGCCTGCCTCTGACTGGCCCCTGTCGATGGATTGCACACCACCCCGAACCACCTCTGAAATATAGGCACCTGAGTTCAGGGCGATGGCGGCAATACCGGCGGTAAGTGGATCAATGGGACCACCGAGCAGATCAGGCAGGCCGTAAAAGATAAACAGCACCTGAACAAGAATTGGCGTGCCGCGAAAAATCTCAATATAGGCAGTTGCCGGCCACTTCAGAAACCAGTTTTTGTTAATGCTCAACAGGCCAAAAAAAATACCCAGGGCAAAGCCAATTGCCAGACCGGCAAATGAGATGTAAAGGGTGTAGGGAATCCCCTTGGCCAGATAAGGAATTGCGTTACTTGCTGCTTGCCAGTCAAATTGAAACTGGTGTTCCACAATAGAGGTCTCCGCGGAAAGTTGGAGTCAGGTATTGCCGGAGTGCAGGCACCCCGGCAACCTGGAGAAAAGTCAGCTTATGGTGCCCTTACTTATTGTCTGGCAGGGGTCCAAACCACTTTTCATAGATAGTTTTGTAGGTGCCATCTTCTCGTATTTCTTTCAGCGCCTTGTTTGCACTATCAACCCACTTGCTGCCTTTTTTGAAGGCAATGCCATACTGCTGACCTTCATACAGCGGGCCGACTGTTTTCACTTTGCCTTCACCTTTGGTGCGCGCAAAGTAGCCAACGTTAGGGGAGTCGTAGAATACGGCATCCACAGCACGAGACATCAGTGCCATGTACATGTCTGAACTACCCGGATAGGGGGTTACACCGCTGTGATTCTTGAGGTTCTTGGTCAGATAATCGTAACTGGTTGAGCCAATTTTGGTACCAATTTTCTTACCTTCCAGATCGCTGAATTTCTGCACATCATTTTCTGTGTTGCGTACAAGAATACGCAGGCCGGAGTCGTAGTAAGGATCAGAGAAATCGACGATTTTGGAGCGTTCATCAGTGATGGTTATGCCGGCAATGGCAATGTCGACGTTGCCAGTTTGCAGGGCGGGAATAATGCCGTTGAAATCCATGGTGTTTATTTTGATATCAAACCCGGCATGGTCTGCGACTGCCCGGATGATTTCCATATCAAAGCCAATCATTTCGCCGGATTCTTGATCGAGCATTTCGAAGGGGACGAAACTAGGGTCAGTTACCACGCGTAATGTTTCTGCGCTAACGGTACCCGCTGCAACGGTAAGTGCCAGGCCGGCGCTGAGGGATTTCAGCCATTTCGTACTCATGCTTTCTCCTTTTGCTTTTTATAAGGCTCCAGTGCCTGGTAAGGCATGCCGGAAAACACAACGGATTATTGTGGGTGCCGGGGAGCTGATTGTGGAACTGCATCACGTACACTTTAGACTATTACTCAGGAGGGGACAGAAAATCAAACGCTTGGGGCATTAAAAAGCCGGGTTTTGAGACCCGGCTTTTTAAGTGGTATTTAAAAGGCTATTTTGTCTCGCCCGCTGATACCCAAGTTTTTCCAGATGCTAAGGCTGGGCTCAGCCTGGTTCAGCGTGTAGAAATGCAATCCCGGCGCACCGGCTTTCAGTAGTTTTTCACACATCTCAGTCACTACTTCTTCACCGAATTTCCGGATGCTCACAGAATCGTCACCGTAGGCTTCTAACTGTTTGCGAATCCAGCGGGGAATTTCTGCGCCACACATATCGGAGAACCGGACCAGGCTTGAAAAGTTAACGATCGGCATAATACCCGGCACTATGGGCGCGGTAATGCCCAGCTTTTCAAGGCGGTCGACAAGGTAGAAGTAGCTGTCTGCATTAAAGAAATACTGGGTAATGGCGCTGTTGGCACCAGCTTTCATTTTGCGGACGAAGTTCTTCAAATCCTCTTCTGCGTTACGAGCCTGGGGATGGAACTCCGGGTAGGCAGCTACCTCCAGATTGAAGTGATCGCCACTGTGCTCGCGAATGAACTCAACCAGTTCATTGGCGTAGCGCATTTCACCAGATGCCCCCATACCGGAAGGCATGTCGCCCCGAAGCGCCACGATACGGTTAATACCGTTGGCCTTGTACAGGTCCAGCAGTTCGGAGATGTCTTCCCGTGTGCCCCCCATGCACGACAGGTGCGGTGCGGTAGAGATGCCTTGCTTGTGCAGGCTGAGTACAGTTTCAATCGTGCGGTCTCTGGTGGAACCACCTGCGCCAAAGGTTACCGAGAAAAAATCCGGATGCACTTCGGCAAGCTGATCGCGCACGCTCTGTAGTTTTTCCCTGCCCGGATCGGTCTTGGGCGGAAAAAACTCAAAGCTGAAACGGCGCTTGAATTGTGTCTGGGATTGCATGTTGTTACCCAATCAGTACTTGTAGCTTTCCGGCTTGTACGGGCCTTCGACCGGTACGCCGATATATTTTGCCTGCTCAGGGGTCATTCTGGTGATCACCCCACCAAAACCTTCCACCATGGCCCGGGCCACTTCTTCGTCCAACTTCTTGGGCAGAACCTGCACATAAATGCCTTTTTCGCGGGCCTCTTCCGGAAGATCAGCGAATTTGCGCTCAAACAGGTACATTTGAGCCAGTACCTGATTCGCGAATGAGCCATCCATAATGCGTGATGGGTGGCCGGTGGCGTTGCCCAGGTTCACCAGACGGCCTTCCGACAGCAGAATCAGGTGGTCGTTGGTGGCTTTGTCACGGTAGATCACATGAACCTGCGGCTTAACCTCGTCCCATTCCCAGTTCTTACGCATGTAGGCGGTATCAATTTCGTTATCAAAGTGGCCAATGTTGCACACAACTGCACCAGACTTCAGGGCCTTGAGCATGTGCGAATCACACACGTTCATGTTGCCGGTGGTGGTCACCAGAATGTCGGTGTTTTGCAGCAGCGCTTTGTCTATACCTGCTTCGGTACCAGTGTTAATGCCATTGAGGTACGGTGAAACCACCTCATAACCGTCCATACAGGCTTGCATGGCGCAGATTGGGTCGGCCTCGGTTACTTTTACAATCATGCCTTCCTGGCGCAAGGAGGCTGCCGAGCCTTTGCCAACGTCGCCGTAGCCAATAACCAGTGCTTTTTTGCCCGCCATCAGGTGATCTGTGCCGCGCTTGATGGCATCGTTCAGGCTGTGACGACAGCCGTATTTGTTGTCGTTCTTGGACTTGGTAACGGCGTCGTTCACGTTAATGGCCGGAACCTTCAGGGTGCCATCGCGCAGCATTTCCTGCAGACGATGCACACCGGTGGTAGTTTCTTCGGTTACGCCGTGGCAGTTGGCGAGGATTTCCGGGTACTTTTCATGGAGCAGGGCGGTAAGATCGCCGCCGTCGTCCAGAATCATGTTGGGTTCCCAGCCTTCCACATCTGCACCGATGGTGCGCTCAAGGCACCACTCATACTCTTCCTCAGTCTCGCCTTTCCAGGCAAACACCGGAATATTCCGGGCAGCAATGGCCGCGGCTGCCTGATCCTGGGTTGAGAAGATGTTGCAGGATGACCAGCGCACATCAGCACCCAGCTCGATCAGGGTTTCGATCAGTACGGCGGTCTGAATGGTCATGTGAATGCAGCCCATTATGTTCGCGCCTTTCAGCGGCTGCTCGGTTTTGTACCGTTCACGAAGTGCCATCAGAGCCGGCATTTCGCCTTCGGCAATTTTGATTTCTTTACGACCCCAATCGGCCAGAGCTATGTCGCGCACTTTGTAGTCGTTAAAGGTACTCATTATGGTGTTCTCCTGACAGTTCGGTTTGGACGCACGCGGTTATGGGTGCGCCCCGAGAATTTTTAAAAGTAATTACAGGCCGGCTGCATCTTTAAGTGCCGCTGCACGAT
>DATJDA010000306.1:0-2097 GCA_035497695.1 Marinobacter sp. | reverse complement strand
CATCTCGAAAATAATTCCATACGATATCGCCCAGGCTGAGTTGCTGGGTTATCGCATTAAGCACCTGGGTATAGCTCGTCGCCGTGATGAAGGCATAGAGTTGCGGGTACACCCGACACTGGTTCCTCAGAGTCATCTGATTGCCCAGGTAGACGGCGTACTGAACGCTGTGCTGGTAGATGGGGATGCGGTTGGGCAAACCATGTATTACGGGCCGGGCGCTGGTGACGAAGCGACAGCCTCTGCCGTTATTGCCGATTTGGTTGATGTCGCCAGAAGTGTTTCCAGTGGCTGTTCGCAGCGGGTGCCCTACCTTGGGTTTATTTCAGAAGCACTGGAAGATATTGAAGTTCTGCCCATGGAAGATGTCCAGTCGGCCTATTACCTCCGGATTACGGCACTGGATCGCCCGGGTGTGCTGGCGAAAATTGCCTCTATTATCAGCGAGCACGGCATAAATATTGAGTCCATTATGCAGAAAGAATCCGAGGTTAAAGATGGTCGGATTCCTGTGATTATCCTGACCCATACGGTTCAGGAGCGTCAGATGAACCGTGCTATTGAAGAACTGGAAGCACTGACAGACACCGATGGCTCGGTAGTTCGTATTCGCACTGAGAATTTTAACTGACAGGTACACACGTGAGATATATCAGTACGCGGGGCGAAGCACCCGCACTGGGCTTTGAAGATGTTCTGCTAACCGGTCTGGCCACAGATGGCGGCCTGTATGTTCCGGAGGCTCTGCCTCATTTCAGCCTTGAAGAGATCAGGAGCTGGCGCGGGCTTTCCTACAGCGAACTTGCGTTCCATGTGATGTACCCGTTCGTTGAAGGTGCTATTCCAGCGGATGATTTCCGCAAGATGCTTGACGAGACCTACTCGGTATTCAGTCACAAGGCCATCGCACCTCTGGTGCAGTTAGACACTAACGAATGGGTGCTTGAGCTGTTTCGCGGGCCAACCCTGGCATTTAAGGATTTTGCGCTGCAATTGCTGGGGCGTTTGTTGGATTATGTGCTGGAGAAGCGCAAGCAGCGTGTCGTAATTATGGGCGCTACCTCAGGGGATACTGGCTCTGCTGCCATAGAGGGCTGTCGTCGTTGTGAAAATGTGGATATTTTCATACTGCACCCCCATGAGCGGGTGTCTGAGGTTCAGCGCCGCCAGATGACCACCGTAGCTGGCGACAATATTCACAACATTGCCGTGCGCGGTAATTTTGATGACTGCCAGCGCATGGTAAAAGCGAGCTTTGGCAATCAGGCATTCCTTGGTGGGAAAACACAACTGGTTGCTGTTAACTCCATTAACTGGGCTCGGATTATGGCCCAGATTGTTTACTATTTTCAGGCTTCTCTCTCTTTGGGAGGCCCTGATCGCAGCATGGCCTTTTCTGTACCCACCGGTAATTTCGGAGATATATTTGCCGGCTACCTGGCCAGGAAAATGGGCTTGCCAATCTCCCAGCTGGTTATCGCCACCAATCGTAATGATATTCTTCATCGCTTCATGAGTGGTAACAAATATGAGCAGCGCAAGTTAGAGCATACTCTGTCGCCGAGTATGGACATTATGGTTTCTAGTAACTTCGAGCGTTTGCTGTTCGATCTGCATGGCCGCGATGGTCTGGCAGTAAAAGCCCTGCTGGAAAATGCCAGCAAGGGGCCGGTAAGCATCGAGGATTATCGCTGGAAGAATGCCCGCAAATTGTTTGATAGTGCTGCGGTGGATGACAAAACGACCTGCGCTACTATTCGTGAAGTTTTTGAACAGAATGAATACTTGTTGGACCCGCACACAGCGATTGGTGTGAAAGCTGCTCGGGAGTGCCGCCGGGATAACTCTGTGCCTATGATTACTTTGGGGACAGCGCACCCGGCCAAGTTTCCAGATGCGATTACCGGGTCGGGATTAACCATCAAACCGGAGCTGCCAACCCATATGGCAGATCTGTTTGAGCGGGAAGAGCGATATACCGTGCTGGATAATAATATTGCCGATATTCAGGAATACATTGTCAGGCACTGGCAAAATGTCTGATCCGGTATGACACCGAAAAAAATCCTGCGTCGCCCCCGGCCTGGCACAACCCAG
>DATJDA010000305.1:0-11240 GCA_035497695.1 Marinobacter sp. | reverse complement strand
CCGGTATTGGGCAGTTTGGTGCTGTCTTCCATGGGTGGAAGGTCGGTAAACTTCTTCATAAACCGACGATCAATCCAGTTTTTCCATTGCCAAACCCATGCGCCGGCAAAGTGCACATGACTTCGGGACGCTACGGCGAATTTATCACCAGTACTGATCAACGCTAGCCAGTGTTTCTGGGGGTGAAAATCTCTCGGCGATTTCCCTAACGCCATACGCTTCAGGTTATCTGCCAGGGGTCGCCCTTGCCGTACTGCAAAAACGCCCGCTTTCTCGCGGGGATAGTTTACAACGTTGGCAATATCTCCCGCGGCGAAAATACTATCGTCATTTTCCGTCTGTAAAGTATCCCTGACTTTTATAAACAGGTTATCGTCAAGTGCCAGACCAGTATCACGCAGCCATGCAGGCCCACCAGCCCGTGTCACCCATAGCAGTTCGTCTGCTTTAAGAGTTTCACCGGCTTCGGTCATTAGCAAACCTTCCTCAACCTTCCTGACCGCCGCCCCCAGGTGTACTTTCACGCCGCGATCAGAGAGGGCCTTGCGAAAAATATCCCGAACCCTGGAATTGTGAGTTGGAAGAATATCTGCCGCCGAGTCAAACAGGTGAAAATGAAGCTGATCAGGGTTCTTGCCTCGCTGTCTCAGTTCATTTCGTAATCTGAACTGCATAGCCAGTGTGAGCTCAACTCCGCCAGCCCCGGCACCAACAACGGCCAGGGTGAGGGGGCCTTCGTGAATTTCAATGCGTGAGAGCAAGGCAAGCCAACGCTGATTGAAGCCGGTAATCGGCTTTACCGGCACTGCGTATTCCAAAGCCCCCTCTACATCACTCACCTGAGGCGAAGAGCCAATGTTGATAGACAGGATGTCGTAGGGAACGTCTGGCCGGTTCAGGCAACGGACGCGTTTCCGGTCTCGATCAATTCCCTTGGCTTCGTCCCGGTAAAAGCGGGCTCCGGCAAATTCCGCGAGCTTGCTCAGATCAATATGAACGTCATCGTAGCTGTAATGGCCGGCCACATAGCCTGGTAGCATTCCGGAGTAGGGGGTATGTGTATCACGGCAGATTAGAGTTAGTCGCACGCCGGGGACAGGATTCATGGCGAATCGTTTGAGTACCCCGACGTGGCTGTGTCCGCCGCCAATCAAGACTATGTCTCGTAATACTGGCTGGTCAGATGTTTGCATCAGATGATTTTCTTGGCCTCATTAGTGAACTGATCAAATCCTTTAACGCCAGAAAACGCCTTCAGTTTTTCTTTGTCTGCAGCAGAAGGGTTAGCAACCTGATCGATGGTAGTGATACCAGCATCCTTCATCTTTTTTGCAGTAGCCGGCCCGATACCTTTAATCAGGGTAAGATCATTCTTATTGACCGGCTTGGCTGCTTTAGCAGCAGGGCGGCTCGCCGGTTTTGCCTTGGCGGCTTTCTTGGCTGTCGATGGTTTGGATGCAGATTTTCCCGCAAGGTTACTTTTAGTGGCGGCTTTCCTGGGTTTTTTCTCAGTTGTCTTTTTAGGGCTGGTTTTTTTTGCGAGTTTTTTAGCTTCCCCGCCAACTTCTTTGGAGGCTAGTCCCAGGCGCTCGAGGATGCTGTCCTGTAATTCCTGGAACTCACCAAGCCGGCGATCAAACTCATCGCTGAAGCGCTTCATCTCTCTTTCGCGTAACTCATCAAGATCTCTGAGCAGTTTCCGCACAGGATCCTGGATCTGATGCTGAAGGCTATCAAACTGTTTCAGTGCATCGGTAATCAGGTTTTCGATTTGAGACGATGTCTTTTCAAATTCCCGGTTAACTTTCTTAACAATATTTTCAACGCTGGATTTGGCTTTTTTAGCCATTGGGAAGTCTCCTTACGGAAGGGGTAGGTTAGAAACAAACGGTAAGATCAGGCCAACTGTCGGAAATCCGGAACAGAAGTTCCTGGCGAACGTCGGGATTTAAGCGACTGCTTCTTCGAAAGAACTTCCCGAATACGGCTTAATTTCCCAGAAAGATCAGAGTTTTCATCAGAAGTTAATTCAATAAAATCAACTGAATAGAAGAAGTTGCTACAGTGCTTTCTACTCTCTGTTATCAGGCCTGAAAAGCCTTCCGCGCGAATCTCGTCAAATGGCATATCCATTACTATATCCAGGACAATGGTGTCACCCGGATTAAAAACTTTGTCTGTTTTCAATACGCAGCCATACGCATCAAGCTCATAGAGATCTGCTTCAACTATCTCCTTGCGAAACAACCCCCGCCTGACCCGAAAGCGTGCGATAAGATCTGGTAGCGCTTCATTCATTTACATTATATCTCTGATGGTTTTCGCATCCACTACAACCGGCCTGACCCAAGGCCGGTTGGATATTGTATAAACAATAGCCACTGATTTCCGGTTTGGCAATATCTTCAGTAGCCTACAGTAAAGCTCTAAGGCACTTCTTCAATTGATTTTCTGACAGAGAGTTAAATCAGAGCTTTTTGCATTCATATAAGTCAACACGACGATCCTTCAGGTTGTTCACCGACCCCTCATTGCGCATCAATATCAGCTTTTCCAGATCCATGTCTGAAAACATGATCATTTCCGTATTTGGTGTGGTTTCGGCCATAACTGCATCATGAGGAAACGCAAAATCCGATGGAGAAAATACCGACGATTGCGCGTATTGCACATCCAGATTTTCAACCTGTGGCAGGTTGCCAACGCTTCCGGTAATAACAACATAACATTCGTTTTCAATGGCGCGTGCCTGGGCACAGCGCCGCACCCGAAGGTAGCTGTTCTTTGTGTCGGTCCAGAACGGCACCATAATAATATCAACACCCTGGCTGGCGGCAATCCGCCCCAACTCTGGGAATTCTATATCGTAACAAATCATAATAGCGACCCGGCCAGCGTCGGTTTCAAACACCTGAAAATCACTGCCACCTTCAATGACCCAGTCGCGCCGCTCATGGGGGGTGATGTGGATTTTCCGTTGCTCATCAACACGGCCATCGCGATGGCACAGGTACGACACATTATAAACGCGATCGTTCTCCAGTAGCGGCATGGAGCCGGTGATAATGTTGATATTGTAGCTAACCGCCATTTCAGACATCTGGTCACGGAACTGTTCGGTGAACCCGGCAAGAAAACGGACGGCCCGGGTCTGGTCCACCTGATCGGTCAGCCCCATAAGTGGC
Source organism: Marinobacter sp. (assembly GCA_035497695.1). GTDB lineage: Bacteria > Pseudomonadota > Gammaproteobacteria > Pseudomonadales > Oleiphilaceae > Marinobacter. The sequence goes on along the minus strand of DATJDA010000305.1, from coordinate 8,055 downwards.
GCATTAAAGAACTCGGGGAAGATTGCAAAATCGCTTTTGTAATCAGACAGTGCGTCCACAAAGTATTCCACTTGTTGAAGTACAGCCTCAACCGAGTTGAATTCACGCATTTGCCATTGCACAGCACCCAAGCGTACCTGAGTTTTCTTGGCACTGAGCACGGTGGACGGTGGCGTATAAAGAATGTTCCGCCACTCAAGCAGCGTGGCATACCCCAGAGATCTTTTATCCTCTGGCAGGTATTTATGCATCAGCCGTGTGACCTGAAAATCGTTAGATAGCTGAAAGCTGAGAATTGGATCGTAAATATCTCTCCGGTCAACCCGCTCGATATACTCAGCAGGAGTGTAGTGATCAGCGTATTTGTGGTAATCGGGAATTCGTCCGCCGGCCAGAATCGCTCTCAGGTTCATTGAACGACACAGCTCTTTCCGCGCCTCATAAAGGCGCCGGCCAAGCCGGTAACCGCGGTATTCCGGATGAATGAAAACATCCAGCCCATACAAAGAGTCACCCTGTTCGCTATGTCGGATTTTTTCGTCATGAAGCATGAGGTCGTCATAAGTGTGCGGGTTACTGAATCTTTCGTATTTCACACAAACTGTCAGGGCAACAGCAACGAGCTGCTCGTTATCTTCTATGCAGAGCTGGCCATCGGGGAACTGCTCAACAAGCGCTTTGATTGTCTCCTTGGGCCATGCCCCACCAATATCGTCATAGATTCTATCCATCAGTACCTGGAGCTGTTCGTAGTCTTCAAGCTTCAGATTGCGGAGATTGATGTGCAATTCTTCGTGAGCCATATGGCTGAACTCCCGCTTGAGAAATAAAACAGGGGTCTGGAATCGGCCACTGCTGGTAAAAGTTTATCAGAAGATATTAAAGACTTCGCCAAACTAGCCGAAACACCTATTATTCCCAGTAGTGTTTAAAAAAAAAGGATTCCGCCGTGAACTTTACCTTTGGTCAAAAACTTCTGATTGCCTTTGGTGTCTTGCTGCTGCTTGGAATGGGCTCGTTTACGATTTCCGGCGATATTCGATTACAACAAACAACAGACACCTATGTTGGTGCTCTTATTGACGACGCAGTTGCTCAGAGTACCTCGAGCATCGCTGACTGGCTCAATACCAGGCTGGCGATGACAGAAGCCACCGCAAAAGCTCTGGAAACAACGGACAATGATGACGATGCCAGGCGGCTGTTCCAGGCCATAAGTGCTGGCGGCTCTTTTCTTAATGTATATGTTGGCCGTACAGACGACGGCTACATGTTGATGAAGACGGAAAAAGATGACGCCACACTTCCGGCGGATTTCGACCCGAGAACGCGCCCCTGGTATAAAAAAGCCATTAGCGTTGGCAGCGCTTCTTTTACCGACCCGTACCTGGATGCAACGGCTGATCGTATGGTGCTTTCTTCCCTGGCGCCAGTAAAAAGCGGAAGTTATAAGGGGGTAGTTGGTGCTGATATCAGCATGGCAACTATTGAGAAAATACTAAAATCCGTTACCTTGGCCGACGCTGGCTACGCTGCATTGATCAATAAGGATGGCACTATCCTTTTCCACCCGAATCAGAAACTGATCGGGAAAAACATTAAGGCTTTGATTGGTGCAATGCCCGATCTGAAGGGAACAGTTTATCCCTTTGAAGCTGACGGTGTCTCATGGACAGCGGGTTTCCACAAAATCAGTCAGGCTAAGGGCGTAGACTGGTATCTGGGCATTTTTGTTAACGAAGATAAAATTAACGCTCCGGTACAGAACGCGCGCATTTTTGGCTTAATTCTGGCGGTTTCAGGTTTACTTATCTCGCTGGTTATATTGCGCTTTGGCATTAGAGTTCTCATGGCTCCGGTGCGCCGCCTTGGCTCAGCAATGCGTGATATCAGCACTGGCGACGCAGACCTTACCCGGCGGCTTGATGCCAGTACGCAAGACGAATTTGGCCAACTGGCTGCAAATTTCAATCAATTTGTTGAGAATATTCAAGCTGTTGTAAAAGACGTGCAGCAGGGAAGTGCAGAACTTGGTGATAATGTTCTGTCACTCAGAAACACGGCTAAAACGAGCCGTACCAGTGTTGAAAGACAGCAGGCCGAAATTGACATGGTAGCCACTGCTATCAATGAAATGTCAGCCGCCGCTAATGAAATTGCCCAGAATGCCCAGCTAACTGCCGATGCTGCCAATACCGCTGATGATGAGAGCCGGGCATCTCTGGAAACTGTAGCTGCATCGCGGGATGCTGTTCAAAAGCTGTCCAGAGAGGTTACTTCCGCTGCAGGCGTTATAGATGCACTGGGTAAAGATGTCACGTCCATTACGTCTGTGCTTGAAGTTATTCAGGGTATTGCTGAACAGACTAACCTGTTGGCGTTAAATGCAGCCATTGAAGCGGCTCGTGCCGGTGACGCCGGGCGGGGCTTCGCGGTGGTTGCTGATGAGGTGCGAAACCTGGCTCAGCGTACCCAAACGAGCACAGAAGAGATCAATAATATGATTGAACGGCTGCAGAAGGGCGCAACTGACGCTGTAAACGTGATGAAGGCCTCGACTGCCGTATCCAACGTAAGTATGGAAAAAGCTCAGGACGCGATGGAGGCATTGAACAGAATCGCTGATGCCATTACATCAATCAGCCAGATGACGTCTCAGATAGCAACGGCATCAGAAGAGCAGACATCGGTAACAGAAGAACTGAACTCGTCTATTACCCGCATCTCAGATCAGGGCCAGGAGGCATCTGCAGCAGCCAGCGAGAACGACGTGTATAGCGGGCAGATAGCAAGTATTGGCCAAACCCTTAACCAGAACGTCTCGCGGTTCAGGGTTTAGTTGCCAGGGTTTCCAGGCGGCGGCGCAGGTTTTCCAGGGTGCGCCGCCCGATGTTGCGAGACTCTTCGGTAAGCAGGGGGTTTTTCAATACAATGATGTGGCGGCGTTCAAGGTGTAGCAAATTCACCGCCCGCGCGTAGTATTGCTTTAGAAACTCTGCAAATTTGCCATCGTAAACAGCTCGCTCCATACCCAGTTGCAGCCGCTGCGCCATCTCCACGTCCCGCGATCCGACAAAAAAGTAAGAGGGCATCGGATACGCCAAAAGCAGGTTGGGCTCTATTATAAGGTCAGGGTCACTTTCGATCTGAAGATCATACAAAACTTCGCTTACTCCTCTGGCAAAGCAATCAAACCGGTTGTTACGTAGCATGCCAAACAGGATTTCATAGCGTGGATGGGTAACCACTTCAATTCCATTGGACTCAAGTATCTGGGTGTCTGGCCAGTGGGTACCCTGGCCAATGCGGATACCTGAGCTTTTCAAATCATCGAGGGTGTGGATGTTTTCGAAAAGGTGCAGTTTGGCGGGGAGAACCACACAAACACGAAAACCAAGCAGGCCTCCATCAACTGGAATAGGAATAGCAGTAAGGTTTTCTTCTCTGTCGGGAGAGGTTGCCAGATTGGCAATATCGATCAGCCCGGTCTTCCCCTGTGCCAGTTCCCGCAAAACCCTGCCTTGGCTCAATTCTTCACTACGCACCAGTTGGTAAGCGCCGTATTCCGGTGTTTCGCTCAACGCCAGATTAACAAGTGCACGAATAGCAGGGCTATCGTAATTGCGGTACCAGAGGATGTAATCCTGAGTTGTACTGGTTGACGCCTGTGCGGACGCAGTCAGATTCATTGCAGCAGGAATCAAAAACCAAAAAATCAGCAAGCGCTGAATGCCCCGGCGCCGGAGTCTATTGGGCTGGTTTGTTTGTGGATTTATCAATTTTCAACCCTTTTTCCTGCTGAATGCTCTTACTCTAGAGCATAATCCATTTTGAGAGTGGTGCTTTTGTCAAAATATTGCCAAATAACCGTACAAACGTGGAGAACACCGGTAAGATCTGCTCAAAATCTTTTACGAAGCATAAAGGTACAGTTATGGCACTTATTGACACAATCATTGGCGCAACCGGACACTGGGTTGCCAATACAGACGCAGAGGCCACTCCGGCTACTCCGTTAGCGTGGCTCAAAAAGACCAGTGGGTATGCTGCGGTGAATAAAATAATTGGCCTGGCTATCCCGTTCGCACCACGAAATGGTTTCAGTGTGAAAGAGGTTCGCCCAGGATACGTTCGAGCTGAAATTAAGCTGAAGGGTAATAAAAATCACTTTGGAAGCCTTTACGCCGGTGCCTATTTTCTGGTGGCTGAAATTCCCGGTGGCGTGCTCTCGCTATTTGATCTCGGGCCCGCCTACACGCCAATTTTGAAAGAAATGACGCTTCAGTTTTTGCAGCCAGCGAATTCGAATGTCACCGTGGAGTTCTCGCTGTCGCCAGAACAAGTGGCCGGGATCCGTGCTGATGCCGATGCCACCGGGCGGGCGAAATTTACTCTTGAAGGCCTGCTTCACGACGAGGAAGGTAATCATGTGGCCACCTCGCTGGCGCATTACCGGGTAAGGAGAAAGGGTTTTATTTGAGCCCTGATAGCGCTTGCAGAAAAGTATCACCGTATTTTTCGAGCTTGGCTGCTCCTACGCCGCTGATTTGCGCAAGTTCGCTCAAGGTTTTGGGCTTGCGCTCTAACATGTCAAACAGGGTGGTGTCGTGAAAGATCACGTAGGGTGGCACCCCCTGTTTATCGGCCAGAGCCTTGCGACAGGCGCGAAGAACTTCCCAGCCCTCGTGGTCTGTCACCCGTTCCCGCACGGATGAACCTTTCCGGCCTCCAGATGTTCGGGAGCCAGTTTTACTTACTACCGGATCTTTACGCAGCTCAACCTTCTGTTCACCTTTCAGGATCGCACGGCAAATTTCTGTTAACTGAAGTGCGCCATAGCCGTCGGGATCTGTTTTCAAATAGCCATTAGCCACCAGTTGTCGGAACACAGACTTCCACTCGTTAGCAGATAACTCTGTCCCTATCCCATAGGTGGACACCTGATGATGGCCCGACTGAATCACCCGTTCACTTTCAGACCCTCTAAGCACATCTATCAGATAGGTAACACCAAAGCGTTGGCCAGTCCGGTACACGCAGGACAGCGCCTTTTGAACAGCCACAGTGCCATCCCACGTTTCTGGCGGATTCAGGCAGGTATCGCAATTACCGCAGGGCTCATCCAACTGATCACCAAAATAGTTCAGAAGAACCTGGCGCCGGCAGCGGGTAACCTCACACAGGCCCAGCATGGCATCGAGTTTTTGGCGCTCTACCCGTTTGAATTGATCGTTACCCTGAGATGAATCGAGCATTTGTCGCAGTTTTATAACGTCTTGCAGCCCATAGACCATCCAAGCGGTAGATGGGTTGCCATCCCGGCCGGCGCGCCCGGTTTCCTGATAGTACGCTTCGAGGCTTTTTGGCAGGTCCAGATGTGCAACAAAACGCACGTCCGGTTTGTCTATGCCCATACCAAAGGCAATGGTGGCAACAATAATAACCCCGTCTTCCCGCAGAAAGCGCTCCTGATTCCGGGCACGATCGGCTGACGGCAATCCTGCATGATAGGGCAGTGCGGTGTAACCTTTACTCACCAGCAATTTTGCAGTGGCATCGACTTTGTTGCGTGACAGGCAATAGACGATTCCGCTATCGCCTTCATGTTCGGCTTTAATAAATGCCAGCAACTGATTGTTACCATTAATTTTTGGAGCTATTCTGTATTGAATGTTTGGGCGGTCGAACCCACTGACGAAATGACGGGCGTTGGTGAGGGACAGCCGTTCGGCAATCTCTTTTCGAGTGCGCTCATCGGCCGTGGCGGTCAGTGCAATGCGGGGAATATTGGGAAATTCTGCCGCGAGCATACCAAGCTGCAAATAATCTGACCGGAAATCATGCCCCCACTGCGATACGCAGTGGGCCTCATCAATGGCAAACAGCGATATCGAGGCACTGTGCATCAGTTCAATAGTGCGGGGCTGAATAAGCCGTTCCGGTGCGCAGTAGAGCAGATCTAATTCGCCGGTGGTTAAGGCATATTCTGTGGCCCGGGCCTGTTCATAATCCATCGTTGAATTCAAAAATGCAGCTTTCACACCCAGTTGCTTGAGCGCAGAAACCTGATCCTGCATCAGTGCAATCAGTGGTGATATAACAATGGCTGTACCGGGCCGCACCAGTGCCGGAACCTGATAGCACAGTGACTTGCCGCCGCCGGTTGGCATTAGCACCAGCGCGTCGCCACCGTTGATTACCTCATGAATAATCTCTCCCTGGAGTGGGCGAAAGGATTCATAGCCGAATACGTCGTGGAGTACCTGCTCAGGACTTTTAAGTGAGGAGTTCGGGCGTTCCCGGGAAAGTTGTTCAAAATCCTGTTCAAGATACATAGGTGACCGATTATCTGTAGGTGGTACTGAAATGATCGTAAAAATAATAGTTGTGCGGGTAATAGTGGCCAATCATATCAGATTGAGCCATGGCAATGCGTAAATGGCTATGGGGTGGAGGTATTTCGATTGCAGAAACGCTACAATACCGCCGCTTTCTGAACCACCGATTTAGGGTAGTCTGTGAATAACACCGATAAAAACAGCGCTTCCATGCAACAATTTGACGGCATTCGTCCCTATTCAGATGAAGAGACGGGCCCAACTATTCATCGCTTGGTTAACGACACCGGTTTTCTGGATATGGTTGGCCGCTTTAAGTCGCCTATGCTGGCACGCTTTGCACCGGCTGTGTTGCGCGTATTCATACGGCGCTGGCTGGTCAGGCACTTTGGCCACTACAACCAGATTGACGATCTTCAGGCAGGGCTTTCTTCGTATGTTGGCGACCTGATTGACAGCACCACAAGCCGGGTAACAACAAGCGGTCTGGAAAATCTTGATAAAACACGGGCGCATCTGTTTATATCCAACCATCGGGACATCGTTTTTGACCCGATGGTGGTGAATTATCTGTTGTTCCAGAATGGCTTTCATACCACCCGCATTGCCATTGGTGACAACCTGCTGGCCAATCGCGTCTTTGCTGAAATGATGCGATTGAACAAGAGCTTCATCGTACGCCGGAATATGACCAGTCCACGGGAGATGCGGGATGCGTACGTTACGCTGTCGGCTTTTATCAATCACAGCATTGAAACCAATCACAGTATCTGGATAGCCCACCGGGAAGGCCGCGCCAAAGATGGAGTGGATCGTACCGACCCGGCTATCGTCAAAATGTTTTATATGAGCCGCAAAAAAAGCGGACTGAGTTTTGCCGAGGCCACTAACAAGCTGAATATTGTGCCTGTCTCCATCGCTTATGAGTACGATCCCTGCGACATAGATAAAGCCAGGGAGCTTGAAATGAAAGCCAGAACCGGCAGTTATATAAAAGCTGAAGGGGAAGATACCGAACAGATAATGCGAGGGCTGACTGGATTCAAAGGCCATGTGCACGTGCATTTTGGTGCGCCGATAGTGGATTCACCAGAGGACCCCAAAGAGCTGGCCGCTCGTATTGATCGGGAAATGCACATTAACTACCACTTGCATCCGTCTAATCTTATAGCCTGGCAATTGCGTAACAAAAACCAGGTAGTGGCTGAGCATTCAGAACTGGAACAAAAGAAACTTGAAAGTGAGATCGGAAGGGTTATCGATAATCGTCCGAAGAGTGACCTGAATGCTGCAAAGGTTGAAATAGAACAACGGCTGAGTGCTTGTGATCCGGCTATGCGCCCATATCTATTAAACATGTATGCAAATCCGGTGGTAACCGCTTGCCAGGCAAGCGTCGAACAACCTAGAACCGCCTGAACAATTCGCTGCCAATTCAGAATTTAACGAGGTAACGAGTGCTAAATCTTCAATACATAGAACTGGAAACCGCATCAAACCCCACCGGAGCCGTTATCTGGCTGCATGGTCTTGGGGCCAATGGGCATGATTTTGAATCTGTTGTGCCAGAGTTAGGCCTACCGGATGGCGCTGCCGTCAGGTTCATTTTTCCGCACGCCCCCGAGCTGGCAGTTACCATTAACGGCGGCATGAGAATGCCTGCATGGTATGACATCAAAGCCATGGATATTGACCGGGTTGTCGACACTGAACAACT
>DATJDA010000304.1:0-6083 GCA_035497695.1 Marinobacter sp. | reverse complement strand
CAATAATTCACGGGCGAATGTCAGTCAACATACTTGGAGCTCATCTCCATGGCTGACATGTTCCACCATTACACCGGTGGAATTGACGAGACCTGGGGCAGGTTCATCTCCGTAGGGCGGTAGGTGTCCTGCCTCATGTCTGACAAGCCGCCCCTGGAATATTCATGGATGCCTTCCTCGCCTCAACACTTGCCGTGGCGTTCGCCGAAATTGGCGACAAAACCCAATTGTTATCCCTTTTTCTGGTTGCCCGTTACGCGAAGCGCCTGCCGATTATTTTAGGTATTACCACTGCTACCCTTCTTAATCACGCGCTATCTGCCTGGGTTGGTGTCTGGCTTGCCTTATTTATTCCTGTTACCTGGCTGCCCTGGGTGCTGGCAGCCAGTTTTATTGTTATTGCCGGCTGGCTACTGATTCCGGATAAAGACGACAGCGATAGCTCTGCATTTCCAGGTATGAGTGCCTTTATGGCCACCACGATCATGTTTTTCCTTGCAGAGATCGGTGACAAGACACAAATTGCCACGGTTGTGCTTGCGGCCCGCTTTACCGAGACACTTTGGGTGATCATCGGTACAACAGCGGGGATGTTGATTGCTAACATACCGGTTATCATGGTTGGGCGTTGGCTAATGGAGCGGCTTCCGTTCGCTAAAGTACGGATTGGCGCAAGTATTCTGTTTTTGATCATGGCGGTTGTAACGTTGTGGGCGGCTTATATGAACTCTTGATGTAGGCCACTGTCACTCTATGCAAGCTATAAAGACTTTCGGAAAGATTTCTATGGGGTTCAGATCTCTACTATTTTTGTTGTTGGCAGGCTCTTTGGTTGCGTCATCTTTACAGGCCGCTGAAAACGGGCGAATCACTCCGAAGCGGAGCGCGCAGCCTGGCGCACAGCCTGTTGATGCGCCAGACCGGACGCCACGGGTTCCTACCTTGCAGATAAAAGGGGATATGGCTGGCGAGTTGAGTTCGCTCACTACCCGCTATGAAGACACCTTTGCAGCAATTGGCAGCCAGCTTGCCATGGGCTATCTGGAGTTGGTAATGGCTAACCCGGGTGTTGATCCGTGGCTGCCCGGTGAAGGCACCACAATTATCCTGCCTCGCCAATATATTATGCCAGACGCGCCGCGCGAAGGGATTGTGATCAATCTTGCAGAGTACCGGTTGTATTATTTTACCGATCAGGGGGTGCAGGTGTATCCGGTGGGCGTTGGTACGGATGAGAACCCGTCGCCATTAACCAATGCAAAAGTGACCATGCCGCTGGAATCTCCAGCCTGGTACCCTCCAGCCAGCATTCGCGCAGAGCATGCGCGTAATGGAGACATTCTGCCAAGAATGGTTCCGGCCGGACCTGAAAACCCATTGGGTACTCATGCGCTGATGTTAAGCGAGAAGGGTTATCTGATTCACGGTACCAATAAGAAGTTTGGTGTGGGTATGGCGGTCAGTCATGGCTGTTTCCGCATGTATAACGAGGATATTTCCCGGTTTGTTTATCAGGTCAGCAAAGGTACGCCGGTACAAATTGTGCGGGAACCGGTAAAAGTAGGACTTTCTGCCGGTGAGGTTTGGCTGGAGGTGCATCGGCCGAATGAAGACTATTCCGCGGCAGAGCGTGATAGTCTCTGGCAGCAGACCCTGGCGAAAGTGGAAGCGTTTCGGAAAAAGCACCCGGGCGTAGAAGTTCAGCGCCATGCTATTGAGAGTGCTGTTGCCCGGGCAGATGGTATTCCTGCCATGATTGGCGAACAGCTTACCCAGATGGCATCAGACAAAACGGTAGAAGAGAAGACTCCAGACACAAACGGCAAGATGGAGCAGAAACTGTACTTCTAAGGAGGAACTCAATGCAGCATCATTATTCTGAGAGGTTGGCCCGTTTGGGTCGGCCTGGAATCTGGGCTGCATGTCTCCTTGCTGGCGTTTTGCTGGCGCTGGGGTCGCTGGCAACCGGCCAGCAGAAGCAGCATCAAACAGCTCTGGTGCTCACTGTGCAGGGTGCCATTGGCCCGGCCACTATGGACTATGTAACCCGGGGCATCCGCAGGGCAGAAACTGAGCAGGCCGGGCTGGTTATTCTGGAACTGGATACCCCAGGTGGTTTGATGGACTCCATGCGAGAGATCATCAAGGTTATCCTTGCCTCCGAAGTGCCCGTTGCTACCTACGTATCACCTCAGGGTGCCCGTGCCGCAAGCGCAGGCACTTATATACTTTATGCGAGCCATATTGCTGCCATGGCTCCGGCAACCAATCTGGGCTCTGCCACACCGGTTCAGATGGGTGGCATACCGGGTATGCCAGATTCCGAAACTACTCCTGAAGCAGAAAAGACATCGCCAGATGCAGCGTCCGGAAACGACAGCAAACGCCGTGGTGGTACGGCGATGGAGCGCAAAGTTCTGGAAGACGCCGTGAGCTATATACGTGGCTTGGCCGAGCGTAACAATCGAAATGCCGATTGGGCAGAAACTGCTGTACGTGAAGCCGCAAATCTGGGTGCCACCGCTGCTCTGGAAGAGAACGTCATTGATGTTATCGCACCCAGCCTGAACGATCTGCTGCAGAAAATAGATGGCCGCACAGTACAGATGGTGTCTGGCCCTGTCACGCTGCACACCGCCGATCTGGAACTGATTCGGTCAGAGCCAGACTGGCGTACCCGACTGCTCTCCGTAATCACTGATCCGAACGTTGCCTATTTTCTGATGATTATTGGCTTCTACGGCATTATCTTCGAGCTTGCCAGCCCAGGATCTGTCGTGCCGGGCGTGATTGGTGCTATCTGTCTGGTACTGGCTCTTTTTGCCTTTCAGGTGCTGTCTGTAAATTATGCGGGTCTGGCGCTGATTATCCTTGGTCTCGGGTTTATTGTAGGTGAGGCCTTTGTGCCCAGCTTTGGTATGTTAGGTATTGGGGGGTTGGTAGCGTTTGTATCTGGTTCGATCATTCTTATGGACGGTGATCACCAGAGAATATCGTTGCCAACTATTGGTGGCACGGCTGTTGTTGCCGCCGGATTCATTTTGTGGACAGTGACAAAGTTCATCAACCTGCGCCGAAAACAACCGGTTAGTGGTATTGAGCAAATCACTGGGGAAAAAGCGCTGGCACTGGAAACGTTTACTGCCGGGCAGGCACATTTTAACGGGCATGTTCAACTCAATGCCGAGCGCTGGAATGCTATTAGTCCTCACCCGGTTGAAGAAGGTGACCAGGTGCGAGTGACAGCTATTGATGGTTTAACTGTTACCGTGGAGGTTGTGAATCAAGGCAAGTGATCTGTCAGGTAGAAGATACCCGTAAAACAAGGAGACTGTATGATTGGTGAACTGATTCCCTATCTTGCACCCGTAGTGGTGCTTCTGCTGATTTTTGGCGCTGCCTTTAAAATTGTACCGGAGTATCAGCGGGGTGTTGTCTTTTTCTTGGGGCGTTTTCAGGGCGTTAAAGGCCCGGGCCTGATAATCATAATCCCCGGAATTCAGCAACTCACCCGGGTAGATCTTCGGGTAATCACTCTGGATGTGCCCAGCCAGGACGTTATCTCCAAAGACAACGTAACCGTTCGGGTAAACGCCGTACTCTACTTCCGGGTAGTGGACCCGGAGCGAGCGATTATCCGGGTTGAAGACTATAACCTGGCCACCAGCCAACTTGCACAAACCACCTTGCGATCCGTACTTGGCAAGCACGATCTTGATGAAATGCTGTCTGAGCGTGACAAGCTCAATGCTGATATTCAGAAAATTATTGATGTCCAAACGGAAGAATGGGGCATTAAGGTTGTCAACGTGGAAATAAAGCACGTGGATCTGAATGAATCCATGATCCGGGCTATTGCGAGACAGGCAGAAGCCGAGCGTGAGCGGCGTGCCAAGGTCATACATGCTGAGGGCGAGTTGCAGGCGTCTGTAAAGCTGGTGGAGGCTGCAGAGGTTATGTCTGCAAATTCCGGTGCCATGCAGTTACGCTATCTGCAAACGTTGGCAGATATGAGTACAACCAATGCATCGACCATTGTATTTCCGCTGCCATTAGACATCATGAAGGTGTTCATGAAGGGGTCTGAGAAGACCACTGGCGACTAGTGCAGCTAATTAATATATTTCAACAATAAAAAAGGCCGGGATACCCGGCCTTTTTCGAATCAGTGTGAGCTGAAACTTACTTCTTGCTGGAACGCTCAAGCATACGCTTGGCACGCTCGTTTGCTTCGTCTGCAGACTTCTGGGCAGCTTTGGCAGCAGCCAGTGCCTGATCGGCAGTTTGCTGAGCAGTGCGTGCAGAGGCTGCAGCGCTGTTAGCAGTGCTTAGTGCATTATCAGCAGTTTGTACTGCAGAGCTTGCAGTGGCGTTTGCCTCATCAAGAACGCCTTGATCGGTTGTAGCACAACCTGCAGTGAGAGCAGTAGCGAGTGCAAACCCGGCGATCGTCAGTTTACGCATTATAAATCCCCTTATTGGTCGTGTTATTTCCTGTAATTCAAACGTCATTTCGACAACTTCCTGCCAGCCGCACCCAATAGGAGGGTGCCAGCTACCGAAGCTGGGAAACAGTGTAAAACACTCTGAGATAAAATGTTAACAGAGCATACGTAAATAATCTTAACATATGACAACAACGTAATGCGGAAGGTCTGAACAGACTAAGGAAGTATACTTATTGGGGTGTCGTCGGCAACCAGTTGCCAGATTTCATCCATCTCCTCATTGGTTACGGCAATGCAGCCATCAGTCCAGTCAAGACCCTGATAAGCAAATGCCATCTCACCGGCCTGATTTGGCAAACCGTGAATCATGATACTGCCACCCGGATTCAGGCCCCAGGCCCGGGCAAGCTCGCGGTCTTCCTCGTTTGGGTAAGAAATGTGGATAGACTTGTGAAAGCTGCTGCCAGCGTTGCGCCAGTCCAGCTTGTAATCGCCTTCCGGCGTGCGCTGATCGCCTTCGTAAAGCTTGTGCCCTTCAGGGTTTTCGCCCAGCGAAACACGATAGCTTTTTACCACCTGATCGCCATTCATAAGGTAAAGGCGCCGCTCATTTTTGCGTACCAGCACTTTATCAACAATCTGTGTGGGCTCCTGAAACTGGCTTGATAGCGGCATACGTGTCTCGACCTTAGCCAACAAATCGTCCGCAGAAGCCGATACCGGGGTTATAAATGAGCCTGCCAGCAGGAATAAAACGATCAGATAACGGATACTCATAGCCTCAAGTTAACTTACCAATGATTAATTTTTGTATACACCCGTTTATAGCACAGCCCACAGGCGAATTGTTAAGAGGTTTTGTTACTTTTTTTAGCTATCTCTTTGCCTAGCCAGCTTTTTGTGTGCTGTCTATTCTCAGACCCACTTTGGTGACCTGATCAGCGTCTGTGGCTCTTGCCACAAGGGTAACTGGCCCGAGAGAAACCAGATCTCCCACCACAGGATGCCCTTTGGTGCGCCGCGCAAAGCATTCCGCCAGAGACAGCTCCCGGGGCAAATCACCAAACTCAACATCGTAAATCTGCTCGATATCGCTTAACAGTGCATCGCCATTAAGCACAAAATCGCCAAAGAATTCCCGGTCGGCGAGGTGCTTGGGAGTCTGGCGGCCACTTAACGCCTTGCTGAGCTGTGGCAGAACAGCCGGTGTAGCGAACATGGCAACCATATCACCACTGGACACCTCCAGGTCGCGCTTGGGCTGCAGGCACACCCGATTGCGAAACACACCAGCAACCGAGGTGTTATCGGGAAACCGCAATTGGCCAAGGCGGCGTGGTGTTTTCCAGTTTTCACCCCGCAAGGGAAACAGCATTAACTCATGATCACCGGTTGCCGGAGCATCCAGAGGTAATCGCTGAAAGGGCTCGTCGTCTGCGGGTACTTCCAGCCGCAAAAAACGGGCAAGAGGCGTCATTGTTGTACCCTGCACCAGCAGCGATACCAGAACGATGAAAAAGGCCGCGTGAAACACCAGTTGTGCGTCTGGAATATTGGCAATAATGGGAAACAGCGCCAGCACAATAGGAACCGCGCCCCGTAATCCAACCCAACTGATAAAGCCAAGCTCACGCC
>DATJDA010000303.1:0-11912 GCA_035497695.1 Marinobacter sp. | reverse complement strand
GTAATCCTTAAGCCGTAACTCCACAGCATCGTAGCGCTCTTCGATGGGTTCGTAGTCGAGAAAACCGGTAATTTTTGCCATTATTTAACCCTCCTGTTAGCGAATGTTGGCGAAGGCAGGCACTCTGGCCTGCGTGGCAGTATCGAGCTGTTCCAATGCTCGGCGGTATTCGTGTGGGAATACTTTGACAAAGCGTGTCCTGGCGGTGCCCCAGTTGATCAGCAACTCTTCAGCACGCGACGAGCCGGTCAGAAGCAAGTGCTCTTCAAGCAGCTCTTTTAATAACACCTCATCTGTTTTGTCGACATGCAAAGGTATGCCAGCGGCGATTTGTTCGGCGCTGGTGAGCACCGGTTCCAGGGCCACTTGGGCGGTATTGCAGCGTCGTGCAAACTGGCTGTTTTCATCGTAAACAAAGGCCACGCCACCCGACATGCCGGCAGCAAAATTGCGCCCGGTTTTACCCAGTACTGCCACCGTGCCACCGGTCATGTATTCGCAGCCATGATCACCAACGCCCTCTACCACTGCGCTGGCACCCGAGAGGCGCACAGCAAAGCGCTCACCGGCCACACCATTAAAGAATGCAGCACCTGAGGTGGCCCCATAAAGCACGGTGTTACCGATAATAATATTTTCCGTGGCTATCCCTTTGAAATCAGGATGGGGACGCACAATCAAACGGCCGCCAGACAAGCCTTTACCGGTATAGTCATTAGCCTCACCGATGAGATCGAAGGTAATGCCCCTGGCAAGAAATGCCCCAAAGCTCTGGCCACCCGTACCCGTGAATTGCACATGGATACTGTCATCCGCAAGGCCCTCCGGGTAATGTCGGACAAACTCTCCCGAGAGCATGGCACCGACCGCACGATGAATGTTTTTCACGGTTGTCTGAATATGCACGGGCTCACCCTGAGTCAGGGTGGGTTCAGCCTCCACAATCAAGTATTGATCGAGCGCCTGATCCAAGCCATGGTCTTGCTCCCCAGTGTGCAGGCGTGGAACATCTGCGGGCGCTGTTGGCAAGGCGAAAACCCGGCTGAAATCCAGGCCCCTGGCTTTCCAGTGTTCAATACCCTTGCGCATATCCAGCAAATCGACGCGACCAATAAGATCATCGAATTTACGTATGCCTAACTGGGCCATAATGCCGCGAGCCTCTTCAGCGATGAAGAAGAAGAAATTCACCACATCTTCAGGTTTTCCGGAAAATTTCTTGCGTAAGACAGGATCTTGAGTCGCTACTCCGACGGGGCAGGTGTTCAGGTGACACTTGCGCATCATGATGCAGCCCGACACGACTAACGGCGCGGTAGCAAAACCAAACTCATCCGCCCCCAGTAATGCACCGATAACAACATCGCGGCCGGTTTTCATCTGGCCGTCTGCCTGAATGCGCACCCGGCCACGCAAGCGGTTTAGCACCAGCGTTTGTTGAGTTTCCGCCAGGCCCAGTTCCCATGGGGTGCCGGCATGCTTGATAGAGCTCCAGGGTGCAGCACCGGTGCCGCCATCGTGGCCGGCAATTACTATATGATCCGCTTTGGCCTTTGCTACTCCGGCCGCAATGGTGCCAACTCCTACCTCCGAGACCAGCTTCACGGACACATCGGCACGTGGATTAACGTTTTTCAGGTCATGAATCAGTTGAGCCAGATCTTCGATAGAATAAATATCATGGTGCGGCGGTGGTGATATCAGCCCCACACCAGGTACCGAGTGACGCAGTTTGCCAATGTAGGGCGAGACCTTGCCTCCGGGCAACTGCCCGCCCTCTCCTGGCTTCGCGCCCTGTGCCATTTTGATTTGGATCTGATCAGCCGACACCAGATATTCTGTGGTTACACCAAAGCGTCCGGAGGCAACTTGTTTAATTTTGGAGCGCAAGCTATCGCCTTCCCGCAAAATATAGTCCACTTCGACGACATTTTTGCCCATGACATCGCTTAGCCGCGTGCCGGCATCAATACGCCGGCCTTGCATTTCGTTGCGATAACGCGCGTGATCTTCGCCTCCTTCACCGGTGTTACTCTTGCCACCAATACGGTTCATGGCGATAGCAAGATTCATATGCGCCTCGGTAGAGATCGAACCTAATGACATGGCCCCTGTGACAAAGCGTTTAACAATTTCACGGGCTGGCTCCACATCTTCTATCGCAATGCTGTTCCCGGGCTTGATACAAAACTCAAACAGACCCCGTAAAGTAGTGTGTCGCCTGGATTGGTCATTAATAATGTTTGCGTATTCAGCAAAGGTTTCATAACTGTTAGCGCGAGTGCTGTGCTGTAGTTTGGCGATGGCATCAGGTGTCCACGCGTGTTCTTCACCGTGTACCCGCCAATCGTATTCGCCGCCAACATCTAATTGCTGGCTGAATGACTGGACATCCGGGAATGCGCGCTGATGGCCGAGCAAAACCTCCTCAGCAATATCAAAAATACTCAGGCCCCCGATTTGCGACGACGTGCCGGTAAAGTATTTTTTCACCAACTCTTCGTTCAAACCAATGGCTTCAAATATCTGGGCCCCGCAATACGACATGTAGGTGCTGATGCCCATTTTCGACATGATTTTGGTGAGCCCTTTACCGATCGCCTTAATAAAATGGCGGGAGGCGTCCTCTGCCGAGAGCCCCAGTCCTGGTGCAATATCGGCCAGCGTTTCCAACGCCAGATACGGATGAATCGCTTCAGCACCAAAGCCTGCCAGCACAGCAAAATGGTGCACCTCGCGGGCACTGCCTGTTTCGATCACCAGGCCGACCGAGGTGCGCAGACCAGCGCGCACGAGATGTTGGTGAATGGCAGACAAAGCCAGCAAAGCGGGGATAGCAATATGGTCACGATCCATATGGCGATCAGTAAGGATAAGGATATTACAGCCCCGATGAATGGCCTCTGCTGCCTCTGAACACAAATAGGCGATGCGGGCCTCTATGCCTTCCTTGCCCCATACCCGCGGGTAAGTAATATCAATTTCACTTTTGCGGAATTTGCCACCGCTACCGCGTTCGATATCTCGCAAGCGTGCCATATTGGCTGCGTCTAAAATTGGCTGAGAAATCTCTAAACGCAGCGGTGGATTGATAGCATTGATATCCAGTAAATTCGGGCGCGGGCCAATAAAGGACACCAGAGACATCACCACTGCCTCACGAATAGAGTCAATGGGCGGATTGGTCACCTGGGCAAACAGCTGACGGAAATAGTGATACAGCGTTTGGTGCCGGCCAGACAGGATGGCCAAGGGCGCATCATTGCCCATTGACCCGATGTCTTCTTCCCCTTTGATTGCCATGGGAGCCAGTTGGAATTTGATATCTTCCTGGCTATAACCAAAAGCTCGCTGGCGGACAAGCAAAGGTTCCCTGAAGGATAAGGGCGCTGCATCTGTGCTTAATTTATCAAGACACATACGGACGTTATCAATCCATTGGCGATAGGGCTTTGCCGATGCATAAAGGTGCTTAAGCTCTTCGTCCTCAATAATGCGCCCCTGCTCCAGGTCAATCAGGAACATTTTTCCGGGTTGCAGCCGCCACTTACGCACGATGCGATGATCTGGAATCGGCAGCACGCCTGTTTCTGATGCCAATACCACCACGTCATCGTCGGTTACAATGAAACGTGCGGGGCGTAAACCGTTACGATCGAGCGTGGCGCCAATCTGGCGGCCATCGGTAAAGACCATTGCTGCCGGCCCGTCCCAAGGCTCCAGCATGGCGGCATGGTATTCATAAAAGGCGCGACGTTGTTCGTCCATCAGGCCATGCTGTTCCCAGGCTTCGGGAATCATCATCATGGCTGCCTGAGCCAGGGGGTAACCCGCCATGACCAGCAATTCAAGAGCGTTATCAAATATGGCCGTATCAGACTGGCCATCCATGCTGACGGGATAGAGTTTTTTTAAATCCTTGCCCAACACCGGTGACGACATCACTCCTTCACGCGCTCGCATCCAATTAAAGTTGCCCTTAACTGTGTTGATTTCACCGTTGTGAGCGACCATTCGATAGGGGTGCGCTAATGGCCAGGACGGGAATGTATTCGTGGAAAAGCGCTGGTGAACCAGAGCAAATGCCGATATTAACTGGTCATTCTGCAAATCCAGGTAGTATTGGCCCACCTGATGGGCCAGCAACAAACCCTTATAAATAACCGTACGACACGACATGCTGGGAACATAATATTCAAAGCTGTGAGTAAGCTGTAAGCGAGTAATTCTGGACGACGCGGTTTTGCGAATAACGTAGAGTTTACGCTCCAGGGCGTCAGGCACCAGTATATCGGCACCACGGCCAATAAATATCTGGCGAATAACAGGCTCGCTCTTAAGCACTTCCTGCGACATAGGCAAATCACGGTTTACCGGCACATCGCGCCAGCCTAGCAGCACTTGTTTTTCTGCGGTAACCGCCCGCTCCAGCTCTCGCTCACAGGCTTGACGGGCAGCGGCTTCTTTCGGCAAAAAGACCATACCGACACCGTAATCGCCCAGAGGTGGCAGGTTTACCCCTTGTTTGGCCATTTCAGCACGGTAAAACGCATCGGGAATTTGAATCAGCAGGCCTGCGCCATCACCCATAAGCGGATCAGCACCAACCGCACCACGGTGATCAATATTCTCCAGAATGTTTAATCCTTGCTGCACAATACTGTGGGATTTGATTCCTTTTATTTGCGCCACGAAACCTACACCACAGGCATCATGTTCGGAATTAGCGTATAGCCCAGTGTCAATCGCGGCTTGAATTTCTTGTTCGGTGGCGGCCATCCGGCCTGCTGAAGCCTGGGTTTCTGACGTTGTTTGAGTCATAGAGGCGCTCCCTATTGGAATTGAAATAAATGAACTGTTGAAGCAGCCAAACTGTTTCAGTTTATTTCTGATTCGCAAGGATCAGGCCAATCTGCGCAAACGCACAGAAACTGTGACTTACGGCCAGTGCAGGTGGTTATTCGGGGGGATATTTGCGGTTATTCTGTTCGAAAAGCGTGCACTCGCGCACCAAAACTGTGCGCAAACCGGGTTTAATCTTCGCCCTCGCTCTCCAACGTGCCACTTTCTATATTCAAGTCCTTTATTTTACGGGTCAGGGTGTTGCGCCCCCAACCTAACAGCTCAGCAGCATCGCGTCGTCGCCCTGCCGCCTGGGTTAGGGCGGCTTCAATCATTATGCGCTCAAATACTGGCAACGCCTGATTCAATAATCCTTTGCTACCTTGCTGCAACGCCTTGTCTGCCCAGCGTCGTAAAGAGGATTCCCAGTGTTGCAAGTCATCAACCGTGGTTTTGGCACTCAGGAGTTCGGGGGGAAGATCACTGATCATCACCTCGCGGCTGGACGCCATCACCGTTAACCAGCGGCATGTATTTTCAAGCTGGCGTACATTGCCTGGCCACTCTTGCTGGCTTAGATAGTGCTCAGTTTCAGGTAGCAGAACTCTCGGTTCAGCACCCAGTTCACGGGCAGTTTTTTGCAAGAAGTGAGCCGCAAGTTTGGTAATATCTTCACGTCGCTCACTTAATCCAGGCAAATGAATACGAATTACATTAAGCCTATGGTAGAGGTCTTCACGGAACCGCCCTTCCCGCACCAACATTTCCAGATCATGATGCGTGGCGGCAATAATACGCACATCAACCTGCATGGGGAGATGACCACCGACACGGTAAAATGTGCCATCCGCCAAAACACGTAACAGCCGCGTTTGGGTGTCCAGGGGCATGTCACCAATTTCATCAAGAAATAATGTGCCACCATCAGCCTGTTCAAAACGCCCCTGGCGAATACTGGTTGCTCCGGTAAAAGCCCCCTTTTCATGGCCAAACAGTTCAGATTCGATTAAATCTTTGGGGATGGCGGCCATATTCAAAGCGATAAAGGGTTTCTGAGCTCGCGGGCTATGGCAATGCATGGCGTTAGCGACCAGTTCTTTACCTGTTCCCGATTGACCATGAATAAGCACGGTCATACTGGAGTGTGACAGCCGGCCAATTATCCGAAAAACCTGCTGCATGGCCGGCGCTTCACCAATAATGGCACTACCGGTGCCGAAGTATTCGGCCGCAGGCGTGTTGTCCTGGCCATGGGCCGAGGCGCGACGAACCAGGGCAACAACATCGTCCAGGTCAAAGGGCTTGGGTAAATATTCAAAAGCGCCACTTTGATACGACTTTACCGCACTGTCCAAGTCAGAATGCGCGGTCATCACAATGACTGGCAGATGTGGATAGCGTTGCTGCACCGCCGTCAACAACGCCAGGCCATCCATGCCCTGCATACGGATATCGGTCACCATCACGTCCGGTTGAGTGTCAGCAAGCCTGGCCAGAGCCGCCTCGCCGCTGGAAAATGTGCTGGCAGCAAAGCCCGCCTGGTTTAAGGCCTTTTCCAGCACCCACCGCATCGACTTGTCGTCATCAATAATCCAAACTTGATCAGCCATGGTCAGAAACTCGTTGGTAGGCCCCAAGATTAGTAGGTCTCAAGGCGAGGCTCAAAGGGAATTAAAATACGGAACACAGTACATCCGTCCGTGCTGTCGCACTTAATTAACCCTTCATGCTGCTGCATTATGGCTTGAGCAATCGGCAAGCCCAGCCCGGTGCCTTGGGTACGGCCGGTCACCATCGGGTAAAACAGAGTTTCAAGTAATTTGTGATCAATACCGGGGCCGTTGTCTTCCACTTCCACCAGACACACCAGCCGATGGCAATGAGCGCCAATAGTAAATTGCCGAAGCGCACGGGAACGTAAAGTAATTCTGGGGGGACGAGAGCTGGGATTTTCCAGCAAAGCCTGGACTGCGTTACGCGCAATATTGAGCACCACCTGGATTAACCGGTCCAAATCAGCCTGCAACTCTGGCAGGCTTGGGTCATAATCGCGCTCCATTGTGATAGCGTCTCCCACTTCCGCCTGCAGGATCTGGCATACACGCTCCAGCACCTGATGAATATTGATACGCTCAAAACTCAGACGTTGCCGTGACCCCAGCATACGGTCTACCAGGTGGCTTAACCGGTCTGCCTCATTAATAATGACATCGGTATACTCTCTTAATTCCGCCGCGGGCAACTGGCGAGCAAGCAGTTGTGCCGCACCACGAATTCCTCCCAACGGATTTTTAACCTCATGCGCCACCCCCCGCACGAATGCACGGGTTGCTTGATGCGCCGTAAACAGGCTGTCTTGCTGGCTTAGATTCAACACCCGATCCTGAAGCAATAGCTCCACAAGTAACTGCTTGCCCTGTTGCCCGGATTCATTGAACGGCGTGGCCGTATAATTCATGGTGATAACCTGAGAACCACCGGGGAAATGCAGACGTGCCTCACGGCACGTATACGGGCGCTGGTCCGACAAGGCATTGCGGAGTGCGTCCAGACAGGTCTCGTCTTCCCAAAAAAATAGCGTAAGAGGCCGGTTCAGCAAGTGGGCACGACTGGTCGCAAAGATCTGTTCCGCTGCCGGGTTGGCATAGAGAACACACAATTGCTCGTCGAGCAGCAATACCCCAATTGATAGCTGCTCCAGCAGACCATGGCTCAAAGCAGGCGGACTCATAGTTCAATCACTTACATAGTGTCTCCAAAACAAAAGCATACCCGGAAAGGGAGCCTGCTTTTACAAACTGTAGTACATATCAAATTCAGCCGGATGAACAGACTCGCGCAAGCGCTTCACCTCCATCATCTTGCACTCAATATAAGCTTCCAGCATATCTTCAGAAAACACTCCACCCTCTAACAAAAAGTGCCTGTCTGCCCAAAGAGCATCCAGTGCCTTGTCCAGGCTGTACGCCACTTGTGGAATATTTTGAGCCTCCTCCGCGGGTAGGTCATAAAGATTTTTATCCATGGCATCGCCTGGATGGATTTTATTCTTGATGCCATCCAGACCCGCCATAAGCAAAGCCGAAAATGCCAGATATGGATTGGCGGTTGGGTCCGGGAATCGACACTCGATTCGCTTTCCCTTCGGACTTTTCACCCAGGGAATCCGAATGGCTGCCGACCGGTTGCGGGCAGAGTAAGCCAGCATTACCGGGGCCTCAAAGCCAGGCACTAGGCGTTTGTATGAGTTAGTGCCGGGATTGGTTATGGCATTTAGCGCATGTGCATGCTTAATAATGCCACCAATATAGTGCAGCGCCATCTCAGACATGCCCGCATAGCCATCACCGGCGAACAAGTTCTTGCCCGCTTTTGTTAACGACTGGTGAACATGCATACCAGAGCCATTATCTCCCACCAGTGGCTTGGGCATAAAGGTGGCAGTTTTGCCAAAGGCATGAGCCGTATTGTGCACACAATATTTTAATATCTGCACTTCATCGGCTTTTTTTACCAAGGTGTTAAATGGCACACCAATTTCACATTGCCCGGCATTCGCCACTTCGTGGTGATGAACTTCTATTTGCAACCCCATCGCCTTCATTGCGGTGCACATGGCAGTGCGCACTTCAACCAGGGAGTCCACCGGCGGCACCGGGAAATACCCACCTTTTACCCGCGGACGATGGCCAGTGCCCTTACCATCAACCAGTTGGTTGGTCGCCCAGGCACCCTCGTCAGAGTGAATCTCAAAACTCACCCCCTGCATGGACTCATTCCAGACTACGGAATCAAAGACAAAGAACTCAGGTTCAGGACCAAAAAATGCGGTGTCGGCAATGCCGGTAGATTGTAAGTACAACTCGGCACGACGAGCGATAGAGCGTGGATCACGATCATAGCCGGATAATGTCGCCGGCTCGGCCACATCGCAACGCACAATAACGGTGGGTTCTCCTGCAAACGGGTCCATTACGGCAGTAGAGTCATCAGGCAACAAGGTCATGTCTGAGGCCTCGATGCCTTTCCAACCGTGGATCGATGAGCCATCGAACATCTTCCCTTCTTCGAAGGCTTCTTCATCAAATGCTTCAGACGGAAAAGTAACGTGGTGTTCTTTTCCCAAAGTGTCGGTAAAACGTAGATCTACCCATTGGGCCTGATGCTTGCGAATGAGCGACTGGGTGATGGCAGACATAAAATATAACTCCTCCACATCAAATGAATAATTGCAGCTGTAGACCGCACTGAAGAAGGAGATGGCAAGTTCCATGCCAGAGGCAAAAGCCGGATAATGCTGAGAAAAAATACGATCAATGAAAATATATGCACCATAACAGTGCACAGACGCCTTGCCTGGCACCAGCGTAATGCGTAAACCCGAATTTCTGATAAGCAGGCCGTTACAACGCTTTCGTCAGGACAATAAAAGACAATGGGGGGGCTTTAAAACCGCAGAAGGGCCAATAATTCAATAATGGAGGATTTTCGTAAAACAGCCTCTCAGGCAGCCTTGCGAAAATCCTCCATCCGTACGCTTTTGTCGCGGTTGCGGCTGTATTTGCGCTTATCCTCAACAACACGCATTTGATATTTCGGGGTTCTGAGTTCCCGCTGAACCGCACTGTGCTGTGTGGGCTTCGCCCGCTTTTTCGCCATTGTCAGTTCTCCTGTGGCAATAGGTTTACAGGTGCAGATAATAGCACCTTCTGGTATTTGATGAGTGTAAGGAGTTTCACGGCCTTGAGCCTGGCAGACCAGGTCGTTTTCAGGAAGGATTAACCCACTCAAGAAACTGCAGATTCTGAAGGTGTGCCCGTTCATGGCTGACCGGTTTGAACGTAACTCTCTGGCCCGGCGGGCACTGTGCCAGACGGCTGCAGGATAGCGGAGTTAATGTGCCCACTCTCGGGTAACCACCAATAGTTTGGCGATCGTTCATCAACACGATTGGCTGGCCGTCCGGAGGAACTTGAACAGCCCCCAAAGCCAGGCCTTCAGAAATCATATTGCTGACAGCACACTTCAGCAGCGGGCCATTCAGGCGAATACCCATGCGATCGGAGCGTTGATCAACTGTCCAGCCACGATTAAAAATATCAAAAAGGCTGCGGCCACTGAACTCTCCTGACTGAGCACCAAGAACAAGATCCAGCACAGCCGGCTGCCCATAGTCGGTTTTTTCCGCCTCAGGCACCTGGCGCTCCTTTGGAACACGGCCAGAAGCCTCTCTGTTTATCTGAAGCGTGTCACCGGCAGCAAGCTGGCTACCGTCGCCACTATGGCCGCCAAGCTTTTCCCGGGCAACACCAGACAAGCTGCCAAGTACTGGCTCTGCCTCAAAACCGCCCATCACCGCCAGGTAAGCCCGCAGTCCGTTACGCTGCCTTGAAAATTCGAGAACGTCGCCGGTACGCATCTGGAATACCGTCCATACCTGAACAGCGTGGCCATTTACCGCAGCACCGAGATCAGCACCCGTTAACGCGACGTGCAGGTCCGATTCTGCCTTTAGCTTTAACCCGCCAAAGGTAACTTCCAGCCCCGCGGCTCCCCAGGGATTTCCCAGCAAGTAATTGCCGATAGCCCAGGCATGAAGATCAATAGCGCCGCCTTGGGTAATACCAAGATGACGCACACCGAAACGGCCGGCATCCTGCAAAGAGGCTAATGGCCCTGCCTGAAGAATTTTGAATGCATTTATACGGTTCATTGTCAGGATTCCTCCTGTGGCGTGGGATCTCCCCCCAGCCGGAGAAATTCCTGCCTGGTGACCGGCACCATCTGTACCCGGTCGCCCGTTTGCAGATAGCTCATCTGATCACGAAAGCGGTCAAACAAAATAACCGGGGTACGGCCAAGCAGGTTCCACCCACCCGGAGACTGTGCCGGGTACGCTGCGGTCTGAAGCCCGGCTATTGCGACACTGCCTGCAGAAACTTTCTTTCTGGGCGTAGACAAACGTGGGCTTTCAAGACGGGCATCCAGAGATCCCATGAACGCAAATCCCGGCGCAAAACCCAAGGCAAACACCCGATAGACCGTACCTGTGTGCAGTTCAATCAACTGCTCCACACTTAAGGACCTCTCGCTTGCCACGCGCAACAGATCTGGCCCCACGGTTGGCTCATACCACACCGGCAATTCCCGCATCGCGCCCTCAATACCGGCTTCCTCGGAGGAAAGCCCTGCAAGCAGACCCTGTAGTTTTAACCGTGCCTGCTCCGGCCCCAGAGAACGGGAGTTGTAATGCACCAGCAAGGTCGTGTACGAGGGAACAAGATCGACCAGTGCCGGGCCAAACGCTTCCTCACATTTGCGGGAAAGCGCTATAACCAAGCCCAGATTCTGCTCATCTATACGATCAGACAGGCGGATTAACCAAGCACTTATACCGGCATTTTCGATTCGGGGGCAAGCGCTCATTAATACCTCCTTTGCTGCGTAACGTGCGTGTCATTCTAGCAGCAGGTCTGCTTTTTAATTGCGGTCCAGTCTGTCTGTGGTGCCTGGCGGCCATGTTTGCCCTTGTATGGAGCAAATTCGGGTGTTTTCCAGCCATTCAGAAGATCCGGTTTTACGCGATACACTTCCACGCCCAGCGGATTGCAGGTCTGTAATGGATCTTTTGCGTTTTCTCCCCAGAGATCGACTGAAAGATCACCACCCGGGCAGCAGGACAATGCGCACAGCAGGTCAATCTCGGCAAAGAACTCCAGATAATCTCCCTTACGGGCCGGGCTCGCCTTCATAAAATACTGATCATTGTCGTTCAGGCCAGTGCACTGAAAGATGTTCAGTACATCGTGCACATCGAACTCGGTCAGCCCCCATGGCTCTATGGCTCTTACCAGGTTTGAGTGGCAGTGGAAATCGAAATCTTCCCCGGTCAGCAGGCGGTTCACGTAGGGGTCGCAACGGGTGCCCAGCAAGTCATGAATCCGCCCGCCATCGCCATCTACGCCATAATTGGCAAGCGTATCATCAATGATGGTCACCATCGGACGAAGATAAGGCAGCGTTGACCATAACCGGTCATAGATGCTGACATGAGCCCGCTGAAGCTGACA
>DATJDA010000302.1:0-6728 GCA_035497695.1 Marinobacter sp. | reverse complement strand
TCAGGTCGCCAATACCCTGGCGGTACTGGGGCTTGGCATTCCCCGAAAAGTTATTACTGATCAGATTGAACTGGTTGGAAAACTGAGCAGCCAGGATGAGCCCGTTGATGACGGCACCCTGATGGATATTGCTGGTGCTCTGCTTTACGTTGAAGCCAGTCTTGCCAGCCTGGAAAGTGAAGGCCAATATACAGAAACAACTGATGACACACCGGTTAATCTGGGCTCCCGGGAACTGGGCGAAGCCAATGAAGCTTTGCTGCGAGAGTCCAGAAATACTCTTGAGCAAGTCAAATCGGCGGTTGTGAATTTCATCGCCTCGCAGTGGGATATCCGCGAGATCGAGCATGTACCTGGCCTGCTGCACAGTATTCGCGGCGCTCTTAGCCTTATTCCTCTGGAACAGGCCGCAGCCGCACTGGGCTCGGTGGGGCGATACATTACCGACGTGCTGTTATCAGGCAAGCAGGTGCCAGACTGGAAGCAACTGGACAGCCTGGCGGATGCCGTAACCAGTATTGAGTATTACCTGGAAAGACTGGCCGAAGGCATTGGCGAAAACAGCGGTGTTCTTCGTGTTGCTGAAGACAGTCTGGCCGCGCTGGGCTTTCCGGTTGGTGCAGAGCCAACCTGGACGGAAGCCGGCACGGAAGAAGATATTCCGGTTATCGAAGCCGCCGTTATTGAAGAAACCCCTGCTATTGACTCACCCAAAACGTCTGACGAAGAGCTTTTGGATGACGAAATACTTGGCATCTTCATAGAAGAGGCCGAAGAAGTACTTGAAACCATTCATGAGTTTTACCCGCGCCTGCACCAGAATCATGACGACCGCGCAGCACTGACAGAAGTCCGTCGTGCCTATCACACCCTGAAAGGGAGTGGTCGCCTGGTTGGCGCTACCAGTCTCGGTGACCTGGCCTGGTCGATAGAAAATCTGTTAAATCGAATTATTGACCAGACAATCAAGCCTAACGACGACGTTTTTTCACTTATCAATGACGCTAATGCTCGAGTTCCTTCACTGATTCAGGAGTTCCGGGATGGCGAAACTGCCGGTGATGTAAGTGAACTGGTTCAGCGCGCTGAAGCGATCGCAACTACCCGCCGCAGCGATCTGGATGCAGATACTGTTGCCGCTGAAAGCCCCACTGCGGTGGAGCCTGACGTCATCGATACCGGAATGACCGATCCGGAAGTGTCACAGCCTTCATATACCGAAACAGAGACGGGCCACGACGAAGACCTGATTGACGACGAAATTCTCGAAATCTTTATTGAAGAAGCGGGCGAAGTTCTCGAAACCATTCGGGAGTATTTGCCTATGCTGCTTCGTCAGCATGACGATCGTAGCGCATTGTCTGAAGTACGCCGTGCCTTTCATACCATTAAGGGTAGTGGCCGGATGGTTGGCGCATTGGTTGTTGGCGAACTGGCCTGGTCTGTGGAGAACCTGCTGAACCGTGTTATCGACGGCAGTGTTTTCATGAACGACGATATCGCCAGTTTGCTGGAAACTGTTACCAGCACAATACCAACCTTGATTAATGATTTTGAGAAGCGCCAGGGCCCAAGTCTGGATACGGCGGAGATGGAGGCCCGGGCCAATGCTCTGGCAAATGGTGAGATCCCTGGTGCCAGCACCATGCCGTCAGCGGAAGCAGACACCGGCAGCCATGCGGAAGTTGCAGCATACGACGCACCGGTGCTTAGCGCTGAATCCAACGATGAAGACGAATTCAGTGTTGATCCGGTACTGCTTGATATTTTTGAAAGCGAAACTGAAGCACACCAGCAAGCGCTGCAGGATTTCATCGCAGCAGCCGGCGATAAAACCTCCGTATCCTACACAGACGACCTGTCCCGTGCACTGCACACCCTTAAGGGCAGCGCCCATACGGCAGGTATTGCGCCTATTGCGGCAGTGATCACGCCGCTGGAATGGTTTGTTAAGGAGTCTCGCGCCCAGAACATGCGTGCTAATCAGGATGTTCTGGCACTGATCAAGAGTGCGAGTGACTTTCTTACACAAGGCCTGGCGCAAATTCACAAGAACCCGCAGGCGCCGCTGCCGGGTACCGATGCCTACCTCAGCAAGCTTGAGGAAATCGGCAATGAGACCCTGCACGGTCACAGCGATGTCGCCAGTCAGAACCAGGAACTGCAAGCTTCGCCACAACTTGTAGAATTATTTCTGAATGAAGGCCTGGATGTTCTGCTTGATGCCGACACTATTCTTGATCACTGGGCAGCTAATCCAGAAGAAACTGACGCGCTGAAAGAGCTGCGCGCAGAGCTGGAACAGCTGACTGAAGGCGCAGCGGAAGCCGGCTTGCCTGATCTCGCCAACCTGGCTGATGCCTTAAATGACAGCTATAGCGCTGCTGATGGCAAGCAAGCTCCCGACGAGTATTTCTTTACTACCGTTCGCGCCGGTCATGAACAACTCATTAACATGATGGATCAGGTAGCGGCTGGCCTGGCAACAGAGCCTAACGACGACCTGGTAGCGCGTCTTGCCGGCATTGCGGCGGCAGAAAGCGAAGAAGAAACGTCCGAACCGGATGCCTTCGAGCTGGAGTTTACCGCCGACCTGGAAGAGATTGACCTCAGCTTCGATATGGATGAGCTCAGTGTACCGGAAACTGCACCAGATGAACCGGAGCAGCCGCCACTTCTTGAGATGACTGAATCCGACGATGAAATGGATCAGGAACTGGCAGAAATATTCCGTGAAGAAGCCCGGGAGCTGATTAACAGTAGTGCCGATGCCCTGCAGAACTGGAGCGAAAGCACTCATAACCTGGATATCTTGCGCCTGCTTCAGCGCGATCTGCACACCTTGAAGGGTGGCGCCCGGCTCGCTGATATTGCTGCTGTCGGGGACCTCGCTCACGAGCTGGAAACCCTGTTTGAAGGCCTGACAGAACAGCGGCTGACCATCAATGATGAATTGTCAGACTTGCTGTTCCGCTCCCATGATCGCCTTGCGGGGATGGTTGACGCTCTTGAGGCAGAAGAAACGCCGCGTCCGGCACCGGATCTTATCAGCGAAATCCTTGCCTATATGGATGCCGAAAGCAGTTCCCGGCCTGCTGTTCAGAGCCCTGAAGCTGTAGAGACGGAACTGCTTGCTGAAGCGTCAGACACATTAACGCCGTCTGAAGAGCCTGCAGAGCAGCCGGCAGCTACAGATCTGTCTCACCTTGACCCTGAATTGGTCGGCATCTTTCTGGAAGAAGCCTACGATCTTATTAACTCGACCGGCAGTGCTCTCCATATCTGGAGTGAAGACCCATCCAACCGGGCCGTCGCCGCCGAGCTTCAACGGGATGTGCACACCCTCAAGGGTGGGGCAGGAATGGCCGGCGTGACCGCTATTGCCGATCTGACACACGTCCTGGAAGACCTGTTTGAAAAGATGGCAGAAGGTCAGCTGGAAGCCAGCGATAACATGACCGATCTGCTGTTTGCCTGCCATGACAGGCTGGCCCAGATGGTTGAACAATCCGCGACCCAGAAACCCTGTTTGCCAGCAACAGAGCTGATCGAACAGGTGAAGTCTATTCTGAGGGGCGAGTCGCCGGCACCACTACCACTAGTCAAAGATGACGCTGAGCCCAGCGTTTCCGAAACAACTGCTTTGGCCCCGGAAGCCAATGACAACGATCTGATCAGCATTTTTCTTGATGAAGGTATGGACATTCACAGTGCGATTAGTGAATGCCTTGCCCAGTGGCGCGAAGAGCCGGAGGAACTGATTGGCGTTACCCAGTTGCAGCATGAACTGCACACACTGAAAGGCGGCGCACGCTTGTCAGATGTGGATGCCATAGCAGACCTGGCAGAGGCGTGGTCAGACGCTCTGGACCCCCTCATTGCCGGCTCAAATAATCAGCTGGAAATGCTGAAATTGAGTGAGCGGGCTCTGACCTCCCTTGAAACCATGCTCGCCCAACTTGATGATGGCGGTAAGTTAAAGGCTGACAAAAAGCTGATCAAGGCTCTGAAAGCGGCACATGAGGCGATTGCTCCGGAAGATGCCCTGGAAGCTTCTGCAGAGACCATGGAGCCGGCCACAGATGATGTTGATCCGGAAGTTCTTGAGATCTTTCTGGAAGAAGCCCACGAGGTTATGGGCCAACTCGAAAAGCTGCTTGGTGACTGGCGCAAGGAGCCAACAAATCACTCCTTTAATCAGGAAGCCCAGCGCCTCTTACACACCCTTAAAGGCGGGGCACGGTTATCACAGCTACCTCATCTGGGCGACAGGGCACATGCCTTCGAGACCCTTTTGATTGATCTGGGCGGTAACGCGCCAAACAAAAGTCAGTGGCAAGCCACGACTGAACACTATGCTGCAATCATTGCCATGGTTGCTGACGTTCAGAAGCACGTTGAGTCAGGAACCACCGTGCCGGTGCCGGAGCCCGAGAAAGTAAAAGAAGCCGCTCCTGTCATCGCGGAAGCTATCGAACCGACACCAAAGCCTGCCCGGAAAACAACGGGCCCCCGACACCGTGCTGCAGAAGTTCAGCGGGCTGCTCAGGAAACAATCCGGGTGTCTGCACCGCTGCTTGACGAACTGGTCAACCTGGCTGGTGAAACCAGTATTACCCGTGGCCGCCTGGAGCAGCAAAGCAGTGATTTCAGCCATACGCTGGATGAAATGGCCTCCACCATTGAGCGTCTGCGTGAGCAGTTGCGCCGGATGGATATTGAAACAGAAACCCAGATTCTGTTCAGTGCCGAGAAAGAGCATGGCCCCGATTATGGCGATGATTTTGACCCTCTGGAAATGGATCGCTATTCGTCAATCCAGCAGTTGTCACGGGCGTTGTCAGAATCCTCTTCCGACCTTGCAGATCTGCGGGAAACTCTGGCTGATCGGGTGCGGGATACCGAAACACTGCTGGTGCAACAGTCACGGATCAACACGGAGCTTCAGGAAGGTCTGATGAAGACCCGGATGATCCCGTTTGCTTCCATGGTGCCCCGCTTGCGCCGGATTGTTCGCCAGATCAGTGGCGAACTTGGCAAGAAAGTCGACTTTGATATCCGTAACGCCGAAGGCGAAATGGATCGCACTATTCTTGAACGGATGATTGCTCCTCTTGAGCACATGCTCCGTAACGCGCTCGACCACGGTATCGAAACTCCGGCTAATCGGAAAAAGGCCGGAAAGCCGGAAACTGGCGAAGTCACCTTGTCACTCACCCGTGAGGGCGGTGACGTGGTTCTGCGCATGATTGATGATGGTGCCGGCATTCCTTCGAAAATTATCCGCGATAAAGCTATCCAGCAGGGTTTGATGCGTCAGGATGACGATCTTTCGGAGCGGGAAATTCTGCAGTTTATCCTGCAGCCGGGATTCTCCACGGCCCAGAGCGTAACCCAGATTTCTGGTCGTGGCGTTGGTATGGACGTCGTTGCCAGTCAGATAAAGCAGCTTGGTGGCAGTCTTGATATTGACTCCACTCTTGGCAAGGGTTCCGTCTTTACGGTACGTCTGCCATTTACAGTGTCTGTTAACCGGGCACTGATGGTTGCTACCGGCGAAGACTTTTATGCCATTCCACTGAACACCATTGAAGGTATTGTTCGGGTCAGCACCTACGAGCTTGAAGAATATTACAAGCCGGACGCACCCATGTACGAGTACGCTGGCCAGGAATACCGCCTACAGTATCTGGGCAATTTGCTGAACAGCGATCACCAGCCCAAGCTTCAGGGACAAGCACTGCCACTACCGGTCATTCTTGTGCGAGGTGCCGAACAACCCATGGCACTGCAGGTGGATAACCTGATGGGCAGCCGGGAGATTGTTGTTAAGTCACTTGGCCCACAATTCAGCACGGTTCGTGGTGTATCTGGCGCTACAATTCTTGGTGACGGTAATGTCGTCGTGATTCTTGATCTGCCCGCCATGATTCGATCGGATATTCTGTCTGAGCGCCAGCGGCTGGCGAACCTTGAAAAGGCTCGCGAAACGGCGCGCCATGTAGAACGTGTGACCACCGTGATGGTTGTAGACGATTCGGTAACGGTCAGAAAAGTTACCAGCCGCCTGCTGGAGCGGAATGGCATGGAGGTTATCACGGCAAAAGATGGCTTGGATGCGGTTGCTCAGCTCCAGGATCATCAGCCGGATATCATCCTCCTCGATATCGAGATGCCGCGAATGGATGGTTTTGAAGTGGCCAGCTTCGTGCGCCATGACGATACCCTGCGTGACACACCGATTTGTATGATCACCTCTCGTACCGGCGAGAAGCACCGTGAGCGTGCCATGGCCATCGGCGTTAACGAGTACCTTGGCAAGCCGTTCCAGGAAGCCCAGTTGCTTGAAACGATAAAACGGCTTACTGGTAACAGGTGATGGCCGGCCAGGGTGGCCGGCCCAGGGTCGGGATTGTTTCGGATGTTACCTTGCAACGCCACCGCCTTCAGTCTGCAACCGATAAATTTGGTCTGGAGGTCTGTTTTTCTGGCGATCCGGAACGTCTTCTTGGCTACCCCGGATTTCCAGACGCCAACCTGTGGCTGGTAACACTGGCAGATGAAACCGACCACCCGGCGCTGTTTGATTATCTGCTCGATAATACTGAGGTTTCGATTCTGTTTGGTTTGGATCAGGCACCCAAGCCCGGCAGTACGGAGTATTTCCGTTGGGAGCGGCGTTTGCTGGCCAAGCTTGAACAACAGCTGGGCAGCCTTGAGGAGCTCGA
>DATJDA010000301.1:0-5461 GCA_035497695.1 Marinobacter sp. | reverse complement strand
CATATTAAAGAAATGACGGCCAAGACTATCCCAGAAGGGCACCTCTCCGTTGCTTGTCTGAACCCCCTGAATTTCAACCACAATCCGATGGGTAAACCACTTGCGATGCTCGGCAATAAACAACATCCGGGCACGTGAAAGTAGCTCACTGGCATCCGACCCCCGAAGTTCCGGCTTTATAGCGTATGAACAGAGCAGGGTGTGATCTGTCAGAAAATGAGACGGATAAAGCACATCAACATGGCGTGAAATGCCCAGCTTGTGAGAGGCATGAATCAGCGCATCTTGCCGGTAATTATAAAACGGCTGGCCATTCCCGGCCCGCGCATCAATTCCCGCTGTACCCGCTAATACGCCCGTATCGGTATCTTCAAGAACAAACAAAAAACGCGGTGGCTCATCGCCAGATGAACGCCCGGCACAAGAGGCAAGCGAGTGTTCTATCTTCTGCGCAAGCGCTTCTTTTTGCCGGGGCAGAGTAGAGGATAAGCGGGCACCCTGGGCACCCGCGATGTTGAGTATCTGGTCTAAATCATCCGGCTGCGCCGGACGCACCAACCACATACAACCCCCTTAGGCCGTTAGTTTTTTTACCGCTGCCTCAAAACGAACCAATGCCTCTTCAATATCCATCTCTGGAATGATCAAAGACGGGGCAAGGCGAACCACATTCGTCCCCGCCACCAGCACCATAACACCTTCGTCTAATCCTGCGTTCAGAAACGCCTTGGACTTGCCCTGCCACTTTTCGGTAAGTACACAACCCAGCAACAATCCGGCACCACGAACCTCGCTGAACACGTCGTAACGTTTGCCAATATCCATCATGCCTTTACGCAGTAACCCGGAGCGAACCTTCACGCCCTTAAGAATATCCGGCTGGCTAACCGTGTCGACCACTTTTTGTGCCACAGCACACGCGAGCGCATTGCCACCGTAGGTGCTGCCATGAGTGCCCACACTAAAACTTGCGGCTACCTTTGCGGTTGTCAGCATGGCAGCAACAGGAAAGCCCCCACCCAATCCTTTGGCACTGGATAGAATATCCGGAACCACGTCGTACATCTGATAGGCATACAGGTGGCCGGTACGCCCCATGCCGCACTGAACCTCATCAAATATCAACAGGGCATCGTTTTCATCACACAACTGACGCAAACCTGCCAGAAATTCCGGATCAGCAGGCAAGATGCCACTTTCGCCCTGAATAGGCTCAACCACAACAGCACAGGTTTTGTCTTTTGAAATCAGCTTTTTCACCGACTCCAGATCGTTAAAATCAGCGTGATGAATGCCCGCCGGCGCCGGCTCAAAACCCTCAAGATATTTAGCCTGGCCACCGACACTGACCGTAAACAGGGTTCGACCATGAAACGCGCCGTTAAACGCGATAATTTCATGCTTCTGGGGGCCAAAATGTTCCCAGCCATAACGACGGGCAAGCTTGAATGCAGCCTCATTCGCCTCACCGCCCGAGTTGGCGAAAAATATCCGCTCTGCGAAAGTCAGGTCACAAAGGGTTTTGGCCAGCCGCAACGCCGGCTCATTGGTCATCACGTTGGACAGATGCCATATTTTTTCAGCCTGCTCCTGTAATACGCTCACCAGCCCCGGATGGCAGTGACCCAGGCACGTCACCGCGATGCCGCCCTGAAGATCAACAAATTCCCGGCCTTGCTGATCCCATACCCGGGATCCCTTGCCCCGCACCGGGATGACTGAACCGGGGGCGTAATTAGGCACCATAACTTCATCAAACAGTTCGCGGGTGACAGAATCTTTGTTCATAAGTCTCTCTCGAGTATGCGGATAAACATTAAAAAATAGTGGAGTTCTCACGCAGAGTAAGTAAGTAAGTATGCGGACCCGTTATTTATGATACGCCACTACCGACCCAAGCACATCTGGAAGACTGTCCGGAGGATCTGCGCTGGGCCTCCATGGGTTCAGAGCCTGCCGGCTCATCAGGGAATGCCCGGCAAAAAGCCGGGCACCGGGCCTCCCGTGAACCGAATGCTTACAGCAGCAGTGAGCGAATATCCCCAAGCAGCCGACTAAGCTGTAACGTAAATCTTGCCGCATCTGCGCCATTCACCGCGCGGTGATCGTAAGACAACGACAGGGGTAGCATCAGCCGTGGCTGAAACTCCTGGCCATCCCAAACCGGTTTCATTTGCGCTCTGGAAACGCCGAGGATGGCTACTTCGGGTGTATTCACTATTGGTGTGAATGCAGTGCCGCCAATGCCACCCAAACTGGTGATGGTGAAGCACCCACCTTGCATTTCTGCCGGTTTCAGTTGTTTGTCACGGGCCTTCTGAGCCAGTTCGGCACTTTCAGCAGCCAATTCCCACAAGCCTTTGGTATCTACATCCCGGATAACCGGAACCATCAGCCCATAAGGCGTATCCACCGCTATGCCTATATGGATGTATTTTTTGCGAATAACCTCGTTTCGGTCCAGGTCCAGCGACACATTAAACTGTGGCAGTTCCGCAAGCGCCGCGGCACAAGCCTTCAGTATGAATGGCAGCGGCGTCATTTTTACGCCTTTCTTTTCACCAGCGGCTCGCTGCCCTTTGCGGAACGCTTCCATGTCTGTGATATCTGCATCTTCGAACTGAGTTACATGGGGCACGTTCAGCCAGCTACGCTGCATATTGGCGGCCGTAGCTGCCATTATGCGCGACATCGATTCTCTCTCGATGTCTCCAAACTGGCTGAAATCCGGCAGCTTCACACCAGGAATCCCTGAGCCTGTCCCTATGGATCCGCCCTGCTGTGCTTGCAGCAGGTGGCTCTTCACGTAGGCCTGAACATCATCCTTAAGGATCCGGCTTTTCGGGCCAGATCCTTTTATTCGCGCAAGATCCGCCCCAAGTTCCCGGGCCTGTTTACGTACAGCCGGGCCGGCATGAACTTTAGCTCCCGCAACCGGCGGCTCGTAAGTAGAGCCTTGTGGCTGTGGTGCCGGTTCTTTCTGTGCTGGCTCTTTCTGTTCAGATTTATCGCCGGGCTTGCTCTTGCTTGTGTCTTCCCCGGCTGAGTCAGCGGAAGGTTCTTCACCGTCATCCTCAACGGTCATTTCCAGCACTTTGTCGCCTTCGGAAAGCTTGTCGCCAACAGAAACGTGAATCTTGCCAACCTTACCGGCGTATGGAGACGGAATCTCCATTGTCGCTTTATCTGACTCCACCGTTACCATTGGATCGTCCACCTCAATGGTGTCGCCTTCGGAAACGTTGATCTCAATAACCGGCACATTCTCAAAACCGTCAAGCTTTGGAACAGCAACCGTCTCCTCTCGGGAGCCTCCGGACTTCTTGGTTTTCGGCTTGTCCTCACCCGCCTCAGATACGGCCTCAGGCGCTTTTTCTTCACTTTTTTCGTCAGTGGCTGCCTCTGACTCATCATCAGAATTGCCTGCCACACCGCTAACGTCCATAGCACCAATAACATCACCTTCTTTTACCTTGTCACCGACCTTGACAGTGATTTTGGTAATCTTGCCAGCACCTGGCGCTGGCAAATCGACGGTTGCCTTGTCTGTTTCAATAGTCAGAATTGAATCGTCCGCTTCAACCAAATCTCCCTTGCTGACAATGATTTCGATAATCTCGACTTCATCTGCACCGCCGAGATCCGGAACCTTGATTTCCTGCTCACTCATGGCGGTCTCCTCAGATCAACACCGGGTTCGTTTTATTACGATCAATTCCGTACTTCCGCATGGCTTCGAGAACAAGGTCTCCTTTAATTTCGCCATCTTTAGCCAAAGCGGCTAATGCGGAAACCGTCACGTAATAACGATCCACCTCAAAGAAGTCTCGCAGCTTCTCACGGGTATCGCTGCGGCCATAACCATCTGTTCCCAGAGTGAAATACGTCTTCGGGATATAGGCCCGAAGCTGCTCTGAGTGTAATTTGATGTAGTCTGTTGAAGACACCACAGGTCCCTGCATGTCCTCCAGGCACTGCGTTACGTAGGATTTTTTTGGCTTGTCATCCGGGTGCAAATGGTTCCAGCGTTCTACATGCTGGCCGTCTCGGGCCAGTTCGTTGTAACTGGTCACGCTCCACACATCCGATGCCACGTTCCAGTCATCTTTAAGTAGCTGGGCGGCTGCACGCACTTCATTGAATATGGCGCCGGCACCAAGCAGTTGTACCCGCAAGGATTTTTTCTTGCCCTTGGTTTCAACAGACTCGAACTTGTACATGCCTTTAATAATGCCCTCTTCGCACCCTTCCGGCATCGCAGGCTGTTCGTAGTTTTCATTCTCAATGGTTATGTAATAAAAGAGGTCTTTGTTTTCTTCGAACATCTCCTTCATGCCGTGGTGAACAACCACTGCAATTTCGTAACCGTAAGCCGGATCATAAGCCTTGCAACTCGGAATGGTATTCGCCAAAACATGACTGTGGCCGTCCTGGTGCTGTAAACCTTCACCGTTCAGTGTAGTGCGGCCTGCGGTGCCACCAATCAAAAAGCCACGGGCCCGGATATCACCTGCGGCCCAAGCCAAATCGCCCACCCGCTGGAAGCCGAACATAGAGTAGAACTTGTAGAACGGGATCAACGGGAAGTTGCTGGTACTGTATGCGGTGGCGGCCGCTATCCAGGTAGACATAGAGCCATCTTCATTAATACCTTCCTGAAGAATCTGACCCTTTTTGTCCTCACGGTAATACATGATCTGGTCGCGATCATGGGGTATGTATTTTTGCCCCTCAGAAGTATAAATACCAAGCTGGCGGAACATGCCTTCCATACCAAAGGTGCGAGCCTCATCCGGAACAATTGGCACAATACGCTTGCCAATTCGCTTATCCTTTACGAGTGCACCCAGAATACGTACAAACGCCATAGTGGTGGAGATTTCACGGCCATTAGACCCATCCAGTACCGCTTTGAAAATACTCAACTCGGGTATTTTCAAAGGCTGACAGTCTTTGCGACGTTTCGGATAAAACCCGCCAAGCTCCTGCCTTCTTTTCCTCATGTACACCATTTCAGGGCTGTCTGGTGCCGGACGGTAATAAGGTACATCGTCCAGTTCTTCATCCTTCAGGGGGATACCAAACCGGTCCCGGAAGGCTTTAAGTGACTCTTTATCCAGTTTACTTAAGGCGTGAGTGGTATTCTTGGCTTCTCCGGCCGCGCCAAAACCGTAACCTTTGATGGTATGAGCCAGGATTACCGTTGGCCGGCCATTGGCGTCGTTCACCGCCCGGTGATAAGCCGCATAGACTTTGTATGGATCGTGGCCGCCACGGTTGAGCTTCTGGATATCTTCATCCGACAGTTCCTCTGCCAGCTTGGCCAGCTCCGGATATCTGCCAAAAAATTCTTTGCGGGTATAAGCAGGGCCATTGCTGCTGTAGTTTTGCAGATCGCCGTCACAAATCTCATCCATTGCGCGCTGCATAACGCCATTTTCGTCTTTCTCAAACAGGGTGT
>DATJDA010000300.1:0-4053 GCA_035497695.1 Marinobacter sp. | reverse complement strand
GGCAGGCTGATCGAGCAACTGTCGCTTACCCGTCAGAAACAACACAACACCAATGGGCAAACCGATCAATATACTGAACAGCAGCGACAACCCCACCATAACGAGGGTATCCCAACTGGCCCAGCCAATTTCCAGCCAATCCACATTGCTCAACAAATCACCCAGCATGGCTTCCATCAGCGCAGCACCTCAACATGGACATCGGCTGCTTCCAGTGCATTCATCGCGGTAGCCAGATCACCACCCACCAGCGATAAAGTGAGCTGCCCATATGGTGTATCTTTAATATGATCGATCCGGCCGGCCAGAATACTGAAGTCTACCCCTGACTCTCTGGCAACGCGCCCCAGCAGAGGCTTATAAGTGGCCTCCCCCTTAAATGTCAGGCGCAGGATACGGCCATCGGCACTCTGAAGGTCTTTCTGCATTGCCTGGCTGTCAACATTTTCACTCTCGAACACAAAATCCCGGGTTGTTGGGTGTTTGGGGTGCAAAAACACATCGCTGACCGGCCCGATTTCGACTACACGGCCTGCATCCATAACCGCAACACGGTCACAGATACGGCGAACCACATCCATTTCGTGAGTGATCAGTACAATGGTCAGGCCAAGTTCCCGATTGATATCTCCAAGCAACTTCAGAACCGATTGCGTTGTTTGTGGGTCCAGCGCACTGGTGGCCTCATCGCACAGCAAAATTGTTGGCCGGCAAGCCAGCGCCCGGGCAATTCCCACTCGCTGTTTCTGGCCACCCGAAAGCTGAGACGGGTATTTGGTTGCGTGATCAGAAAGGCCCACCAGAGCGAGCAACTCCTTCACCCGGTCACGGATTTCGGTTTTGGAATAGATACCCGCCAAAATCATTGGGAAAGCGATATTACCTGTTACTGTCTTGGACGACAGCAAATTGAAATGCTGAAATATCATGCCTGCCTTGCGCCGAAAGGCACGCAGTTCAGCGGCGCTGTACCGGGTAATATCTTCGTTGTCGACCAGAATGCGACCACCCGTTGGTGGTTCCAGCAGATTGATCAAACGCACCAGCGTAGATTTACCCGCGCCGGAATGCCCGACGATGCCAAATACCTCGCCGTTTTCAATGGTCATGTCTGTGGGATGGAGCGCGGGAATCGCGCGGCCATCCACTTGATACGACTTCTGCACCTGGTCAAATACAATCACGGTTGGCGCCTTGTGGGAGCATCGTTAAAAACCAGCGATTATAGCGCACTCAGAAGCCAAACCCGAATGTATTGCGGCCCCGAACCGGGTTGGTAGTTGCGCCTATACAATTGTTTACTGACATCCTTAGCCGTCGTAACTAAACTGAAACAGTACGCACCCTGACATTTATATGAGGCAATTTGCCCTAAGGCCACCGAGTGACAATCCAAAGCGGCACGACAGTCCCAAGGATGACCTCAACCCAGGCATGGGTTACCTACCTGAGCAAAGTGGAACTGCCGGTGTTGGCAAACACCCTTCGGCGTATCCACGAGCTGACAGACAATCGCAACAGCACCGTCAATGAGCTGGCAAATGTCATTCTTAATGACGCTCAGCTCACTTCACAAGTGTTGCGTTTGTCTAACACTGTGTTTTATAACCAGAGCCGCGCGCAGGTAAGTACCGTCAGCAGGGCAATAACTCTGATAGGATTCGATGCCGTGAAATCCATGGCTATTTCTTCCCTGATCGTCGATACCATGCTGCAACGGAACGACCGGCCCTATTTACTGCATTGCCTGGCTCGGGCCATCCATGCGGCAGTGCAGGCCCGGTGTCTGATGCCCAAGCGCAATGAAGCCGCCATGGAAGAAGTGTTCATTGGCGCCCTGCTGATGAATATCGGCGAGCTGGCATTCTGGTCCTGTGAGACCGAGCAGGCCACTGAGCTGGAAGAACGGCTGCAGTTGGATGAGCCACCTGTAGAGGCCCAGAAGGCCATACTGCGCACTACATTTGCTGAAATTACCCGGGGCCTGGTAGATGCCTGGGCACTGGGACCGTTTATAAAAGATGTTGTGTCGTCCGGCCAGGCCAATTCTCCCGGCGCCCGGCTAGTGCGAAACTCCGTAGCCATAGCCCGCCTGGCTGAACGCGGCTGGAGCGGACCAGATATAGATAGTGTTCTGGAGCGCCTGAGTGCAGATACGGGCGAAACTCCGGCTGCGGTGCGTGATCAGATCAAAGCCAATGCCTCTGAGGCGGCACGGGTAGCGGTCTCTCTTGGCATACCACAAGTTATGGCGCTTATACCGGGTAACCATAAAGCCGATGCCGGGATCAGCCACAAAGCACCGGATCTGGATCCGGAACTTCAGCTTCAGATATTACGGGACATGACTCACAGCCTTGCCGAAAAACCCGACATTAATGAGATCTGTCAGTTAATTATTGAAGGCACTCATCGGGCAATTGGTATGCAGCGGGTTGCACTATTAATGGCCGACCGTCATAGCAAGGAGCTGGCACCACGCAAGGTTAGTGGCCGTGGCACAGAAACATGGCGTGATAACTTTATCATAGCCCGGGATGGTACTGGCGCACTTGGCGCGCTTTTGCCCCAGGCTAACTGTTCTGTATATGCGCCAAAACCCAATGCAGAAAGTGTCACCTATGATCGCTGGCTCGGCCGGGTGCCGGCACTGGTTGGGCCACTGATGGCCAAGGGACGCTTGATTGGTTTAATTTATGCGGATAATGCAGCAGGGGCCTATGTGCCTTCAGAGCAACAACTGGAAGCATTCAGCCATTTTATGCAAAACGCACAACTTTGCTTAAAGCTGATGACCTCGAATTAAACTGAGCGCCTGACTGCAGGCGCTCAGTAGCCCGTCTCTTCTAGTGCAAGGCCCGTAGTTGGCGCGGATACAGCGCCGCACTTACTTCCGGCTCTTCCAGCAAGTTTGCCAACTCCAGATCCATTGCCGTCTCCTCCCCCTCTACGGGCAATGGCTCAAATAGTGTGCTCAGCCAGGAAGCAACCGAGGGTGTTTCATCCCGGTCATAGTCGGTTGACAGCGCCTTAATCCGCCGAAAACCGATAATACGCTGGTGCTTGGGATCACGGATTTGCTCAAATCCGCGCCAGTACACCCTGTCTCGGGTATGAAGCTGCACGAACAGGGTGTCGATAGGGCCTTTATCATCACCAACATCATCGTCAGCATCATCCTGGGCTTCCACCCCATTGCTGTCGGCGTCTGAATCGGCTTTTTTATGCCGGATAGTGGTCCAGGCCGGATACAGCACAGCCACCGCGTCT
The DNA here is from genome assembly GCA_035497695.1 of Marinobacter sp. Lineage (GTDB taxonomy): Bacteria > Pseudomonadota > Gammaproteobacteria > Pseudomonadales > Oleiphilaceae > Marinobacter. Next base: position 783 of record DATJDA010000300.1, on the reverse strand, counting down.
GCTTCCACATGCTCACGAGCCGCGCGAAGGATTAACCCCCAGCGGGCTTTGTCGGCATCGGTTTCAAGAGAATTGATGGGCAGGTCATAGCTTTGTTCACTGGACAGGACAATAGCCATCATTGGGGCATCAAGTTCCCCCATAGCTTCAGCCTGTGCCACTGATACCAAATCGTCAATTGCCATCGGTTGGTTCATAATACGCTCGCCTCCTCGATGCCATCAGGATCAGCCAGGAAGAAAACAGCCTGACTGACTGACAGCATAGCCTGTTCTGACCACAAAGATAATCGAAGAGTTCCCACAGGCAGAGGTTAATTTTTAACCATTACCCATCAAACGCATTTTCCAGGCGCTCATAATAACCAAACCAGGGGTTTGCCTCCTCCAGTTGGGCTGCCACCTGCAGCAAGCGGGCCTCGTCGCCATGAGGCGCACCAAACTGCACACCCACCGGCAGGCCAGATGCTGTCCAATGCATGGGAACTGACATCGCCGGGGTGCCGGTAAGATTGGCAAGTTGGGTAAACGGGGTATAAGCCAGACTTTCCATGGCCATCTGGCTGACTTGTCCGGTCCGGTGCACCAGTTTGCCCGCTTTGAGCGCCAGCATTAGCCTGGCCATGACCTGCAAATGAGCGGGGGTTTTCAAAGCGCCAATATGAGCCGGCAACTGGCCTGTTGTGGGGCACAGATACAGATCGTAGCGACCAAAAAAAGCACCGAGAGCGCGAGCGAAATCATTCCACTGCTGCCGGGATTGCACATACTCCGATAAAGGCAT
>DATJDA010000299.1:0-12391 GCA_035497695.1 Marinobacter sp. | reverse complement strand
GGCAATGCACCAGATATAGTTGTCACTGAAAGCGGAAATGGCAGAAATAGTCAGCATAAGGGTCCACATGTGCTAAACGAGTGTGGCTGATATGATAGATCATTAACGAGGTGGGCCCAACAAGAGGCCCCGCTGGGGAAGGCGGTGCAGTGTGAGTGAACGAGAGATAATTGATTATTCAGCCCGCCACGAGAGTTTTGAACGTTGGTTCCAGACGCCGTTGGGTAGGGCCCTGCTGGCGGATCAGAGACGCATGCTCGATCGCAAGTTGGAGCGATTTACCGGCGCCCGGCAGTTGCAGGTGGGAATAAGCCATCGCTTGCCGCTGGCAACCGGAACAGATTTTGCGCAGAAAATCATTGTTGCGCCCCGCTGGTATCCCCATATTCCGGATGGGGTGGCCATTTGTGATGCTGACGAACTGCCATTTCCCTGTGACTCGATGGACTTGGTGCTGTTACACCATACCGCCGATTTTTCGCAGTACCCTCACGAAGTCCTTCGGGAAGCTGCGCGAGTATTGCGAGGTGAAGGTACGATTGCGCTGATTGGTTTTAATCCTTTAAGCCTATGGGGGGTGCGGAAGTATCTTCTGCGTCATCACGAAGGGCCGTGGGGTGGTCGGTTTTTGCTGTGCAATCGCATGGAGGACTGGTTGCGGCTGCTGGGCTTCAGCGTTGAGGTGTCGGTTACCCGGTTTTTCCGGTTGCCTATCCAGCGCAGCGGACGGAAAAGTCATAATCATCCAGGGCCAGGCCCTGCAGATAGCCGATTCCTGCCAGGTGGTGCGTATTACTGTATCCTTGCGAAAAAACGAGTGTATGCGGGTATTCCCAGACGCCCCGCCTGGCGAAAAACCAAAGTAATCACGTTGTCAGGTAGTGGCACTGTCGGGGCATCCCGACGTTGTGCGCGGCAATCTGTTGGTACCGACACCAAAGATTGATAACAGGAGAATTTATGCTAACCAAGGTTACCCTTTACACCGATGGCGCCTGCAAGGGTAACCCTGGCCCAGGTGGCTGGGGCGTTGTATTGCGCTATGGGAACGTTCAGAAAACCTTGCATGGCGGCGAAGCACACACTACCAACAACCGGATGGAGCTGACTGCAGCAATTAAAGGGTTGGCTGCACTTAAAAGACCCTGTGCTGTGGACTTATACACAGATTCCCAATACGTTCGAAAAGGTGTTATTGAATGGCTTTCCGGCTGGAAAAAAAATGGCTGGAAAACGGCCGCAAAAAAGCCAGTCAAGAATGATGACCTGTGGCGTATTCTTGACGCAGAAACTGAACGACATCAGGTTAACTGGCACTGGGTGAAAGGACACGCAGGTGTACCTGGTAACGAATTAGCCGACGAACTTGCAAATTTGGGCGTTGCGGAGTTTATTTAGTTCAGATAACGACATACTTGAGTAGCGTGAGCGATGAGACAGATTGTACTAGATACAGAAACCACGGGTATTGACCCGTCTGAAGGACATCGGATTATCGAAATCGGGTGTGTTGAATTGGTGGAGCGCCAGCTTACCGGGCGTAATTACCATGTTTATGTAAATCCCGAGCGGGAAATTGACGCCGAAGCAATTACCATTCACGGCATTACCAATGAGTTCCTCAACGATAAGCCAAAATTTGCCGATGTTGCCGATGACTTTTTTGAGTTCATCAAAGGCGCTGAGCTGGTGATTCATAATGCCGCGTTTGATATCGGTTTTATGGATGCCGAGTTTGCACGCCTCAGGCCGGTTATAAAAACCCGGGATCATTGCAGGGTTGTAGACTCGCTGGCAATTGCCCGGAAGAAACACCCAGGGCAGAAAAATAACCTGAATGCTTTGTGCAAGCGCTATGGCGTAGATAACAGTAATCGGGAGCTGCATGGCGCATTACTGGACGCCGAGATTCTTGCGGAAGTTTATCTGTTGCTTACTGGCGGGCAGACAGCCCTGTTTCAGAGCACCGGCTCTGAAGATGGCGGTAGCTCTGACCGCATTCGCCGCCTGCCAATGGACCGGACACCTCTTGCGGTAGTGCAGGCATCGGCTGAAGAGTGCAGTGCTCACAACGAGTTTATGCAAATGTTAGACAAGAAGGCGGGCGAAACGATCTGGAGTAAACTCGATCAGGCAAAGTGAGAACCAGAGCAATCTGTACCAATTGTTACATTTTCTGGTTCCAGGGGTTCTTGAGGTACTTGAGTTTTGTGTTATAAGTAATGGTTAGTTCGCCAATTTTTTGCGAATTACGGGAGTATTTTCGCGCGACACTTTCGTAACACATGCATGGCACATGTCATTCTGTGAAAGCCGCGTCAGTCTTTGCGAAGTAACAGGAAGCGTTTATGGTCCAATCGTCTCTGGCGACGAAATCGCAGTCATTTGATCTGGTTCAGAAGGAAATTGAGCTGACGATCAAGCAGGCAGAATCCAGCCTCGAGCGCTTTCAGGAAAATCGGGATAGCGGTGAGGACCTTCAGAACTGTGTTGATTTTATCACTCAGCTCAGAGGTATTTTTATCCTGGTAGAACTTCGGGGCGGGACCCTGTTGTGCCAGGAAGCGGTCGCCATGGCTAACGACGTGCCTGTCGGAGCCAATGATGACAAGAATATATTGCTGACGACCCTGAACAGCGCACTATTCATCCTTCGGCGTTACGTTGAGTATTATCACCAGCAACGGCAGGATCACCCTGAACTGCTGCTACCGGTTATCAATGATCTGCGGGAAGCACGCCGGGAAAAGCCCTATCCTGAATCCTGCTTTTTTGATGTGGACGTCAAAGAGCGTCCTGATTTTTGCGTAAATATGGAATCCGGATCACTCGACGGTAATGAGTCCGATTATGAAATTATGGCCCGGCGCATGCGCATGACCTACCAGGTTGCCTTGCTGGGCATCCTGCGGGAACGTAATGACGTGGTCAGTAAAAAACTCATAGCCCGTTCAGCCCGCGGTTTTGCCCGGCTTTGCCAGAACGCCCCCATGGGCCAGATGTGGTGTCTGGTGGCGACCGTAGCAGACACAATGCTCGACCGGACTATGGGTTTCTCCAAGGCCCGCAAGCGGATGTTCATGCGTATTGAAAAGTACGCCCGCGAGGTGGTTTATGTCGGAAAAGTGGCCACGGCCAAAGACGCACCGGATTCACTGATCCGGGATCTGGTTTATATGCTTTACCGAAGCGGTTCCGAAAGCCCTGAGGTTGCCAGAATTCTGTCTGCCTACCAATTGGCACCCGCAGAGTTTACGGATTTCATGCTGGATGCTCACGGACGCAGGCTGTATGGCCCAGGTAAGGATGTGCTCAAATCTTTGTCTGCGGCATTGCAGGAAGAGTTGAATCAGCTTAAAGACAAACTGGATATTATTGAGCGTGGCATTGAGCCTGATCTTGCCGAGTTGTCGTCAATAGCCGATGCACTTGACCGCCTTGCCAATACTCTGATTATGCTGGATCTGAATCAACTGGCGACAGTTGCCAAAGAAGAGGCCAGCAAGTTGCGGGGCTGGCAAAGCGAATCCCGCTTGCCTGAAGAGGAAGAGTTGTATCGCCTTGCAGATTCGGTGCTTGGTATTGAAGATGCTGTTTTGCAAATTGTGACTCGCGGAATTACTTCTGAAACCGACGCGCTGGCAACCGGGCAGCACGGAGATGAAGAGTCATTGTATTTCCGGGAAGCGGTGTTTGTTGTTGCAGATGAGGCCCAGGGTGCCCTGACACTGGCAAAACGGGCCATTACGGCGTTCATTGAGTCTGACTACGACAAGCATCATCTGGCTAACTTGCCGGCTACGTTACACAGTATTTGGGGCGGCTTGCGGATGGTTGGGGATCCTGGCGCGGCAAACGTTCTGGCGCGTGTCGCGGCGTCTATTCAAAGCCGCCTTCTGGACAGCAAAGAACCACCATCCAATCAGGTATTTGAAGCACTCGCCGATGCCTTGACATCGCTGGAATACTATATTGAAAGTATTGGCAAGCGCGAAGAGTGTAATTCGGACCTGCTGAAGCTTGCTGAAACCTCAATGGACGGTGTAGGCCTATAGCCTTATGTCTCAAGAATTTGCAACGATCATCCTTGCCGGTTTTGGCGTCATCCTGATTGTTGCAGGTCTCGCTTTTTTTCTTCGCCCCCGCTGGCTGCTTGGCTGGCTAAAAGGCATGCTGGTATTTGGCGTTATCGTATTGGGGCTGTATTCACTTGTTATTGCAATAAATGTTGCGGGCTATCAGTCTCTGGAGGGTATGCAGGCCGTTGCAACTGTTTCTACCCGGCAGCAGGGCAATCAACTTTGGCGCGTTACCCTTCAGCCGTCTGGAGAGCGTCCTGTTGTTTATGAGTTGAAAGGCGATGAGTGGCAGTTGGATGCACGTATTATTCGTTTTACAGGGCCATTGCGCTGGCTTGGGATTGGGCCTGGTTATCGACTCGAACGGTTAGGAGGGCGATATCTTTCTCTGGAACAAGAGCGATCAGCACCCAGATCTGTCATTGGGCTTGGCGATCAGAGCTGGCCGGATCTTTGGGCACTGGACCAAAGATTTAACCTGCCGTTTGTTGAAGGAATATACGGGAACGCTACATTTATGCCGATGAAAGACGGTGCTCTGTTCGACGTGCGACTATCTGCGTCCGGACTGGTTGCGATACCCGTGAATGAGGAAGCTCGCAAGGCTGTCCGATTGTGGGACGAGTAGGGTGCCGGGCATAAAAAAACCTGCGTGGTGTGCGCAGGTTTTTTTGGTTCAGCAATGGGCAATTAACCCATATTGAACAGCTCACCCAGTTTGGTGGCAAGCATCATATCGCCTTCTGCACGCAGCTGGCCGGCCATAAAAGCCTGCATGCCGTCAGTTTCGCCAGAAACAATACCTTTCAGAGTTTCGGAGTTCATGATCAGTGTAACGGAAGGATCATCATGAGCACCGTCGTTCAGCTTGCAGGTGCCATCTTTAATAACCAGGTTATAGGTTTTGTCGTCTTCGATATCAAACTGGAACACCAGGTCCTGGCCTTGTGCTGCATCAGCGTTGAAATTCTTTTCGAGTTGTTCAAATACCTGAGGTACAGACATTGGTTTACCCTTTTGATGGTTGTCTTGTCTTGTCGTGACGACGGCTTTAATGTCCCTGGCAATAACTGCCCGACCGGGACTCCTGGTAGAGCCGACTTCGCCATTCGACTTTATGGCTAGCGACTGGCTCTGTCAAGCCCTATCGAACGCTTGTTTTAATTTTATTGCTCTTCTTACCACCGAAGTTCCGGTGGGTTACACTCTCATCTTTATATAACCAACTGGAGAAGCACTTTGGAGTTTCTGGCAGAGTACGGGTTGTTTTTAGCTAAGGTTGTTACCTTTGTGGTAGCGGCAATTGTGGTGGTCTCCATTGCTGTATCCGCAACCCACAAAGAGCAGAGGGATAAAGATGAAGTCGGTGAGCTTAAAATCCGGAAGCTGAATGAAAGGTACCGCGAACTGCGGGAAACCATTCAGGCCAGGCTGATGTCTGACGCCGAGTTTAAACAATTCGATAAAAATCTGAAAAAGGAACAAAAAGCGGAAAAAAAAGCTCAAAAAGCAAAATTGAAAGAGCCCGAGGGGGCGGAAGCCGATAACAAACCCAGAATTTTTGTTCTGGACTTCGACGGCGATATCAAAGCAAGTGATACCGACACCATGAGGCGTGCGATTACTGCCATCTTAAGCGTTGCCAAACCGGGACAGGATGAGGTTATTATCCGGCTTGAGAGTGGCGGGGGACTGGTTCACGCCTATGGGTTGGCGGCAGCGCAACTTGATCGTATTCGGAGCAAGGGTGTTCAGCTGACTGCCTGCATTGACAAGGTTGCCGCCAGTGGCGGTTATATGATGGCCTGCGTGGCTGATCGCATTGTCGCCTCACCGTTTGCTGTTCTTGGCTCTATCGGTGTTGTTGCCCAGTTACCAAATTTCCATCGGCTCCTGAAAAAGAACGACGTCGATTTTGAGGTGCTTACTGCGGGCGAACACAAGCGGACTCTGACCATGTTTGGTGAAAACACCGACAAGGGTCGTCAGAAGTTTTTGGAAGATCTTGAAGACACCCATGTGCTGTTTAAAGAATACGTAAGCGAGCGCCGGCCCGATGTTGATATTGCAGCGGTTGCTAATGGCGACATCTGGTTTGGTAAGCGCGCACTAGAGGTAAAGCTGATTGATGAAATCAAAACCTCAGACGAATACCTGATAGAGGCTTGTGAGCGGGCAGACGTTATCTCCGTAGCCTACCAGCGTAAGCGTACGTTGCCGGAGAAACTGGGGCTGGCAATGAGCGCAGGGCTTGAAAACACATTTTGGCGGGTTCTTGGTGCGTTTCGGAATCAGAATATGCAGTAGTTCATCGAAGAAAAATGGACGAAAATAGATTTTCGGGCTTTACTGTATGGAAACCACGGAGAATACTCTGGTTTCCATCAAAAAATCCCAGCTTGATTTATCCCGATATAAGGAAAACTCCATGAAAAAGGCCGCACGTACAGACAGTCAGGTGGATGCGATTGCAGCAGTACTCTTACTTCTTCTCGTCGTGTCTTTTGCCGTAGTTTGGGTGGCTGGCCAATAATTCAGTGGCTGGCCAGAACGATATTTACGATAAAGATCAGTGTTACCACAAAACCGAGAGTAAAGAGCACGCTAACAATCAGATAGGGCCATGGGCTCTGGCTGGTTAAATCTTCTTGCCTGCGCTTCTCGGACTGTACCCCGAACGCGCCGGCAAGAACGCTTTGCATCACCCTCAGGACGCTTGGCCCAGCAGGTTTGATTTTATTGTTATCTACACTGTCTGGAGCGTCGATCATAATTTTTCCTGGTGTCTGAAATTGCTGATAATCTGATTATCCTTATTCGTCCGGATCGTAGGCGAGAGCAGGTGCCAGCCACTGTTCCGCCTCTGCCTTGGTAAGTCCCTTACGATCAGCATAGTCCTCAACCTGGTCTACGCCAATTTTTCCGACCGAGATATACTTTGCCTCCGGGTGCGAGAAGTACCAGCCAGCAACGGCCGCCGTGGGGTACATCGCAAAATGCTCTGTCAGCTCAATGCCCGTTGTTTCTGTGGCATTCAACAAACTAAACAGTGTCGCCTTTTCTGTGTGATCGGGGCATGCAGGGTAGCCAGGCGCAGGGCGGATACCCTGGTAGCGCTCTTTGATCAGGTCTTCATTGTCCATGTTTTCATCGGCAGCGTAGCCCCAAAGCTCACGCCGGACCTTTTCATGCATGCACTCAGCGAACGCCTCAGCAAGCCGGTCGGTTAACGCCTTCACCATAATGGCGTTGTAATCGTCATTCTTTTCTTTATATTCCAGTGAAAGCTCTTCGGCACCTAATCCGGTTGTTACCGCAAAGCCACCCACGTAGTCGGCGGCCCCGGATCCTTCCGGAGCCACAAAATCCGCAAGCGATGCCATGCGTTTGCCCGGAGCCTTTTCGTCCTGCTGGCGCAAATGGTGAAGCACTGCCAGTTGTTCTGTGCGGGTGTCATCGGTGTAAACCACAATGTCGTCGCCGCGCCGGTTAGCCGGCCAGAACCCTACCACACCGCTGGCCACTATCCGTTTTTCTGTAACAATCCGCTCAAGAATTATCTGGGCGTCGGCAAACAGATTCCGGGCTGCTTCGCCGCGTTTTGGATCGTCAAAAATGGCTGGGTATTTACCCGATAAATCCCAGGCGACGAAGAACGGTGTCCAGTCGATATACTTTGTTATTTCATTGAAATCAAAATTTGTGAAAACTCTCGTGCCGGTAAACGATGGTTTTGGCGGCGCGTAATCATCAAACCGGATTTCAGGTGCGCGATCACGAGCTTCTTTGAGTGTCACCAGTTTCGTGCGGTCGCCGCGGGTTTTTCGGCGCTCTCTTATCATCGCGTACTCGGTTCGGGTTTCTTCAACGAGAACCGGCTTTAAGGTTTCGCTTAACAACCGGGAGGCAACGTTAACGCAGCGGGATGCGTCTGATACATACACAGCGATGCCATTTTTATAGTGGGGTTCGATTTTAACCGCTGTGTGGGCCTTGGATGTTGTCGCGCCGCCAATCATTAGCGGCAGATTGAAGCCCATGCGCTGCATTTCTTTAGCCACATGAACCATTTCATCCAGCGATGGCGTAATCAGGCCACTGACACCGATAATATCCACCTTTTCCTTGATGGCGGTTTCAAGGAGCTTGTTGGCGGGAACCATTACACCCAGGTCAATCACTTCGTAGTTATTGCACTGCAGTACAACCCCGACAATATTCTTGCCGATGTCGTGCACGTCGCCTTTGACCGTTGCCATCAGGATTTTGCCCTTGGCTTGCTGGCCCACGGTTTTGCCGGCTTCGATAAACGGAAGCAGATGTGCCACGGCTTGCTTCATAACCCGTGCGCTTTTCACCACCTGAGGCAGGAACATCTTGCCATCGCCAAACAGATCACCAACCACGTTCATGCCGTCCATTAACGGACCTTCAATCACGTCAATCGGATATTCCGCAACCAGACGGCAGGCTTCGGTATCTTCAATGATATAAGTGGTAATGCCTTTCACCAGAGCATGTTCAACGCGCTTTTCAACAGGCCATTCGCGCCACGTCAAATCTTCTTCACGGGCCTTTCCACCTTGCCCAAGATAACGCTCGGCTATTTCCAGAAGGCGGTCTGTGGCGTCTTCCCGGCGGTTCAGAACCACATCTTCTACCAGTTCCTTCAGTTCAGGTTCAATTTCGTCATAAATAACAAGCTGTCCCGGGTTGACGATACCCATGTTCATACCAGCCTTTATGGCGTGGTACAGGAAAACCGAGTGAATGGCTTCACGAACAGCGTTGTTGCCCCGGAATGAGAAAGAAACGTTACTGACGCCGCCAGAGATAGAGACATGGGGCAGGTTTTCACGAATCCAGCGTGTAGCGTTAATAAAATCCACGGCGTAATTGTTGTGCTCTTCAATCCCGGTGGCGATGGCGAAAATATTGGGATCAAAAATAATGTCCGACGGATTAAAGCCAATGCCTGTAAGTACATCATAAGAGCGTTTGCAGATTGCCGTTTTTCGCTCAAAAGTACCTGCCTGACCTTCTTCGTCGAAAGCCATCACAACCACGGCCGCGCCATAACGCATGCAGTCTTTGGCTCGGCTAATGAACTCTTCTTCGCCTTCCTTGAGGCTTATGGAGTTCACAATGGCCTTGCCCTGAATGCAGCGCAGACCCGCCTCAATTACGTCCCATTTGGAGGAGTCAAGCATAATGGGCACGCGGGAGATATCCGGCTCAGAGGCCACCAGATTCAGGAAAGTGACCATCACTTCCTTGGAGTCCAGCATTCCCTCATCCATATTGATATCAATAATTTGTGCGCCATTTTCCACTTGTTCGCGGGAAACACTCAGGGCTTCCTCGTACCGTTCTTCCTTGATCAGTTGAAGAAAACGTTTGGAGCCAGTAACGTTGGTGCGTTCGCCTACGTTTATGAAAAGAGTGTTTTCATCACCGGTGAACGCCTCCAGGCCGGATAACCGAAGCGCTTTTTTGCGCTTGGGAATCACACGGGGAGGGTATTTGGATACAGCGTTTACAATCGCTTCTATGTGATCAGGGCGCGAGCCACAGCAGCCGCCGACAATATTCAGAAAACCGTCTCGCGCAAACCCTTCAATAATGCCGGCCATTTCTTCCGGGGTTTCGTCGTACTCGCCAAACTCATTCGGGAGGCCGGCATTCGGGTGAACGCTAACGTAGGTCTCGGCCTTGTCTGACAGTTCCTGAATATAGGGGCGCAAGGCATCTGCACCCAAGGCGCAGTTCAAACCAACTGATATAGGTTTGGCGTGGGATACCGACGTCCAGAACGCCTCGGTTGTCTGGCCAGACAAGGTTCGGCCAGAGGCATCGGTGATGGTACCCGAGATCATGATTGGCAGCTCAATACCGCTGTCTTCAAAATATTGCTGAGCTGCGTAAATGGCAGCTTTTGCGTTCAGGGTATCGAAAATGGTTTCAATCAGGATGAAATCACAGCCACCTTCTACCAAGCCGCCAACGGCTTCATAATAATTATCGACCAGTTCCTGAAAATTCGTGTTCCGGAAGCCAGGGTTATTTACATCCGGAGAAAGTGACGAGGTGCGGGACGTGGGGCCAACCGCGCCGGCAACAAAGCGTGGCTTATCCGGGTTTTTTGCTGTGAACTCGTCGGCAACGTCGCGCGCCAGTCTTGCGGCGGCAACGTTTAGTTCCCGGGCGATCGCTTCCAGCCCGTAGTCAGACTGAGACACGGCCGTTGAGTTAAAGGTGTTGGTTTCAATAATATCTGCGCCGGCCTCAAGATAATCCGCATGTATTTTGCGAAGTAGAGCAGGCTGTGTAAGATTGAGCAGATCGTTATTACCCTGAACTTCCCGCTCGTAATTGGCAAACCGATCGCCCCGAAACGCTTTTTCATCCAGTTTCAGGCTTTGGATCATAGTACCCATACCGCCATCTAGCACCACAATGCGTTGCTTTAGTGCGGCATGGAACTGCTCTAGGCGGATATTACGATCGGTCATGTCAATTGTTTCCGGAAATCACTATTACGGTGGATTTTGTTGGTGGCGGCGGATCATACCAAATATGTGCAAGTACGTCTTAGTACGAATGACTATTATCAAGTATCTGTTTTAAAGGAGCGCGACCGCCGATGGCTTATAGGTGAAACTAATCATGCGTTTAAAGACCAACCATTTTACATGGTCTTTTATGTTCTGGTGAAGTCCCTTAAAATGAACTCAAACTTATGAACAGGCAGACAACATGGCACTCGTAACTGTGACAGACCCGGCAAGGGATTACCTTGCGCAACTTATCGAAAAACAGGATAAACAGGGAATGGGTGTGCGTATTTTTGTCACCCAGCCTGGCACCAGGAATGCAGAAACCTGCCTGGCGTACTGTCCGCCGAACGAGATTGTACCAACCGATGTGCAGGTCGATCTGGAGAAATTCATCTTGTATCTGGATTTCAATTCTGTGCCGTTTCTTGAGGAAGCCTGCGTGGACTACTCAAAAGACCAGATGGGCGGCCAATTGACGATTAAAGCACCTAACGCAAAGCTGCCCCAGGTGGATGAAAATGCATCGCTTCCAGATCGTATCAATTATATTCTGGCTTCCGATATAAATCCGAACCTGGCCGCTCATGGCGGTGACGTATCCTTAGTTGAGGTTCTCGATGGATCCGTTGCCGTACTTCGCTTTGGCGGTGGTTGTCAGGGTTGTTCTGCGGTTAGCCTCACTCTAAAGCAAGGTGTTGAGGCAACGCTAAAAGACCGTGTGCCCGAGATTACCGCAGTCCGGGACGTAACGGACCACACCAAAACCAAGAATGCATACTACCGGTAATCCCGTCCGCTGGTAGTATTTCAGACCGTCGACATTCCGCGCCAACCCCGATGCGGCAGGCTAATACTACAAAATCCTGCCGTACGTGGCGATACGGCCAATGTTCCGAAATTTCAATTACTTCATTATTCACCGCATAATCAGACACAACACAACCAGCGGTCTTTTATCGGGGTTTCACTTGTTCGACGTTGCACTTTTATCTGTGCCCATTCTGGCAGCAGTTGTAGGCTGGTTTACCAACTGGCTTGCCATCCAAATGTCCTTCTACCCGGTTCAGTTTATTGGAGTGGGCGTTGTTGGATGGCAGGGTGTGATACCCCGCAAATCCGAGAAAATGGCTCATATCTGTATTGATCGTACCATGCAGCATTTTGGTGATCTAAATGCGGTTTATCAGAAGCTGGAACCACAACGGATTGTGGAACAGGTTGTTTCACAGGTAACACCGAGACTGGATGAGTACATTGACGAGATTATGTACGAAATTCAGCCAGTTCTCTGGGATAACGTGCCTCAGTTTATAAGACGGCGGGTTTACCAGTGGGCCAGGGAACAGTTGCCTTCCCGTATCGGCGATCTGGTCGATGACTTTGGTGATGATCTTGATGAGCTGATTGATTTGAAAGCACTGTTGAGTCGTGAACTGGAAAAGCACCCGGATCTGATGAACCGTATTTTCAAAAAAGCGGGAGCAGTAGAGTTAAAATCTGTTATTAATCGCGGTGCGATCATTGGTGGAATACTGGGGGCATTTCTGGCCCCGCTGTGGGTTCGGTATCCGGAGCCCTGGTTGTTGCCCGCGGGCGGTTTTCTTGTGGGCTTTATTACAAACTGGATTGCTATAAATCTGATTTTTTCGCCACTGAGGCCCCGGCGGCTCCTGTTCTGGAAAGTTCAGGGCCTGTTTTTACAGCGCCAACCAGAAATCAGCGATATCTGGGCAAAACTTGTTGCTGAGGAGCTGA
>DATJDA010000298.1:0-5037 GCA_035497695.1 Marinobacter sp. | reverse complement strand
GTTAGTGTTTCTAACGGATAATCCACGTTTGTCGCCGGGTTGAAGGCAGACGACCCGGTGCTTTCCATCCTGCACCCACCAAGACTCAGTGCCATAAACGAAATAACGGTAATTGTACGGAAATGTCTCATTTCAGATGGCCCTGAGGTGCGTAAATGTACGTAATCAGTTAAAGTGGATACCCGCGGGGTTCGTCACCCCGGCCCGAATGCTGACAATAACCAATATAACAGGCAGCTACCCTCGCGGAGATCACATTTTGCAGCAACGGTTCAATCTGGCATCGCATAGAGCTACCAGCAGAATGCTGCTTGCGTTGGTATTCCTGATATCTCTGGCGCTTGGATTAGTACCGGCAAGTGCCAGTGCGCAGGAACATTGTCAAAACGGCGTTGTTCTGCTTGCCAGTGGTGTCACCAGCGTTAAGGATCTTAACTCCTGCATCTGGTATCTGGAGGATCCCGACCACAATCTGACCCTGAGAGATGTTGAAGCCAAAGGGCTGGATGCCTTTACTCGTAATACCGGTGGTGTACTGAACTTTGGTTATACCAAATCGGCCTACTGGACCCGCTTTGATTTACGCACGCCTGAGAATGTCACCAATAATGAATGGATTCTGGAGATCGCCCTGCCACTGGTGGACGAAGTTCAGCTTTATGTTGTCCGTAATGGCGTTCTGACAGATCAGCGCAGAGTCGGCTATACAGACAACTGGACCGAGCGTGATCTGGCAGTTCCCAACCCCACTTTTCGTCTGAAGCTGGTGCCAGGCACCACCAGCACTGTTTACCTTCACACCACCAATATCAATACCTTCCGCTTGCCTATCAGCCTCTGGCAGCCAGACAGCTATCTTGAAAAAGTGGCGGTAGATGAAGCCGTGCGCGGCATTCTGCTTGGTGCAATACTGGCAATACTCGCCTACAACCTGTTTGTCGCTGTCTCTGTGCGAGCGCCCAGTAACGTCTATTACGTATTATATCTGGTGGCTGCCACCGTATTTATTGCAACCGAGCAAGTCCATGGCATTCAGTTACTGGATGGCAGGCCAGCACTCCTGGATAAAAAATTCCTGCCATTTCAAATCATAATGATCTGGTTTTGGGGGCTGCTTATGGCCCGTGCTCTGCTCGAGACCCGGGAGCAGGCACCTGATCTCGATCAGGTCATCCTGCTGTGTCTCTGTTCGGTCAGCGTTACCTTTGTGCTGGCTTTGTTTTTGCCTTATCACGTAACCATGGAATGGATTGTTATCGGGTCGATTTTACTGAGTATGATTATGATTGTGGTGAGCTACCTCTCGTGGCGTTACTACAATCCGGCTGCCCGCTCTTATTTCTATGCCTGGACACTGGCCATGATTGGCTTTGGCATTTACGCACTTACCGTGATGGGCATTCTGCCACTGAATACATTCACCAATTACGCACCTCAATTCGGGCTGACAGCGCAGATTATCCTGTTCTCTTTTGCGTTGGCAGACCGGATTAAACAGGTACAGGGCGAAGCGTTGGGCTGGAACCAGCGGGCGTTGTCCAATCTCCAGCGTTACCAGTCGTTGTTTGATAATGCCATTGAAGGCGTATTCCAGATGTCACCGGACCGCCGGTTTGTCACGGCAAACCCGGCGATGGCTCAACTGATGGGCTACAACAGCAGCCGTGAGCTGCTTGAGGAAAGCCCGGATGTTCTGGAAGCCTGTATTGCTGACGATCGGCTGCGGCGACTGGTGATAGAGCAACTGGAAACCCGGGGAACCGTTAAAGGTATAGAGGCCCGCTATCTTACCCGCACGGGCGAGGAACGCTGGACGATTATCTCGCTGCATGCGGTATATGACGACAAGGGCATTCCAACACACCTGGAAGGCACCTGTATTGATGCCACAGAAAGCCATGAGCGTCAGCGCATAGAGCGGGAGCGTGAGCAGGAGCGGCTGGAAAAAGAGTTGGCCCGTAATTCAGCAGAAGCCAAGAGCCAGTTCCTGGCAAACATGAGCCATGAAATCCGGACACCGCTGGCGGCGATTATTGGCTACGGCGAAACGCTGCTGGATTCGGACCTCACCGAGGAACAAAAGCAAAGCAGTGCAGAAACGGTTATTCGCAGCGGCCGACACCTGCTTGATCTGGTTAACGACATTCTCGATCACTCAAAGATTGATGCCAACAGACTGGACGTTGATATTATCCCGGTGAACCTGCCAGAACTGCTTGATGAGATTCGGGCGTTTTTTACTCCGCGCGCCCGTGAAAAGCGGCTGGACTTCAATATTACCTGTGAGTTCCCCATGCCGGAGCAGATTCTCACAGACCCGACCCGGCTACGTCAGATTATTATCAATTTGTGCGGGAATGCCCTTAAGTTCACAGAGAAAGGATCCATTTCCCTGGCCGTTCGTTGCGATCGTGCGCGGGAAACTTTAACGGTGCGGATTGTAGATACCGGCATTGGTATGAAGCCGGAACAGATGGAGCGGTTGTTCGATCCGTTTGCACAAGGCAGTGCTGCTATTTCCCGACAGTATGGTGGCACCGGACTCGGGCTGAGCATTTCCCGCCGGCTGGCGGAGATGCTTGGCGGTAGCATACAGTTTAGCAGTACCTATGGTGAAGGTAGTGAGTTTGAGGTAGTCATCCGGACGGGTGAGCTTAAAAATGTGCATTTCCTGCGCGATGCCTCCGAACTGAACCAGCGGCGACGGGCTATTCCCATGGTTGTAGCTCCGCGGCTGAAGGGGCGGATTCTGTGTGCCGAAGACAACGACGTAAACCGCCGTCTGGTGTCTTTACTGGTTTCACGTACCGGTGCAGAGATGATTCATGTCAGCAATGGTGCAGAAGCACTGGAAGCTGCTCTGCGGGAATCCTTTGATGTGATTCTTATGGACATTCAGATGCCGGTTATGAATGGCCGGGACGCCACAGTAGCAATCCGCGAAGCAGGCATTAACACGCCGATTATTGCCCTTACAGCCAATGTGATGTCTGAGGACATAGCCGATTATCGACTGGCGGGCTGCACGGAGCATTTGGCGAAGCCCATCGACAAACAACGGTTCTATGAAGTGCTGGCCCGCTACCTTGAGGTACAGCCAGAACTCATACAGATTCCGGCTACACAGTTCAGTGGTCAGGTACTGGTAGCGGAAGACAGCAAAGAAAACCGGCAGCTTGTGGATCTGATGCTACGCCGGCAAGGCCTGGATGTACTGCTGGCAACCACTGGCAACGAAGCGGTTCGTTTGGCACTGTCAGAATCTGTGCAGATGATCCTTATGGATCGCCACATGCCGGAAATGGATGGTGTGGAAGCTACCCGCATGCTACGCCAGACCGGATTTCGGCGGCCGATCATTGCATTTACCGCTGGTGATCAGGCGGAAATTGACGCTCTGTGCGATGCCGGCTGTGATGGTGTTTTGAATAAACCGATCGACCAGACCCACCTGCAATCTTTGTTGGCCCGCTATCTTCAGCCGCAGGATGGAGTTTCTGTAAATAATCAGGATGACGAAGAAATTGAACACCTCGCCAAACAGTTCCTGGATGGACTTGATGGACGGCGGGAGAAAATGAACCGGGCCCTTTCAGAGGGTGATACCGACACTCTGAAAACCGAGGCCCATCAGATAAAAGGTACTGCCGGTGCGATGGGGTATCCGATGATGACTCGTCAGGCCGGAACGGTTGAGGCGCTTCTGAAAACGGCCAAACCAGACTGGGATGATGTTCGTCATGAATTGGACACCCTGAATGCTATGATCACCCAGGCACTCGCTGCTTCGGCAGCATCCTCATAACCAAGAGAACAATGACAGGAACAGGCCATGACTGAAAACCAACATCGCGCGGAAAGCCATTCCCTGAACATGATGTACGGAACCTATGCAGATGTTCTGTTCGTGCTATTTCCGTTTCTGGTCATAGCCATGCAACGCCTTTGGGACGGTGAGCTTTATGACACCCTGATGCGTCCGGATCTGAGCATTGCTGCAGCAATTCTTGCCGGACTTGCCATGGGTAAATTTGTACTTGGCCTGGTCACTAACCGTGATCTCGGCCGCTATAAGGAGCGGATCGTATTTTTTATTGCTCTGACCCTGTTTCTGGTACTCGGGCCGGCCATTATTCTGATACTGAGTATCATGAAAAGTGCCGCGGTTCCCGGATTTGTAGTTTTCGTGCAACCTATCCTGTTGCTTATATCGATCTCTTTGTATACAACAGCCGTCAGTATCAGCAATATTCTGACTCGCCACGGTGCTGAAAAGCCAGATTCCGACGCCAGTACGCAGGGCCCATCAAAGCCCAGGCGGGCTTCCCTTGATCTGCCACGCCGTACCGGCAGCGACTCAAGACAATAGAGCTGCCATAATAACAAGGCACACAAGAATAACCGGAGATTGCGAATGAATGACCTGAGGATCCTGGTAGTAGAAGACGAGCCGATCATGAGGGAACGGCTGGTAGATATGCTCTACAAGGCCGGAGCTACCCAGGTGTCTGAAAGTATAGATGTTGCCTCGGCCCGGGCTGCCTTCTCGGCACAAGAGTTTCAGATTATCTTGCTGGATCTCGGATTACCGGATGGCGACGGCCATGACCTTATGCTGGAGTTCAAAAGTCTCCGCAAAGAACAGCATATTGTTCTGGTTACGGCAGATGACACCATTGATAGTATTCAGCGGGCGATAAGTGCTGGTGCCAACGGTTATGTGGTTAAGCCTTACTCTCAAGAGAAAATTCATGACGTGGTGAATAATTACGCGATGGTTCATGACGGAAGGCTGCAAAGCCTGAACCGTCATCATTGAACGGTTCAGGCAACGTTTGCACTAATTAAATTAACAAACAGCCCGGTCAGGCCACCTGACGGGCAATCCAGGAACTATAACGGGTGGCCAGAGCTCGCACGTAGCGGGCTTCTGCAGCGCTAAGACTGGCCAGGACGCCGTTGAAAATCCAGCCTCGTTCATAAAGCCCCAGCACCCGCTGCTCATCATCCAGATTAACTCTCTGGTTCAGTTTTTTG
>DATJDA010000297.1:0-3964 GCA_035497695.1 Marinobacter sp. | reverse complement strand
GTTCAGGCTGTCAACTGGCCAGATGACGTGCTCCGCACCATCAGTTACGGCCCATTTGCTGCCATTCCCATAGCGTTAAGCGAAACCTGGGCCGACACACGGCTAACGTTTGTTGCCATAAAGAAAATGGCGACAGGGTTGCTATCGCCTACTAATCTCAGCGGGCCAATTACCATTGCGCGGGTTGCAGAGGCCAGCGTAAGCTCAGGATTTGAGGATTTTGTCCGGTTTCTGGCGTATCTCAGTATTAGTCTGGGAGTTCTCAATTTGCTGCCAATTCCTGTTCTCGATGGTGGTCATATCCTGTACTACACGATTGAAAGCGTCAGAGGAAAGCCGGTGTCTGATGCGACTCAGGCGCTTGGATTAAGAATTGGTATGGCTTTAATTCTCACATTAATGGTGTTTGCTCTTTACAACGACCTCATGCGGTTGTGAGAATTGCGGGCTCCTTACGCGTATTAACCAGGCGAAATAGTTGAATGAGACGTTCTCTTCTAGGTATAGCTGTTGGTCTCGCTGTCGCCATGGCCGGCATGAAGCCAGCTTTTGCAGACGAATTCACGGTGGCAGATATCGAGGTCGAAGGGCTGCAGCGAGTTTCTGCTGGTACCGTTTTTTCTGCCTTTCCTGTCAACATTGGCGAACAAGTGGATTCGGCCGGATTGGCTGATGCGATTAAAGCACTGTTCCGAACTGGCTTGTTTACCGATATTAAAGCCAGTCGTGATGCAGGAGTTCTGATTCTTTCCGTGCGTGAGCGGCCGTCAATCAGCTCAATTAACATAGAGGGCAACAAGAATATTGAAACAGATATGCTCAAAGACGCGCTTTCCGGAGCGGGCCTTCAGGAAGGGCAGGTGTTTCGCAGGGCAACCCTTGAAAGGCTTGAGCTTGAGATTCTGCGCTCCTACATTTCACAGGGGCGGTATAACGCCCGGGTGAAAGCAACAGCGGAGGAGCTGCCAAGGAACAGAGTATCTATCCGCCTTGATATTAATGAAGGTACCGTTGCAGCAATTCACCACATTAATATCGTTGGCAACCAGAAATTCAATGACACTGAGCTCAGAGACCTGTTTGAGTTGCAAACCACAAGCTGGTGGAACTCGATCACCAGTTCAGATAAGTACGCACGTGAACGCCTGAGCGGCGACCTGGAAACGCTGCGGTCTTTTTACCTGGATCGGGGATATCTGGACTTCAACGTAGAATCCAGCCAGGTATCCATATCTCCCGACAAACAAAAGGTATTTATTGCCATTGCCCTGAATGAAGGGCCGCAATACACGATTTCTGAGGTCAACCTTCGTGGCAACCTGATTGTAGGTGAGGAAGAACTGCGCAAGTTGATCCCCGTTAATGAAGGCGACGTGTTTTCCAGGGCTAAAATGACGGCTATATCCGAGGCCTTGTCATTCCGGTTAGGGCGTGAGGGCTATGCCTTCGCGAGTGTAAATGCGGTACCGGAGCCAGGTGAAAATAATACGGCCGCGGTTACGTTCTTTGTGGAGCCAGGCAAACGCGCCTATGTTCGCCGAATCAATTTCGGTGGCAACGTGTCCACCCGCGATGATGTACTGCGTCAGGAAATGACCCAGATGGAAGGTGGGGTCGCCTCATCTGATCGCATTGAGTTCTCTAAAACCAGGCTTGAGCGCCTTGGCTTTTTCAAAACAGTTAATGTGGAAACGGTTCCGGTGCCTGGCACCGACGATCTCGTGGATGTGAATTACAGCGTTGAAGAACAACCTACCGGCAGCTTGTCTGCGTCTATAGGTTTTTCTCAGGATTCCGGAGTTATACTCGGTGCGAGTGTGTCTGAGAACAACTTCTTTGGCACGGGTAAGCGCGTGTCGTTTGGGGTTAACGTCAGCGACTCGGTAAAAAGCGCCAACGTGTCCTACCTTGATCCTTACTACACAGTAGATGGTGTTAGCCGGGGCTTTAGCCTTTTTGCCCGGCAGACAGATTACGAGCAGGAAGATATCTCATCTTATTTACTGGATGAGTACGGTGGCCGTGTCACCTTTGGTTATCCGACCGATAACATCACGCGCCTGAATTTTGGTGTGGGGTATACGCAATCCCAGCTTAAAAGCGGTATATTCGCCGCTGAGGAAGTCCGTGACTTTATTGCGGATGAGGGAAGCTCCTTCGATAATTACTTCCTGTTCGGTAGCTGGCGCCGCAGTACGCTGAACCGTGGCGTATTGCCAACAGATGGTTATAGTCACTCGGTGTCGCTGGATGTGGCAGTGCCTGGTAGTGATCTTACCTTCTATAAGTTGTCGCACAGAACCGACTTTTACTTCCCGATTACGAAAAACGACCGTTGGGTACTCCGTGCAAGAACGGAAATTGGTTATGGCGACGGCTATGGAGATCGAACAGTTATGCCGTTCTATGAGCACTTTTACTCGGGCGGTTATGGTTCTGTTCGTGGCTATAGGGCAAACTCTCTTGGGCCAAAAGCTACACGAGCCGTCAACGACTATTCCGATGCAGATCCGTTCGGTGGTAACCTCCTTACCGAAGGTGGCCTGGAGTTAATTTTCCCCACTCCGTTTGCGGGTGATAGCCGGTCAATGCGTACGGCATTTTTCCTGGACGGTGGGCAGGTATTTGATTCAGACCGCGGGTACGATCCGGCACTGGATGAACTACGCTTCTCCGCAGGCATAGGCTTTCAGTGGATTACAGCAGTTGGGCCACTTGCATTCAGCCTGGCGAAACCTTTGAACGACAAACCGGGCGACGATACCCAGATGTTCCAGTTCTCACTTGGCCAGACTTTCTGAGCCGCGAATACGATAAAAAAAGAACGAACGAAAACCAGGAGATCCAAGATGTTCAGAATTGCCCTCATTTTTGCGGTTGCTATGGCTGTATCCATTCCCTCGCTTGCCGATACCAAAATTGGCGTTGTGGATTTGCGTCAGGCGTTGTTCTCGTCTAATGATGCAAAAACGTTCAGTGAAGGCTTGCAGAAAGACTTTGCCGGAGATGAAGCCAAAGTTCGGGAGGCTCAGGATGCTGCCCGTAAACTTAAGGATCGCCTGGAAAAAGATGGCGCCATGATGAATGAAAGCGAACGTAATAAGCTCGCGGGTGAATTTCAGGAAAAAGTTAAAGAATTTAATTTTCTGAAACAGCGCCTGGACAGTGCAGTTGCCCAGCGCAAACAGGCATTTTTGGAGCAGGCTCGCCCGGAAGTTGATGCTGCCGTAAAGGAGCTGCTTGATGAAAACGGACTTGATCTGATTCTGCCCAGCGAAGCTGTGGTGTACGTAAAGCCGGAGATGAATTTAACGTCCAAACTTCTGGATAAGCTGAATCGCTAATAGTGTTTGATTCCTGGCTGCGGATGTTTGGAGCGCGTAATGACCGATAAGTCTTACCGGCTTGATGAGATTGCCAAGGCGCTGGGAGCTGAACTCCGGGGCGATCCTGATGCGGTAATCTCAGGGCTGGCCACATTACAGGCAGCCGTAACAGGCCAGATCAGCTTTCTGGCCAATCCTTCCTACGCGAAGTATCTGGCAGAGACTCATGCTTCGGCAGTGATTGTTTCGCCGGCAGAAGCTGATAAGTGCTCTACCAACGTCCTGTTACTGGCCAACCCGTATCTGGGCTATGCTCAGCTCAGTCACTGGTTTAGCCCGGAGCCGGTCAGGCCGCCCGGGCAACACGCAACGGCCATTGTTGACCCAAGTGCCAGTATCTCGCCGAGCGCCAGTATTGGCCCAAATGTGGTGATCGAGGCCGGTGTCGACATTGGCGAACGTGTAATTGTCGGAGCAGGCTCTGTTATCGGAGCCCGTACACGTATCGGTGCCGGAACTGTTATTCATCCCAGAGTTACCCTGGCTCATGATGTTGTTGTCGGGCAGCGATGTCATATTCTCAGCGGTGCGGTTATCGGATCAGATGGCTTTGGGTTTGCAAATGAGAAGGGCGTTTG
>DATJDA010000296.1:0-5787 GCA_035497695.1 Marinobacter sp. | reverse complement strand
CAAACGGTTCCGGCGCGCGTCTCGGAGGTTGGGGTATTTAAGTTTAAGGTTGAGCCGGCGCCTTTAAGTTATATCGGAAAGACCATTCCCGGTGGAGAAAGCCTTCCCGTCGGGCGCTTCTACCCGGATACCTTCAAGGTTGTGGTCGACCCAGGTGAGCTCAAAGCTGAATGTTCTGTTAGTACGCCATTCGTGTACACCGGGCAGCCTTTTGGCTGGCAGGTTGCCCCATCCTTAACGATCGAGCCTGTTTCGGTACAGGGTACCCGTACTCTGAACTACACCCAGCAGGGCTTCCGGAATTTGTCTGCGGGCAACGTGATTCGCGCCTTCCCAGGTCTGGATAGTACCGCTGTTGATCAGGTTGGCGCTGCCATGGGCTTGCAGGTGGCAGATGATGCTGGTGCACTTAATGTACTGGCTCCTGGCCTGCTGGGATACACCTACTCAATGGCGGATACTTTTACCTATATCCGGAACGCCAAAGCACAGATCGCCCCGTTTGCTCCGGATATGGAATTTATCGTTTCCAGCATTATCGATACAGACATGGTAAGTGCGAATGCTGCACCCTACACCTTTGCCCCGGTGGCGGGTTTTGATATGCGATTCGGGCGCTTTGTCATGGAAAACGTGTATGGCCCGGAAACTGTGTCGGCACTGTCCATGCCATTCCGGCTGGAGTACTGGAATGGATCGGGCTTTCTGATTAATGATGCGGACAGTTGCACAGTTTGGGATACCGCTACAATCATTAATACTGCGCATCATCACTCGCTCGATTCCAGCGCCCCCGCCTCAGGCCTGTTTGCCGCGGGTAACGCACCACCACTCAGGCTGGTACCTGATGGCACGCCAGGCGACGACCGCCTGACATGGACTATTGATACCTGGCTGAATTATGACTGGAATGGTGATGGCATAGCGGAGGCGCCTGAAGGGCTGGCTACTTTTGGCGTTTACCGGGGCCATGACCGGGTGATCTACTGGCACGAAGTTCACTAAAGAACACTTCTTTCATGGGCAGTTATGCCGCGCACCACCTCGGTGCGCAGCGTGATTAACCGCTAGTTTGCTGTAGAGGGGCGATGAATCGTGAAGCTGATTGCCGGGCCGGCCTTTACCTGAACGCCGTTGCTATCAATGATATAAACCTGCGCTTGATGGGTTCCCCGAAAAACATTATTGACTGTCACTGAACCAGACGTGGTTTGCCCTACAGGTTGGCCATCCAGGGTTACTTCGTACTTGTGGCCACGTTTAAGGCCTGGGGAGCTCTGGATTGCGAATTGAATGTCGCCACTGCCGCTGTGGAATGCCTGGTTATCTTCCGGGTAGGTGAATGAAACACTTTGGTAGCCAGCGCCTTCACGCTTCACCTCTTCACGAAGTTTGCTGGTTTCTTCAACAACCTCTGGTTTTGGCAGAGTGATGGTGGTGACAGGCTTTACCTTTATAGCCTCAGCCCCCTCTGACGGTTCGTCTGAGAATGACACATTGCCATAAGCATCTACGTTGCGGTAGACCTCGGCAGTAACGGGAAGGCTTAGTGTTACCAGTGCTGCAGCAAGTAATCCGGGCCAGGAAATCATAGATGCACCTGTTGTGATTGTTTACTCGATTATCGGCGGCACCTGAAGCCAATTCAACGCCTGCGGCCTGGTAGTTGGTTACATATCGTTAAGAGCGTGAGATCCCTGAGAGATTGCTCACAAAAAAGTTCCATCAAAGCTGGGGTCAAAGCCTTGGCTCTGACCCCTTTTTTCAATGGAGCTTAGCAGGAGTAATACAGCTCAAACTCAACCGGGTGCGTGGTCATATTCAGACGCTCAACATCACCGCGCAATACGCGGATGTAGCTGTTGATCATGTCTTCAGTAAACACGCTGCCCCGGGTCAGAAATTCGTGATCTGCTTCAAGGCAGTCCAGCGCTTCTGCAAGGGTTTCAGCAACTTTGGGAATGTTCAGGGCTTCTTCTTTTGGTAGGTCATACAGATCTTTATCCATGGCATCACCCGGGTGGATCTTGTTCTGGATGCCATCAAGGCCGGCCATCATCAGCGCAGCGAATGCCAGATATGGATTGGCGGCCGGGTCTGGAAAACGTACCTCAATACGCCGTGCTTTCGGGCTGTTCACATAGGGAATGCGGATGGACGCAGAGCGGTTACGGGCTGAATAAGCCAGCATTACCGGCGCCTCGTAGCCCGGAACCAAACGTTTGTAGCTGTTGGTGGTCGGATTGGTGAACGCGTTGATTGCTTTTGCGTGCCTGATAATGCCACCGATATAATACAGTGCAGACTCGCTCAATCCGGCGTAGCTGTCACCTGCAAACAGGTTTTTGCCGTCCTTGCTCAGAGACATGTGAACATGCATACCAGAGCCATTGTCGCCAACGACAGGCTTGGGCATAAACGTTGAGGTTTTGCCGTAAGCATGGGCGACATTGTGTACGCAGTACTTGAGAATCTGAACTTCGTCGGCTTTTTTGGTTAGTGTGTTCGGGCCAACACCAATTTCACACTGGCCTGCGGTTCCCACTTCGTGGTGATGCACTTCAATGACCAAGCCCATGGATTCCATGGCAGCACACATTGCCCCGCGCAAGTCGTGCAGGCTGTCTACCGGGGGCACAGGGAAGTAACCGCCTTTAACGCCGGGACGGTGGCCAATATTGTTACGTTCGAAATCTTCACCAGAAACCCAGGCGGCTTCCTCAGAGTGCAGCGCATACATGGCACCCTGCATGTCAATTTTCCACTTCACCGAGTCGAACACAAAAAATTCGGGCTCAGGGCCGAACAAAGCCCCATCAGCAATGCCGGTAGACTGCAGGTAAGCTTCCGCGCGACGGGCAACGGAGCGCGGATCACGCTCATAACCTTGCATGGTGGAGGGTTCAACGATGTCGCAAATAATATTTATGGTGGACTCTTCGGTAAACGGGTCCATTACGGCGCTGGAATCATCCGGCATCAGAATCATGTCGGATTCGTTGATGCCCTTCCATCCGGCAATAGAAGAGCCATCAAACATTTTACCGTCGATGAAAAAATCCTCGTCTACCACAGTGGCAGGCATGGTTAAGTGCTGTTCCTTTCCCCGGCTATCGGTAAAGCGCAGATCAACCCATTTAATATCGTGTTCTTTGATCAAATCAACTGTCTTGGACATGGTGCATGCTCCGTAAGTTATCCCACCTGGGCGGGCGCAGTCATAATCGGTTTTGCGGATGGTTCAGAGCCCTGAGTTCCGATCTGCTTTCAGATGTGCGCAGCTTACCAAAAGCGTCTGTTACTTACCTGCGAAAAGTTTGGATTTTTTCGCGTAAAAGCAAGGCTTTCACCGGCTTTTATGTATATGTTGGTCGCCAGCGACAAATAAGGTTTCCAGGACGATTGTGCAGTGAGCCATCCCTTACTGCGCATAATCCCTGTTAGCCGATTGCCATTATTCTCGTATAAAAAGCGCGGACTTTCCGATATAATACGCGCCCCTCATTTATGTTCGCGATTGAATCGTCAGCCGTGGACTGGTGCCGCAGGATAAATTTGTGATTGAAAAGCTTCGTAATATCGCCATTATCGCCCACGTCGACCATGGTAAGACCACCCTTGTAGACAAATTGCTGCGTTTATCTGGCACGCTGGATCGTAAAGAGCTCGAAAGTGAGCGGGTTATGGATTCCAACGACCAGGAAAAAGAGCGTGGTATTACTATCCTTGCCAAAAATACTGCGTTGAAGTGGAACGGCTACGACATCAATATTGTAGACACTCCTGGCCACGCCGATTTTGGTGGTGAAGTAGAGCGCGTGATGAGCATGGTCGATTGCGTATTGCTGGTAGTCGACTCTATTGATGGCCCCATGCCGCAAACCCGTTTCGTTACCCAGAAGGCCTTTGCGGCCGGCCTGCGCCCGATCGTGATAGTGAACAAGATTGACCGTCCGGGCGCACGTCCGGATTGGGTGGTAGAGCAGGTTTTTGACCTGTTTGACAGCCTTGGTGCTACGGACGAACAACTGGACTTCCCGATTGTTTATGCCAGTGCCCTGAACGGTGTTGCCGGCCTGGATCATGAAAAGCTGAGTGACAACATGGACGCCGTTTTTCAGGCGATTGTTGATCATGTACCAGCGCCATCTGTGGATCGTGACGGTCCGTTTCAGATGCAAATATCCCAGCTTGATTACAGCAGCTTCCTTGGTGTTATTGGTATTGGCCGTATCCTGCGTGGCAAAGTGAAAGCTAATACACCCGTGATTGCGGTTGGTGCCGATGGGAAAAAGCGCCAGGGGCGCATTCTCAAAATCATGGGGCACTCCGGCTTGCACCGGGTTGAAGTTGAAGAGGCGCAGGCTGGCGACATTATTTGTGTCAGTGGTCTGGAAGAGCTGTATATTTCAGACACCCTTTGCGACATGAACAATGTTGAGGCCTTGCCACCACTGACTGTGGATGAACCAACCGTGTCAATGACTTTCCAGGTCAATGATTCTCCGTTCTGTGGCAGGGAGGGTAAGTATGTCACCAGTCGCAACATTAAGGAGCGTCTGGAGAAAGAGTTGTTGTACAACGTGGCTTTGCGTGTAGAAAGCGGCGACTCTGCAGATAAGTTCAAAGTGTCTGGCCGTGGCGAGCTGCATTTATCCGTTCTTATCGAGAACATGCGTCGCGAGAACTTTGAGCTTGCTGTTGGTCGCCCGGAAGTTGTTATTCGGGAAGTGAATGGTGAAAAGCAGGAGCCGTACGAAAACGTTATTATTGATATAGAGGACCAGCATCAGGGTGCGCTGATGGAGCAAATGGGCCTGCGCAAAGGTGATTTGACCAACATGGTGCCAGACGGAAAGGGGCGGATGCGCCTTGAGTACACCATTCCGGCCCGTGGCCTGATTGGTTTCCGTAACAGTTTTCTGACCATGACCTCCGGAACCGGCATTCTGGCATCTACATTCAGCCATTACGGTCCGATTAAGAGCGGCGAAGTGGGAGGTCGCCAGAACGGTGTGTTGGTATCAATGGCGGCAGGTACTGCGTTGACCTATTCACTGGAAACCCTCCAGAGTCGTGGCAGGTTGTTTCTTGAACCTGGCCAGGAAATATATGAAGGCCAGCTATGTGGTATTCATAGCCGCGATAACGATCTGGTTGTTAACCCCACCAAGGGCAAAAAACTGGACAACATGCGCGCCTCCGGGAAGGACGAAGTTATCGCTCTGGTTCCACCGATCAAGTTCACACTGGAGCAGGCGTTAGAATTTATTGCTGATGATGAGCTGGTGGAAGTAACGCCTAAATCTATCCGCTTGCGTAAAAAGCTGTTGACGGAAAATCAACGCAAAAAAGCCCAAAAGAAGTGACAGAGATAGTTTGAATGAAAAGGCAGGTCAGAAATGACCTGCCTTTTTTTTTGGTTTATTTCCGCTAAACTCTGGCCAAATCCAATCGAGAGCTTCCTGCCCATGCTCAGTCTTTATCCCGATATCAAGCCCAACATCCAGCACCGCCTTGCGGTTGACGCGCCCCACGAGCTCTACGTGGAGGAAAGTGGCAACCCGGATGGCATCCCGGTGCTGTTTGTTCACGGTGGCCCTGGTGCGGGTTGTGAGGACTACCATCGGCGTTTTTTTGATGCAGAGCGTTTTCGCATCATTCTAATGGATCAGCGAGGTGCTGGCAGATCCACACCTTTGGCGGAGCTGGAAGGAAACAGTACCGATAAACTGATTGAAGACATGGAAACCGTCCGGTTGTTTCTGGGTGTTGAAAAGTGGTTAT
>DATJDA010000295.1:0-1968 GCA_035497695.1 Marinobacter sp. | reverse complement strand
GGCAGGGTATCACCTTGTTCTGTAAACGGTTGTAAGAACGGCCTCTGACGTATCAGAGCCACCGAAACCAACGCTGGTTATCCGATAATATGCCGGTTCGCAATACGAGCTAAGATCACAGCCGGGGGGCGTGATCGTGTCAATCTGTTCGATGAAATATTTCGGCTTTGCCGAGGCTCCAAGAGGTGTACCGGTATAGGTTATGACGCTGCTTCCGTTGTCACTGGTATTAGCTGGCCAGTTCGGGCGGCCGGATGCACCAACCCGATATAGCCCATCACTTCCAGAAAACGAAACCGGAACCTTTACCCTCAATCCTTCCTCTGCTTCTCTCAAAGCAGCCTCACCGGCCTGAAATGCCATGTCTTTATCTTGCAAGTTCGCAGCCATCCTGTCCTGCATTGTTGTGGTTTGAATACCCGCTACACCAATCAAGCTCAGCAGCAACAGCATAACCAGAGATACAATTAAAACTGACCCTTTCTGATGAACTGAAACCTTCTTCAAAGTACCCATCAACATCACTCCAGCCGATTTCTTACACCAATGGTTGTTGTCGCAACAAGGCGGGCCCTTTTGTCAGCACTCGGGCTAACCTTAACTCCCACAAGGTTATAATCGTTTGCAGTACTCTCATCCAAGACGTTATCCTCCGAGCGCATAAGCAAGGCAACTCGCACGCTGACCACACTCGCCCAGTCTGTTACGGAACTGGCCACAACATACTGCTCTGCACTTCCGCTTGCCCCGCCCACACCGTATAGAATTTGCATATTTTCAACCCCGCTCACCAGTTCGACCGGCGTAGAACTCTCTCCTGGGGTTAAAGCCACGCGAAAGAGTGCTGGCTCACCATTAGTCCCAATACCTATGTAGAACCCCCTGCTTCGGAAAAGATAAACGGCAGCGTCGTCGGTATATTCCGAGGTTAGGTTCCCCGCTGCTTTAAGATCGTGATCCGTAGCTTCTTTTGTATTCTGGAAGCGATCGCCACCACTACAGTCCTCAGTTACAGCTACAAGTATTGTTTCCTTGTTGATGCCAGATACATTTTTGGTTTTGATTGTGTCAGTAACACCTGATACGTTTCCGTCGAGAATAACGTCGGATCTCTCACCTCCAGTCAGTACAATAAAGTCAGTACCTGCAACGGCTTTGCTAGAGATTTGGGTGGGTGCAGTATCACCGGTACCGTTTGATACAGTACCGGTGCCGACACTGAACCCGGAGATTGAAAGTGTATCTTTCAGCCCTGTACCCGCGGCCTCCCAGCCAATCACACCCTGCCCCGGATCCAGCAGGGCAGCATTATAGAATGTAGCGCTTTTATCCAAATGATCCTCGGGCTCTCCTACCAGACAACCAGAATGGCCCGCCATTCGGACATCACGACTGATACGTGACAGGGAAAACCTCATGTTTTCTTGAAGAAAAGCAACCGCGTCGCTGGTGCGGTAAGTTTTACTTGAACCGAGAAACACCTGCGTTACACCAAGCGTTAACACAACCCCCAAGACTAATGCGATCATCAGTTCTATCAGGGATAGGCCAGACTGACTGCGCCGCTGATGTGAGGATTTATCCCAAGCTGTATTCATCTTAAAGCCTCGCTTCCATCGTCACGGTGCCGTCATCGGTGCTTCCGGTGTTTGTAGCCCAGGTGACTCCGACTGTTACCACCCGGTTATTGATCGTCACAACGCCATTGCCACCCGGCAGCAGACAGCCCAGACTGTTTTGCCACTCTGCGACATCATCAGTAGCAACGCTGGTATTTGAAATAGCGTAATCTTTGTCACATGCAGGAGCTGTTCCGGCGGCCACAGCGTAAGACGCTATATCGGTCCGGTTTGCTCTGATTCTTTCAAACATGTCATCAATTAGAAGAATAGCCTGGGTTCGGTTCCGGATTTCGCTGGTCTGGGCAAGCCCAGTAGTCTGCAGTGATGCCAGGCCCAATAGCCCTAT
>DATJDA010000294.1:0-3669 GCA_035497695.1 Marinobacter sp. | reverse complement strand
GGGCATCAGAGAACTCCTTGGGTAAGAAGTCTTGAGTCTGAGAGGCAATCTGCCCGACTTTCATCACTGCGCCTTTGAGCTCTCCCAGAGTGTCTGCAATCTGCCCGGCCATGCGAGTGTAATCTTCGCTTTGGGCGCTTTCATCATGACCACTGCGAAACATGCGGCGGGCGCGTTGGCCTGCGTACTGCCCGGCCACAGAGGCAGTCATGCCTGCAAGCTTTAAAAAACGCCCACTGCGAGAGGTAACCGGTTTTTTAGCCATGCCTGATATACGCCCTTAACCCGGTGTGGGTTTATTGATACTGCACGTTAAACCACTTTGGTCTCAACGAATAGCAGGTCTTCCAGTTCCAGTGAAAGCGTCTGGCCAGAGTGCAGTGCACCAACGCCCTTTGGCGTTCCCGTAAGCACGACATCTCCAGGCAGTAGCGTGAATTGGCTGCTCATGTGGGCAATCAGGGGAATAACCGGATACAGCATGTCCTGTGTATCTCCGGTTTGCCGGCGCTCGCCGTCAACATCCAGAGTAAAGTGAATGTTATCGCCGCTGAATTTTTTTGCCGGTACAAACGGCGATAGCGGGCAGGCTCCATCGAAAGCTTTGGCTCGTTCCCAGGGGTGCCCTTTTTGCTTAAGCGTGCTTTGCACATCCCGGAGGGTGAGATCCAGAGCAAGGCCAAAGCCAAGAATGGCCAGTTCCACATCGCTGGCTGAAGCGTCAGTCAGCGTGCGCCCGATCAACACCGCGAGTTCTGTTTCATAGTGGACCTCACCGTGGTTGCGGGGAAAATCCAGCGGACGAGTAATGTGGGCAGTTGCAGTTGACGGCTTGATAAACAGTAAAGGTTCGTCAGGCAAGGGATTGTTGAGCTCTCGGGCATGCTCTGCATAGTTACGGCCAATGCAGACAATTTTGCCAACAGGAACATGAATCGGCGTGCCATCTTTCCATTGGTGCTGATAGTCCTGCATAGCCGCTCCTTAATGTGTTATAGGTTATTCCCCTTCGAACGAACAGACAGTATAAACCGGAAAGCCCAGCTCCTGCAGCCTCCGGGAGCCGCCAAGATCAGGCAGGTCTATCATGGCTGCAACCTCAATGATTTCCGCACCCACACGCTGAATAAGGCGTGTTGCAGCCAACATGGTGCCGCCGGTGGCAATCAGGTCATCAACCAGAACCACCTTGTCGCCCGGTTTGAAGGCGTCTTTGTGGATCTCGACGGATGCAGTGCCGTACTCCAACTCGTAATCTTCTGCCAGTGTGTCGAATGGCAGCTTACCCTTCTTTCTGACCAGTACCAGAGAGGCGTTAAGTTCGTAAGCCAGAGCAGAGCCAATGATAAAACCGCGGGCGTCCACGGCAGCCACCGCGTCAATACGCTGGCCATGATAGCGATGAACGAAGGCATCAATGAGTTTGCGAAATGCTGTTTTATCCTGCAGAACAGTGGTTATGTCACGGAAGGAAACACCCGGCTTAGGCCAGTTTGGTACGGTGCGGATAGCCTTCTTGATACTCTCTGAAAAATAATCCATGACACGTCCGGAGGGTAGTCCAGAGTGCAGCTTACGCTGCATCCAGGAAGATGAATTTCAGAACAAACACAATCGCAATCACTACAACACTGGTATTCAGATCGGACCAGCGGCCACTGAGTGCTTTAATCGCCGCGTAGGTGATGAAACCCATGGCAATGCCGTTAGCAATGGAGAATGTTAGTGGCATCATCAGTGCGGTCACAACCGCCGGGGCGGCGTCTGTAATGTCTTCCCAGTCTACCAGTTTCAGGCCACTGGTCATCAGCACAGCTACATACAGCAATGCCGGAGCTGTCGCGTAGGGCGGGATAATACTGGCCAGTGGCGATAGCAGCAGGCAAGCCAGAAACAGGATGGCAACGAACACTGCAGTAAGACCGGTACGGCCACCTGCAGAGATGCCTGCAGTAGATTCGATATAACTGGTGGTTGTGGATGTACCCAGCGCAGCACCTGTCATGGTGGCTACGGAATCGGACATCAGCGCCCGGCCCAGGCGGGGAAGTTTGCCGTCTTTGTCCAGCAACCCGCCACGTTGTGCGGCACCGATTAACGTACCCGATGTGTCAAACAGATCTACGAACAGAAACGCAAAAACGATGCTGATCATGCCAACGTTCAGGGCACCGGCAATATCCAGTTTCATAAGCGTAGGTGCAATGCTTGGAGGCATTGAAACGAAGCCCTTGAACTCGACTATGCCCATCATCATGCCAACCACTGTAATGGCAATAATTCCAATCATCACTGCACCGGTTATCCGGCGGAAGGACAGCGCGCAAATCAGCACAAAACCGGCAAAGAACAACAGGCTTTCCGGGGTTTTTATGTCGCCCAGGCCAACCAGAGTGGCGGGATGATCAACAACAATGCCGGCATTTTGCAGAGCAATAAGTGCCAGAAAGAAACCAATACCCGCGGAAATGCCAAAACGCAGAGACATGGGAATACTGTTGATGATCCATTCGCGGATTTTGAAGATGCTGAGACTAAAAAAGATCATGCCCGAAAGGAATACTGCGCCCAGGGCAACCTCCCAGCTGTAGCCCATGCTGCCAACAACGGTAAACGAGAAAAAGGCGTTCAGGCCCATGCCCGGAGCAAGGGCGATAGGGTAGTTTGCCCACAGGCCCATAATCAGCGTGCCAACCGCTGCTGCCAGACAGGTAGCAACAAAAACAGCTCCGTAGTCCATGCCGGTGGCAGACAGCATGTTCGGGTTGACCACAATAATATAAGCCATGGTCAGGAAGGTAGTGATGCCCGCAACCAGTTCTTTGCGAACTGTAGTGCCGTGGGCCTGGAGTTGAAATAGTCGCTCGAGCATGACGAGTATCTGCCTCTCAGGGTGCCGGAAGTTGGAAGTCTGGAATCTGTTTGGGTGTAAATCGTGTGTTGCGTTAAAAAACGGCAATCTTACCGGCTGGCGATGCTTACGCCAAGAGACGATTAAAAGTTATCGGTACACACGGGTCAGGTCAGCTATGAGATGGGTCCCGCTGTAAGCGGATATCAAAGCGCACGGCGGCCATCCGGGAAATGACGATAAACAGCAAACCAATAGTCAGCGCCAGAGCTTCGCTCTCCAGATACCACTGACAGATAAAATAAAGCCAGCATCCGGCGAAGGAGATAGATGCGTATATCTGGTCTTTCCGGAAAATAAACGGCACCTCATTACACAGGGTATCGCGCAGTGCTCCTCCGAAGGTGCCTGTCATTACGCCCAGTAGTGATGCAATAAACCATGAGTGACCCATGTCGAGCGCCAACTGTGCGCCCAGTATGGTGAAGGTTCCCAGGCCAATGGCGTCAGGGAATACAATCCAGGATTCGCGAATGCGCTCTGCGCGCTTCCAGTAACTGAAGACAATCGCCATGGCAAGAATAAGAATGGGTTGTTCTTCGTGCTTTATCCAGTATATCGGGTAGTTACCCATGATGAGATCACGTAGCGTACCGCCGCCCAGGGCAGTAATGAAGGCGATTGTAAAAACACCAACGGGATCCATGTTTTTGGAGCGGGCAACCATCATGCCTGATATGGCGAAGGCGATAATTCCAATCATTTCAAGCATGTAAACTACGTCGAACATAACGAACCCTGAAAAGGAAGGCAGATGG
>DATJDA010000293.1:0-7390 GCA_035497695.1 Marinobacter sp. | reverse complement strand
CGCTTTTTCAGTGCCAGCCCGGATATTGAATTTCACGAATGGGATTTCTCGGGCACCAATGAAGAAGAAGCCGCCACGTTGTTCGGTATCCTCAAAGACATGGGCAAAGAGGTGTACACAACCGTTTATGACGACTTGGGTGCGTTTGTCTGTCGCATGCTGGTGCCGGGGTATTCCGAGGTGTACCAGATAGAGGATCTGATCTGGGATAACACCAACAAAGCGCTGGACTACCGTGAAGACATTCTTAATCTGCACATTCTGAGTGATGAGCAACTGGCGGCACTTCTGGAACGCCTGGAAGACAGCCAGATGGACGATTACGTGGATATCATTACTCTGATCGGTATCGAGTTTGATGAAAACACCGTTTGGGGGCAGCTCACCATTCTGGAGCTGAAGCTGCTGATTAACCTGGCTCTGCAACAACACGAAGAGGCCCTTGAGCGGGTGGAAATGTTCATTCAGTTCAATGACAACACGGTTGATCGCGGATTGTTTTATCGTGCAATGAGTGCGGTGCTGGAAGTTACCCTTAATGACGAGCTTGAGCTGGATGACTACCGGGTAAACTTCAGGCGTATGTTCGGTGAAGAAGTGATGGATGCTGTGGAGGGCTCAGTGGATGGTAGTGTTCGCTTCTACGGCCTTACCCCAACCAATATGCAACTGGAAGGTTTGGACAGGCACTTGCGCCTGATTGAAAGTTATAAAAAGCTGCATGCCGCGCGAGCCGCTGCTGCTGCCAAAAGAGAATCTTGCGTTTCTTGAGCACTGCCACGCAGTTATTTGAAATTTGTGGCATGATTTGTTTTCAAAATTCACGTCGCCAGGGGAGTCCGGACAGCATGGTGCTGTGCCGGTCTGAGAGGCAGGAAGGCTTTAAACAAGACTTCTGAAACCCTGGAACCTGATCCGGATCATACCGGCGGAGGAAGTGCGACATGTTCTATACCACGATCGTGGCGATGGCTGCTGCGTTGTTGTTATTTGCCTGGCTGGGTGTGCGGGCGCGATACGCTGATGGCGGGCTGGATGATTATATCACCGCCCGCAACAGTCAGAATGCCCGAACTCTGGGGTTATCATTTCTCGCCTCTGGCATGGGTGGCTGGATTTTGTTTGCGCCCCCGGAAGTTGGTGCGCTGGCAGGCCCGGTTGCGCTGGCGGGTTATGCGATTGGTTCGGCATTGCCGTTTATTGTCTTCGCGTTCTATGGCCCGGCCATTCGCCGCGCATTGCCCCGTGGCCGCAGCATTGGCGAGTTTGCGGAAGCCTGTTACGGGCAGACGGTAAGGCGGTACGTTGCGCTGGTTTCTGTGCTGTACATGGTTTGCTTCCTGATGGCGGAACTGACCGCGGTTGGTGCAATAACATCCATGCTATCCGATGTCAGCGGCAGTGTTGCCATCATTGCCGTGGCTGTTACAACCCTGGTGTACACAGCATGGGGCGGGCTGCGGGCCAGCCTGGTCACTGACCGCTGGCAGGCCGTGTTGTTAATAGTGCTACTCGTGGTAGTCGGTTTTGTGGCGATGGACAGGCTGCCTGCTATTGAAACAACCGCGCAATTTGCTCCGGTGCCTGTTTCCAGCGCCCTGAGCGTAGCGCTTACGCTGATTCTGGCCGTTACTGCCGCCAACATTTTCCATCAAGGGTACTGGCAGCGCATCTGGTCGGCAGAGAACGATGGTGCGCTGGGCCGTGGGGCAATGTTGGGCGGTGGCATTACGGTGCTGGTGGTGGCGGTTGTCGGCGGGCTCGGAATTATGGCAAGTCTCAGCGGTATCGATCTGGGCAACCCGCCTGTTCCATTTTTTGCGCTATTGGCAGGTGCTTCTGCCTGGCTGACAATCCCCGCGCTGGTTCTGGCGCTTACCCTGGTGTCGTCCTCTGTAGATACGCTGCAAAATGCGATCGCCTCGCTGGCCGTAACCGAGAAGCGTGGCCTGACTCTGACGGCCGCGCGCTGGATTACCGTGCTGCTGATGGTGCCCGTAGTGATTGTCGCCTTACAGGGCAACTCGGTGCTGCGCCTGTTCCTGATTGCAGACTTGCTGTGTGCCACTGCGGTTATGCCGGTGCTTATGGGGCTTTGGTCAAGAATGACAACTAAGGCTGCAATAGGCGGCACGCTGGCAGGATTAGCCGGTGCGGTAATTCCGGGCTGGTACACATCGGGCTTGTTGCTGGGCGGGCTTGAAGCCGCCAGTTTCCCCGGTGGTGTACCAACGCTGGCACCATTTTTAGGTGCGCTGCTGGCCTCTGCGCTGGTCAGTGCCGGAATAGCACTGATGAGGCGTTAGTGCATCGGCAAAACTCGAGTTGTGAGCGCTCTTTGACTCATCGCCCATGTGACATTTTGTCTGGCATGGTAGTGTGAGAATGTGTTGGGCTTATATTTGAGATACAGCCATGGCTTATAAGTTGAATGTTTTTGAAGACGGCCTGATTGCAAACTTCACTGGTACAGTTACCAGCAGAATGATTGAGGCGTGTGATCAGGAAATTAGTAGTAAGAAGGGTTTTTCAAACTCACGCTACATAATCTATAACTTTCTGGGTTGCGACACGTCATCAGCGAACCTGGATGAGGCGTACGAATTTGGAGTGAAAGACGCGGCAAGATCCTACGAGAATAAGAATCTGAGAATGGCTGTTATAACCAAAGACCCAGACTTCATTATTCTGGCGGAATCCTACAAGAAGATGGGAGCAATGCTCGGTTCTGGCTGGAAAATAAAAGTAGTAGAAACAATGGATGACGCAAAAGAGTGGTGTCAGGTTACCAGTGAATGTTAAAAACACCCACCCCTGAAACAGCCAAAGATGGGTCAGATTGCTTGAGGTTTACAGACGTCGGCCTTGAATAACACGAACCAGAATTACCACAATGGCAAGCACCAAAAGAATATGAATGAACCCGCCCAGGGTGTAGGAGCTAACCAGGCCCAATAGCCAAAGGATTACGAGAATAACGACAAGAGTTTCAAGCATTTTACTTCTCCCTGGTTGTTTTATGTTTATTGCCCGGCATCAGCGCCGAAGAAAGAGCATTACGGCGCCACCTACCGCTGCTGCGGCACCTGCAATGAAGTACCACATGGTTGTGTCGGAGAATCTTCCCGTAAAGGTTTCGGCAATTTGGTCGCCCGCGCTCTGAGAACCCTGAAACGCGAAATAGAGCAAAACAGCACCGATAACCAGCGCCACGATACCAATGATTTGTGAGCTGCTCATAATGATTGAATCCTGTTGATAATCGACTCCTTCACTGTCCAGTAGACGATAAATGGCTGGCAAGCGTCTGTGCGTTGGCGTACAGATAGCATTCGGAACACACGTTCGGGATGGTGCAAAATACTTGACGGATGCTGCTGATATGTTGAAACATTGCGGCCAATCACATCCGCTTCCTGCGGGTGGTTACAGGAGATTTGCCATGCTGTTCCCAAGTGTGCCCGTGGAAGAGTTTACCTCCCCTGATCCAATCACGGCGACGGAAGACATGACGATTGAAGGCCTGCAGGACTTGATGGAGAGACATGATATCCGCCACCTTCCTGTTGTGCGCGGTGACAACGTAGTGGGCATGATCAGTGACCGGGATGTACGGCTGGTCTCGGGTTTCCCGGCCGCGGAGAAGCGTCAGGTGAGAGCCGCCGATATTATGGCGACTGACCCTGTTACCGTGATTTGCACCACGTCCCTGGACGACGTGGCGTATGTTATGTCTGAAAAGAAGGTCGGTAGTGTGATTGTTAATGATGAGGACGGCGTGTTTATTGGCATTTTCACAGCCACTGATGCCTTGAAAGCGTTGATTGAAATTGTCCGTGGTGGCAACCCCCCGGACGGTTACAACTGATTCGGATTGTTGATGCCAGAGGCAGGCTTAGCCTGCCTTACGCCTCCCTCCAAAACCTCAGTATATGGCCCTTAAACGGCTGCTCAAGATAGTCTTCGGTATGGGCAGGTCTGGTATGGGTATAGTTGAATCCATGCTTTTCCAGTTGCACGCTGAGCTTGGTTTTCCGGCCTCGTCCCGGGTCAACCAGAATAACTTCACACGTTGGATTGGCGTGCTTCTGAATAAAGTCCGCTACCAGGTGGATGTGCTGGTCTTCGTAGAGGAGGTCACTGCCAATAATGATATCGAACAGGCCAAGATCACCGGTTTCATCAGCCCAGTCAATTTGCTGATAGTCGATTGCCTTCCCGTCGTTAAGCTGTGTATTTCTCTCCAGAAAAAAGCCCGCCTCGGGATGGTAGTCGGTTGCTGTGATATCGTCGTTTCGTTTGTTAAGCAGCAGGCTGGATAGCGCCATGCCACACCCGATTTCGAGGATTTTCTTCCCGGCCGTGTCATGATCTGCCATGTAATGGGCAAGGACCATGCTGGATGGCCAGATTACGCCAAAGAGAGGCCAGGAGGCTGAACAGATGCCCAGATTAAGGGCAACGTTTTTTGGGTCTTGAAACTGCTGGTTGTCACGCAAAGTGCATACGTGAATATCCACGTTTCCGAACTCAATAGTTTGGTACCGAATACGCAGAGGTGCTTTCATTGTGGGTCACACCGATAGAATTCAGGCCCGCCAACCTGTGAGAAGAAGCGGCAAAATCCTATTCACACTTAGTATACCACTAACCGCGGCTTTACTGATTTTTCAGGTCTTCCAGAAATAGCTGAATACGTTCAGCATTGGTACCAATATCGCTTTTCCCCACTCGTGAGGCGGAGCGCATATCTATTTTTACGCCCTGATCCGCTTCAGCCATCCGTATTACGACATCATCTTTGAAACCAAACCAGCGGGTGGTGGCGGTTGCTTCAATGGTGTTATTGGTTGTTGCCGCAATCTCCCAGCCGCGGGCCAGAATGATGGCTTTTGCGGCGTTCATGGCATTGGCCAGAGGCATGTTGAGGGTGATCGGCTTTAGCTGCGGGTAGGCAGCCTTTTGCTGGCGCGCGGTTTCTTCTCCCGGGTAGTCCACTTCGTTAGGTGCTTTTTCGCGGATGGCGGCTAATGCTATGAAGGCCGGCGGGTTTTCCGTATCGGTGGTGATGTCGTGAATGGGTGGCACGCTTTGGGCGCGCTGCTTCATTTGCATGGGGACAGCAATGAGGGCAACCACCGCTGCGCTCACCAGCACACCTGCAAGCGCGGGGCGCCATCGGCGACAAATTGCGCCAATAACCAATGTTATCAGGCCCAGTAAGGCAGCAGCCAATGCCAACTGTGCTCCCTGGCGGAGCCATGTGAATGAGGTGCCCAATGCTATCCATTCGGCCTTGTAGGCCGGCCCGGCAGCGACCATAAGCAGGGCCGCGGCAACCAACAGGAAGACACTGAGCCACGCGGTGATCAGCGGCCATTTGCCCCCGCGGCGGGGTGTGGGATTGGTGTTCTTTGGAAGACTTTGCATAAGATAGATGGCCGTGGATGAGGGTATATGATTCAAGCGTAAATAGATGCGTTTGTCATGTTGCATCTTGAACTATGGGGCTCGGTTAAAGTTTTGTGAATTGATAAAAGTAAACAAGCATGGGTCAATTAACCTGTTACCGTTGGTTATCAAAGTGTCGATGGGTAATTTCAACCAAAAAATTATGGAAGAAACAACATGGCTCGCTTAGAAGGTAAGGTTGCTATCGTAACGGGTGCTGCCCAGGGTATGGGTGCTTCCCATGTGCGTGCTTTTATTAGTGAGGGCGCAAAGGTTGTGCTCACCGATTTGAACGAGGAAAAAGGACAGGCGCTTGCATCAGAGCTGGGCAAAAATGCTCTGTTTGTAAGGCAGGATGTAACGAACGAGGTGGATTGGGCAGGCGTTATCAATGCTACAGAAAAGCATTTTGGATCGATTGATATTTTGGTGAATAACGCCGGTATTACTGTGTCCACGTCAATTTTAGACACATCACTTGGGGAATACCGTCGCATTCTGGAGATTAACCAGGTGTCTGTGTTTTTAGGGATGAAGTCTGTTATCCCGGCGATGAAAAAGTCCGGGCGTGGTTCGATTATTAATATTTCATCTATAAATGGCCTGGTTGGCGGGGCAATCGGCTATACCGATTCGAAGTTTGCGGTACGCGGGATGACAAAAGCCGCAGCGCTGGAGTGTGCAGCGTACGGTATTCGTGTTAACTCAGTTCACCCCGGTGTTATCGAAACACCAATGATTATGCAGGGTGATACAAAAGCAGTTGTGGAAGAGTTCGCAAAGCAGATTCCCTTAAAACGTGTGGCAAAGCCGGAAGAAGTCTCAAGCCTTGTGCTTTATCTGGCATCGGATGAATCAAGTTACTCTACCGGTTCCGAGTTTGTTGTTGATGGTGGGTTAACAGCTCAGTGAGCTGTGTTTTGAGCAACCCGGTGTGGTTTACATTAATCAGACGGATCTGGCCCGCAAATCTCCACAGGAGTTCTATACTGAACTATTGACGGTTTAGCCGGCGCTGACAGCGTTTCCAAAGAAATAAAAACGGCTTTTAACTGAAACAAAGTAACCAACAGGGCAGGTACGCCATGAAAGACAAAAAGACATTAACCACCAATGCAGGGTGCCCGGTCGCGCACAATCAGAATGTTATGACCGCAGGGCCGCGTGGCCCACAATTACTGCAGGATGTCTGGTTTCTTGAAAAGCTGGCTCATTTCGACCGTGAAGTTATTCCCGAGAGACGAATGCACGCCAAAGGTTCTGGTGCCTACGGAACGTTCACCGTTACCCACGATATTACCAAGTACACAAAGGCGAAGATATTCTCGAAAATTGGCAAGAAAACCGACATGTTTGCCCGCTTTTCAACGGTAGCGGGTGAACGTGGTGCCGCAGATGCCGAACGCGATATTCGTGGATTCGCCATGAAGTTCTATACCGAAGAGGGAAACTGGGACCTGGCAGGTAATAACACGCCGGTGTTTTTTCACCGCGATCCACTGAAGTTTCCGGATCTTAATCACGCAGTAAAACGTGATCCGCGTACCAACATGCGCAGTGCGGCCAATAACTGGGATTTCTGGTCATCGTTACCTGAGGCGCTTCATCAGGTGACCATTGTTATGAGTGACAGGGGCATTCCCGCCTCGTATCGGCACATGCATGGTTTCGGCAGCCATACGTTCAGTTTCATTAATGCAAAAAACGAACGCTATTGGGTTAAGTTTCATCTCAGGTGCCAGCAAGGCATCAAAAATCTCACCGATGCCGAAGCGGAAGCACTGGTTGGGAAGGACCGCGAAAGCAGCCAGCGGGATTTGCTTGAAAGTATCGATAAGGGTGACTTCCCCAAGTGGACGATGTGTGTCCAGATTATGCCCGAGAAAGAGGCTGCAACGGTTCCATACAATCCATTTGACCTCACCAAGGTTTGGCCGAA
>DATJDA010000292.1:0-2623 GCA_035497695.1 Marinobacter sp. | reverse complement strand
GACATTAGAGGCCAAGATAGTTGACGTTAGAAGCCACAGTCTCGATGGGATGGGTGAACACGGTCGTGGATGCTGCTCAGCGTCTGGGAGTAAAGAAGGAAGCCCTGCTCATGACTGCCGGTATTTCCCCGCAGGCCTTGGGCTGGGAGCGCTGGCCAATTGATTACATTACCCGGCTCTGGCATAGCGCCGAGCGTTGCACCGAAGACTCGGGTTTTGGCCTTAAGGTCGGCACCGGGGTGCGCCCTGCCAGTATTGATATTGTCAGTTTTGCTTTGCAGTCTGCTGCAACGCTGCGAGAGGCCATGAGTCTGGTACAAAAATACCAGCGCCTGATTTCCGATGGCGGTCGATTCCAGATGCTGCCGGGAATTCGCGGTACCTGGATTGTTTATCATCCCCGGCAGGGACGGCTCGCCTTTAGCCCTCATCAGCTTGAGGCAGTGTTGTCTGCGGTTGTTACTCTCTCCGGCTGGTTATCTGGCAAAAGCCTGAATGTCTTGCGGGTGCAGTTCAGCCATTCTCGCCTGGGGCGCCAAACGGGCTACCACGATGTTTTTGGATGCCCGGTTGAGTTTGAGCAGGCTTTTAGTGGCTTGTTGGTTACTAATGAAGACCTTGATGAGCCGTTGCCCAACATAGATATGCGGCTGGCGAAAGTGCATGAGCAATACAGTGAAAACCGGCTGGCAGCGCTGGATGACGGAAAGGTTTCTGCGCAGAGCTTGCGTCAATGGTTGTTAACCCAGCTAAGTCAGACACTGCCAAAGAGAGCGGATGCTGCCAGGGCTCTGGGAATCAGCCAGCGTACACTGGCTCGTCGGCTACAGGCCCAAGGACAGACGTTCAATGGTTTGCTGGATGATGTGCGTCGGGAATGGGCATTGCAGGCCGTGGCAGAGGGTGAGCAATCACTGGCGGACATTGCTCAGTCATTGGGGTATGCCGAAGCAAGCACCTTTTACCGCGCGTTTCATCGCTGGACCAGTATGCCGCCGGCTCGCTGGCGCAAATATAATGCAGGAAAGTAACTGTCTCCCCCCTGCATTTCGTCTGTCAGTTTACAAGTTGGCCTCTGCAAACTCCGCCAAAATAGAGCGCGGCACGCCCTGCAGGTGTATGTGGGCACCATGGCGAAAATCTTTGAAACGCTCGGTCAGGTACGTCAGGCCAGAGCTCAGCGCGCTCAGGTAGGGAGTGTCTATCTGGGCGAGGTTGCCCAAAACAATCACCTTTGAACCAGTCCCTGCGCGGGTAACGATAGTTTTAATCTGATGGGGCGTCAGGTTTTGGGCTTCATCAATAATAATCAGGCTGTGCTGAAAACTGCGTCCACGGATATAGTTCATGGATTTGAAGTGCAGTGG
Organism: Marinobacter sp.; assembly: GCA_035497695.1. Taxonomy (GTDB): domain Bacteria; phylum Pseudomonadota; class Gammaproteobacteria; order Pseudomonadales; family Oleiphilaceae; genus Marinobacter. The sequence goes on along the minus strand of DATJDA010000292.1, from coordinate 1,256 downwards.
CACTTTGCTGAGAATGTAATCCACGCTGGCGGTCATGTTCTCGTCGTCTTCGTGGAGTGCTTCCAGGTTATCAACAATGGCTCCCAGCCACGGCTCCATCTTCTCGGCTTCCGTGCCGGGTAAAAAGCCTATGTCTTCATCCAGCCCTTGAATGGAGCGGGTGGCGATAATGCGTTTGTACAGTTTGCTGGCAACGGTCATTTCAATGCAGGCTGCCAGTGCCAGAATGGTTTTGCCAGAACCCGCTGCACCAGTGAGGTTCACCAGATGAATGTCTGGGTCCAGTAGCAGGTTTAACGCCATCGCCTGGTAAATGTCTCTGGGTAGCAGCCCCCAGGTTTCTTTATTCATCAGGTCGTGCTGATGAAGATCCTGCAGAATAATCTGGGTGTCAGTAATGTCTGAAACCTTGCCCACGAACCCTTGTTCATCAATAACAAACTCGTTGATGTTGAGTTTTGCCAGTTCGCCTTCCCGTTTTAGAATGTGTTCAGTAACGCCCTCTCTCTGCACAGTTTCTACTTTTTGGATGGTGTCCCAGAACGAGTTTGGAAACTCGCGGTAGCCCGTGGGAAGCAGGTCGATATCGTCCAGTAACTGGTCATTGTGATAGTCCTGGGCGTCTACGCCGAAGCCTCGTGCTTTGAGGCGCATGTTTATATCTTTACTGACCAGAATGATGTCGCGTGATTTGTGCTTTTCTTGCAGCGCCGCAAGCATGTTAATAATTTTATTATCGTTCAAATGCTCTGGTAGCGAATGTGATTCCACATGTTGCGCACCCATCAAAATTAATAACCGCCCCAGGGGTTTTGCCTTTTCGCCCCTCACAATAGGCACGCCTTTTTCGATTTGCGCAGGAGTGGCGTCACCCAGCAACTTGTCTATGTTCCGGATCGCCTGGCGGCAATCGGCGGCAACTGTTTGCTTACCGGATTTAAGGCTGTCGAGCTCTTCAAGAACGGTCATCGGAAGAATAACGTCGTGTTCTTCGAAGTTCAGGAGGGCGTTGGGATCATGGATCAGCACGTTGGTGTCGAGGACATACATCTTTTTACGAGCTTGCGGTGCTCTGGGCATAGGGGGCGGCTACCTCTCAGGTGTTGCTTAGCTGTTACCGGCACAGCGTTTGGTAAGATGCTCTTCCGAGATTAACTTCAGCATGTCGTAAGTCGTTATTATGCCGGTAATTCTCTTGTTTTTAGTAACGAATATCCGGTGCAGATGTTCGCGCATCATAATGTTTGCAATTTCCC
>DATJDA010000291.1:0-6986 GCA_035497695.1 Marinobacter sp. | reverse complement strand
GTTGATGCCATGAAAGAGGGGGCAGTTGATTTTATTCAGAAGCCCTACCGTGAAGAGGCCCTGCTGGAAAAAATTGAGGCGGCTTTGGAGCAGGATCTGGAACAGCGAAAGACTCTCGGTGAGAAGCAGGAAATTATTCGCCGCATCAAGAGCCTGACCCCCCGCGAGCACGAAATCATGGATCGGATGATCGCCGGCCAGGCAAACAAGGTTATTGCCATCGAGCTTGAAATAAGTCAGCGCACAGTAGAAATCCACCGCTCACGAGTGATGCACAAGATGGGAACCCACTCTCTGGCGCATCTTGTTCGTATGGTTCTGTCCGTAAAGAACCTTATCGACGCACGGTGATCCAGTCGTCATCATACGGCGACGTATTTAACCGGTTCCGTTTATATGACTGAAGTTGTCAGTGAAAATTCGGAAATTACGGTTCTGCTTGTGGATGACAATCCTCAGAACCTGAAAGTCCTCTATGAAACGCTGAAAGACAAGGGCTACCGCCTGCTGATTGCCAATGAAGGCGAAAAAGCTCTTGATCTCGCTCAGCGTCATCAGCCAGAAGTAGTACTGCTGGACATTATGATGCCGGATATGGACGGTTATGAGGTGTGTGAGCGCCTTAAGGCCAACCCTGAAACGGCAGGTTGTGCTGTGGTTTTTCTTTCTGCGCTCGACGATCTCTCCGCCAAAGTGAAAGGATTTTCGCTGGGTGGGGCTGACTATATATCCAAACCATTCCACTCGCAGGAAGTTATTGCCCGGGTGAAAACACATGCCCGGGTGATCCGGCTTGAGCGTGAACTGCAGGCTCGTAATCGTGAATTGCAAGGTGATCAGGCCCGGATTCTTAATTCAATTAGTGAAGGGATTTATGGCCTGAATAAAGAGGGTGTTATCGAGTTTGCCAACCCGGCTGCTGCAATCATTATGGGTAGCCCGATAGAGGGGCTTCTTGGAAATAACTTTTTTGATACCCACTTTGCTACTGCCAATGACGATCCGGATGGGCTCCCGGTTCACGCCACCTGCCAACAGGGCGTGGCGGAAAATCAACGCAACATACGCATGCTGCGAATGGACGGTACCGGATTTCCAGCGGAGTACCGGTCCACGCCAAAGCTTGACGGTGACGATCTGCACGGCGCTGTGGTTGTGTTCCGTGATATTACTACGGAGCTGGAAAATGAGGCCGCTCTGGAAGAGGCGCGTGGCTTGGTTCAGGAGCAGCGGGACCAGCTAGCCCATGCGTCACGGCTGACAACAATGGGCGAAATGGCCGCAGGATTTGCCCATGAAATCAATCAGCCGCTGACCGCCATTACCAACTATGCCCGTGTATCAAAGCGCATGATGGACAAAGAAACGCTCAATCTTGGACTGCTTCAGGAAACCCTGGATAAAATTGAAGCCCAGTCCCATCGTGCCAGTGAGATTATTCGCCGTATTCGCAGGTTTATGAAAAAGCCGGCGACTGGCAAAGAGGTACTGTCTGTCTCGGCATTGCTTGAAGATACCCGTCAGTTTGCAGAAGTAGATATGCGGAATAATGACGGGGGCATTGATGTAGCAGTGGCAGAGAATTTGCCGGATGTTATTGCAGACCCTATTCAGGTTCAGCAGGTTACTCTGAATCTGATCCGCAATGCCCTTGAAGCTACGCGCAGTGCCGGCGTATCTACACCCGTAGAAGTCAGTGCCAGCCTGGTAGGTGACGGGTGTGTGCGGGTGCAGGTGCGTGATCATGGTGTGGGATTGCCAGAAGGTGCCGAGAGTAAACTCTTCCTGCCGTTTTACACCACCAAGAGCGAAGGCATGGGCATCGGGCTGGCTACCTGCCGCTCCCTGATCCATGCCCAAGGGGGAGAAATTGGCTTTGAGCGTCCGGCAGATGGCGGCGCCTGCTTTTTCTTTACCTTGCCTGTTGCCGGCACCGATGGTTCACCTTGTAAATCTGACAATTCCGAAGCTGCCGGGTAAAGCTGGTTGCCAGCCCCGGATCTTGCCTACAACCATTCAACATACCCGCTCAGGTGGGGCGCATCGCCTTTGGCGTTTAACAGTTGATATTCCCAGCCTGATTCACCAGCCTGCCAGTTAAGCTGTGCTTGTCCCGGCAGAAGTAACGGCTTTTTGAATTGGCATGTCACCTTCATGGGGCCGGGCTTCCAGCCATCCTGCTGTGCCATTAAGGCAATCGCACGAGCCTTGCTCCACATGCCGTGGGCAATAGCTCGTGGAAATCCAAAGGCTTTGGCGCTGAGTGCATGCATGTGGATCGGGTTGCTGTCACCGGACACTTTCGCATATTGGCGGCCAATAGATTCGGGCGCCTCAATACTGAGAGTGTCTGGATACTGCACGAGTTCAGGCGGCTGTTTTTTGCCTTCCCTTTTATTACTGCTGGTGGTACTTACCGGCTTTGGCTGTCTGAACAGCGTTATGCTGGACTCTTCCCACACCAGTTTGCCCGCTGCCCAGGCTTCAGTAATCAGGTCAAACTCCAGCCCGCGCCGGGTGCTTTCCTGTTTGCCAAACCGAACCGTGATGTCCAGAATTTCACCAATGCCGATCTCCCTGTGCTGGGTTATGGTGTTGCGAAGGTGGACCAACCCCAGTAAGGGTAGCGGAAACGCGCTGTCTGTCAGCAACCGGAGCTGCAACGGGAATGCCATGATGTGCGGCCAGGCCAGCGGTACACTTGTGTTGCGGGCGATGCCACAAACGGCCTGATACCGGGCCAATTTGTTGCCGGCAGTGCTGGTGCCAATCAATTTTGCAGAGAGATCCGGTATGGCGATTTCACCCTTGGCCTTGCCGGATTTTGGCCAGATGGCTTTGGCATACAATGGCATCAAAGCCGGTGGTGTACGGTGGTAAACAAGGGGGCCTGGCATGTTGTTGGTATCCTTTCTGATATGACATGGAATGTTGTGGGTAACTTCCACCCCGAAACCCGGATAGCAGTCGGGTTCGCATTTTGGTACAACTGTGAGTCTGTGGCCTGATATGCTCTAATACAAGACAGTACTCTGTAGGGGCGACTAATCAAGGGCTCCCAGTTTGGCAAACCCGGCCAGCCCAAGCATTGACTTGGCAATCCCCAGGTAATGTCTGGTGGGTCAAAGTGATACTCAATAAACAAGCGGGATCTTATGCAGGAACTTCGTGACGCAGGAGTGATGTTGCGCCTGATCTATGAGGCAATGAAGAGGCGGGGTATTGATACCAAGGCCATTTTTAATCGCCTGGGTGTTGACGAGGATTATGTAAACACAGACCAGTTACGTACGCCCCACAATGCTCAGCTGTATTTCTGGCAGGTTGTTGAAGATGTCTCGGGAGATCCGGATGTCGGACTTCATCTTGGCCAGTTGCTCCCGGCATACAAGGGGCAGGTGCTTGAATACCTGTTTTTGAGTAGCCCTACGTTTGGTGAGGGACTCCGTCGGGCACAGAATTATCAGCGGTTGTTAAGTGATGCAGCGAACACCGGATTTTTCATCGATGGCGATAACGCCTGCATGGTGCTGGATACGGCGTCCGATGAGGTTCAGCGTCTGAGGCATTTTAATGAATGCTTCATACAGGGGCTGATTACCTTCTTTCGTTCTGTTACCAATGACACCTTCCGGCCTTCCCGCATAGAATTTGAGCATACCCGTGAAGTAAATCAGGATTACGTTGCTAAAGTATTTGGCTGCGACGTAGTGTTTGGTGCAGACGAAAACCGTTTGTATTTTTCCACCAGCCTGCTGGAGCATCCTTCGCCCCATGCCGAGCCAGAATTGCTGGATTTGCATGAGCGCTTTGCCAGTGAACAGGTGGCCCGGCTTGAGAAAAAAGATATTGTCGGGCAGGTCGAGCGGATCATTGCAGAGTTACTGGATAGCGGTGAGGTTACCCTGGATGCCGTAGCCACACGTCTTGGCATTAAACCCAGAACCCTTCGAACCCGGCTTACCGAGGCAGAAACCAGTTTCAATCAGGTATTGGCAGATTTCCGATATCGCCTTGCCCGGCAGTTGCTGGCAACTACCGATGAATCGATTGACGAGATTGTTTATCTGACCGGGTTCTCTGAGCCCAGCACGTTTTATCGGGCTTTCAAGCGTTGGTCTAACATGACCCCGATAGAATACCGGAAAACTGCCCAGGGCAAAGATGCCATAGTTGACGCTATGTAAATCGCTTAAAGCAGAAATATTTTTGAAAACCATTGACATAACGGGGTGCGTCTTTATAATTCGGCCTCGTTGTCACCAAGCGATCGCACTTTTGATCGCGCTGTCTGAGCAGGTTGGTTTTAAGTAAACCGTATTCTGAGAAGACAATGTTTGGCAAGCAATGCGGAGCGGTAGTTCAGTTGGTTAGAATACCGGCCTGTCACGCCGGGGGTCGCGGGTTCGAGTCCCGTCCGCTCCGCCATTTTTTCAAAGCCAGTAGCTGATTGAGGGCTAGTGGTTTTTATTACTCTCCTCCCGAAACTTATTTTCCCCATCCGTTACGTCATGATGAGCTGAGACATTCGCTCAGATAGTCCAGTAACATTCGCACCTTGGGTGACAAATGACGGTTGTTGGGGTAAATGGCCCAGATACCATCATCGTCTTCCTGATAATGCTCTAACACACTGACCAGCCGGCCTGAAGCCAGATCCTGTTGCACGTAATAATCGGGTAACTGAACAATGCCGATACCTTTCAGGGCAGCATCCAAAAGCGCCCAGCCACTATCACACGTAATATTACCTTTAATCCGGATATTGTGTGGCTTGCCCTGTTCCTGAAAGCGCCAGTAATCCAGATTGCCTTGCAGGCAGTTATGCTGTTTTAGCTCTGAGAGAGAGTAGGGAACTCCGTAAGTTGATAGATAGTCTGGTGACGCACACACGTACAGAGTTCTTGACGATAGCCGTCTGGCAATCATGCTGGAGTCTTCCAGTTTGCCCAGCCGGATGGCAAGGTCATAACCTCCTGCCACCAGATCCAGTTTTTGATTGGTCAGATTCATCTGCACGTCAAGTTCCGGGTAGCGCAGTACAAAGTTGTTAACTAATGGTGCAATGTTTTTCTCACCAAAGGTAACGGGTGCCGTTAATCGCAACCTGCCTCTGGGTATCAGTTGCAGATTGGTCATGGATCGTTCTGCTGCCTCCAGCCCGTCCAGTATTTGCCGGCAATGCTGGTAGTAGATCTGCCCCGCTTCAGTTACCGAAACCTTACGGGTAGTTCGATAAAATAACCGTGTCGACAGCCGGGCTTCCAGTGCGCTGACCTGACGACTAACCTGAGCGGTTGAAATGCCCAGGCTTTTACCTGCCGCAGTAAAACTTTCCAGCTCTGCCACTGCCACAAACTCGCTTATTCCTTCCCAGATAAACATGCCGCTATTCCTGGATTGTCTGTCGAAAAATACGCAGTCACGAATAATGCTCTCATCATTGTTGCAGGCTGGTAAAGGTGAATTAACTTTTTGACCGATTATAATTTCTGGTGATATGGATACAATGTCTCCTTCAACGTGGCAGAACTCCCTGTATGCGCTTTGAAACAACCGGAGAATTATATGACCCAGATAATCAAATCCAGAGCTGCTGTTGCCTGGGGCCCAAACCAGCCTCTGTCTATTGAAGAAGTGGATGTCATGCCGCCCAGGGCCGGTGAAGTGCGCATACGCGTTGTTGCCAGCGGTGTATGTCATACCGATGCATTTACCTTGTCTGGTGATGATCCGGAGGGTATTTTCCCGGTGATTCTCGGTCATGAGGGTGGTGGCATAGTGGAGTCGGTTGGCGAAGGAGTGACCAGCCTGAAGGTGGGCGACCATGTGATTCCGCTTTATACTCCCGAGTGCGGCGAATGTAAGTTCTGCACCTCTGGCAAAACCAATTTGTGTGGAAAAATCCGTGAAACACAGGGCAAAGGGCTTATGCCAGATGGCACCAGCCGTTTCTCTATAGATGGCCAGCCTGTTTTCCATTACATGGGCTGCTCAACCTTCTCTGAGTACACAGTGTTGCCGGAAATCTCTCTGGCCAAAGTGAACAAAGAAGCGCCGCTGGAAGAGGTGTGCCTGCTGGGGTGCGGTGTCACCACCGGGATGGGAGCAGTAATGAATACTGCAAAGGTAGAAGAGGGAGCCACCGTGGCCATCTTTGGTATGGGTGGCATCGGCCTTTCCGCTGTCATTGGCGCTACTATGGCCAAGGCCAGCCGCATCATCGTTATTGATATTAATGAAAGCAAATTCGAACTGGCCCGCAAGCTGGGCGCTACCGACTGCATCAATCCGAAGGATTACGAAAAGCCGATTCAGGAGATCATTGTTGAGCTGACGGATGGTGGTGTTGATTATTCCTTCGAATGTATTGGCAATGTGGATGTGATGCGTTCAGCTCTGGAATGCTGTCACAAGGGCTGGGGCGAATCGGTAATCATCGGTGTTGCCGGCGCTGGCCAGGAAATATCCACCCGTCCGTTCCAGTTGGTAACGGGCCGGGTTTGGAAAGGCACTGCATTTGGTGGCGTTAAGGGCCGTTCAGAATTGCCCGACATTGTTGAGCGCTACCTGCAGGGTGAGTTCAGACTCAGCGATTTCATTACCCACACCATGGGTCTGAGTGATATCAACAAAGCCTTTGATCTGATGCATGAAGGCAAGAGCATTCGCTCTGTTATTCACTTCGACAAGTGATAAGGATGGCCGCCCGCACGTTCGTGCAGGTGGCAAACTTTTTGAGGGATCCCAATGACTATTGAAAATCTGAGTCGTAACAAAAGCTTTGGTGGTTGGCACAAGCAGTACAACCATTATTCAGAAGCGCTGAGCTGCACCATGCGGTTTGCAATTTATCTGCCGCCACAGGCTTCAAGTGGCAATAAAGTGCCGGCGCTGTATTGGTTGTCAGGCCTGACTTGCACCGATGAAAACTTCATGCAAAAAGCCAGTGCTCATCGGATCGCCGCTGAACTGGGTGTGGCCAT
>DATJDA010000290.1:0-3316 GCA_035497695.1 Marinobacter sp. | reverse complement strand
AACAACAGCTCTCTTGATGGGGCGCCCTGCGCGCCGGACACGCTGAATATGCTGGCCCAGTTCTCAGTGCTCTCCCGGCTGAAAGAACCGGAAAACTCCAGTATTTTCTCAAAAATGCGGGTTTACGACGGCCAGAACATCAAAGACACAGACCCGAAAGCCAAATCTATTCAGGAATACCGGGATACCGCCGGTGTAATGGAAGGCATGGACGGCCTGTCTACGCGCTTCGCGTTCAAGATTCTTTCCAAAGTCTTTAACTTCGACACCACCGAAATTGCCGCCAACCCGGTCCATCTGTTGTATGTACTTGAAAAGCAGATAGAGCAGGAACAGTTCCCGGCGGAGACTCACGAGCGATACCTGAGGTTTATCAAAGAGTTTCTGGCACCGCACTATGTTCAGTTTATTGGCAAGGAAATTCAGACTGCCTACCTTGAAAGCTACAGTGAGTACGGTCAGAACCTGTTCGACCGCTACGTTACCTATGCAGATTTCTGGATTCAGGACCAGGAATACCGCGATCCGGAAACCGGTGAGATTCTGGACAGATCATCCATTAACGATGAGCTGGAGAAAATCGAAAAACCCGCCGGCATCAGCAATCCAAAAGACTTTCGTAACGAGGTGGTCAATTTTGTACTGCGGGCGAGGGCTAACAACCAGGGGCACAACCCATCCTGGCTTAGCTATGAGAAATTGCGCAGTGTTATTGAGAAGAAAATGTTCTCGAACACTGAAGACCTGCTCCCGGTTATTTCCTTTAACCCGAAAGCCAGCCAGGAAGATCAGAAGAAGCACAAGCAGTTCGTCGAGCGCATGGTCGACAGAGGCTATACGGAGAAACAGGTACGCTTGCTTGCCGAGTGGTACCTGAGAGTTCGGAAGTCTCATTAAGGAGTAACCAAGCGCAGAGCGGGAGAACACTATGGGCATGACCCACATAGTCGACCGGCGACTGAACGGGAAGAACAAGAGCGCAGTAAACCGGGAACGGTTTCTGCGCCGCTACCGTCACCACATAAAAAAAGCCGTGGCAGACGCTGTACACAGCCGTTCTATTACCGATATTGAGCGAGGCGAGAATGTCAGCATCCCTGCACGGGATACGGACGAGCCAATATTTCACCACGGCGAGGGCGGGCGCCGGGAGCTCGTGCACCCGGGCAACCAGGAATACATAGCAGGGGACACGCTCCCCAAACCCCCGGGGGGAGGACAAGGTCAAGGCCAGGGGCAAGCCAGCCCTGACGGCGAAGGCATGGATGAATTTGCCTTTCAGATTACTCAGGATGAGTTTTTGGAATTCCTGTTTGATGATCTGGAATTGCCTAACCTGATCCGGAAAAAACTGAAGGATACAGAAACCTTCAAATACGTACGGGCTGGCTTTAGTAATCAGGGCGTGCCTGCCAAGCTGGATGTTGTGCGCTCACTGCGAGGCGCCCATGCCCGGCGCCTTGGCCTTGGCGGTGCCCGGAAAAAGAAAATCCGGGAGCTCGAGGAACAACTGGCGGCACTAAAATCTGCCCCTGAAGAGCTGGATTCCGCATTCAGCCACAAAGATCAGATTCAGGTACTGGAAGACGAAATTGCGCGCCTGAAAGCCAACGTAAAGCGCATCCCCTTTATTGATGAAATAGACCTTCGCTACCGCCAGCACACCAGGCACCCAAAGCCGGCCACCAGCGCCGTTATGTTCTGCCTGATGGACGTATCGGGCTCGATGACACAAATGCATAAAGACATCGCCAAGCGATTTTTCATACTGCTCTACATGTTCCTCAGAAGAAATTACAAAAAGATCGACGTCGTTTTCATCCGGCATCACACGAGTGCCAAAGAGGTCGACGAAGAAGAGTTTTTCTATTCCCGGGAAACCGGAGGCACCATCGTTTCCAGTGCATTGAAATTGATGAACAGGATTATTGAAACCCGTTACCCACCATCTGACTGGAATATCTATGCCGCCCAGGCTTCCGATGGTGATAACTGGAATGACGATTCCCCCATATGCAGCAAGTTGCTGGAAGACCACATTCTGCCGCAGGTTCAGTATTACGCTTACGTGGAGATTACCCCTCAGGATCATCAGATGCTCTGGTACGAATATGAGAGGATCATGGAACGCTTCCCCCAGAGTTTTGCCATTCAACAGATCGCCGACCCGGGGGAGATTTATCCGGTGTTCCGCAAGCTGTTTGAGAGGAAAGCCGCATGACCAACACGACGGACCTTCCCAATGCCCCGAAGAATAATCGGGCCCGGGAACCTATCTCCACCGGCTCGGAGTGGACCTTCGACCTGATCCGCCAATACGACGTGGAAATAGCCAGGTGTGCTGCAGAATTCGGACTGGACACCTATCCCAATCAGATTGAAGTGATCAGCGCCGAACAGATGATGGACGCCTACAGTTCTGTGGGTATGCCCGTAGGCTACCATCACTGGTCTTTTGGCAAGCAGTTTTTAAGCACTTCCAAAGGCTACCAGCGCGGACAGATGGGCCTTGCCTACGAAATCGTTATCAACTCCAACCCATGCATTGCCTACCTGATGGAAGAAAACACCCTGCCCATGCAGGCACTGGTTGTGGCGCACGCATGTTATGGACACAACTCGTTTTTCAAAGGCAATTATCTGTTCCGGGCCTGGACGGATGCCAGTGCCATTATTGACTACCTGGTCTTTGCCCGGCGTTACGTCGATGAATGCGAAGAGCGGTATGGCGTAGATGCTGTGGAAGAAATTCTCGACTCCTGTCACGCCCTGATGAATTATGGCGTAGATCGTTACAAACGACCGGCCCCCATTTCGGCGGTTGAAGAGCAGCGCCGGCAAAAAGACCGGGAGGAGTACCAGCAACGGCGCATTAACGACCTCTGGCGCACTATTCCAAAGCCGGGGGGCGAAGACCTGGCAACGCGCATGAAACGCTACCCTGAAGACCCCCAGGAAAACATTCTCTACTTTATTGAGAAGAACGCACCTCTGCTGGAAACCTGGCAGCGGGAGGTTATCCGCATTGTTCGCAAACTGGCCCAATACTTTTATCCTCAGCGCCAGACTCAGGTCATGAACGAAGGCTGGGCTACATTCTGGCACTACACCCTGTTGCACAGAATGTACGACAAGGGTTTGGTCAACGATGGTTTCATGCTCGAATTTCTGCAAAGCCATACGGCTGTTGTTTATCAGCCACCTTTTAACAGCCCCTGGTATTCCGGAATAAATCCGTACACGCTGGGGTTTTCCATGTATACCGATCTTCGGCGGATTTGTGAAAGCCCTACCGATGAGGATCGCCAGTGGTTTC
>DATJDA010000289.1:0-13336 GCA_035497695.1 Marinobacter sp. | reverse complement strand
CAATGGCAGACGAAAGAAACGGCAGAGGCGACGATAACGGCAAGTTGCTGTACTGCTCGTTTTGCGGAAAAAGTCAGCATGAAGTCCGTAAGCTCATTGCAGGGCCATCGGTGTTCATCTGTGACGAGTGCGTTGACCTGTGTAATGACATTATCCGTGAAGAAATTCAGGAAAATACCCAGGACGATGCCAGCGACCGCCTCCCGACTCCGGCAGAAATTCGTGACAATCTGGACGAGTACGTCATTGGTCAGGACCGTGCGAAGGTGGTGCTCTCGGTAGCGGTATACAATCACTACAAGCGATTACGCTATGGTGAAGGTAAGGCCGATGTTGAGCTTGGCAAGAGTAACATCCTGCTTATTGGCCCCACAGGTAGCGGTAAAACCTTGCTGGCTGAAACGCTAGCACGCATGCTGAATGTACCCTTTACCATCGCCGATGCCACCACGCTGACAGAGGCCGGCTATGTGGGTGAGGATGTTGAAAACATCATCCAGAAGCTGCTGCAGAAATGCGATTATGATGTTGAGAAGGCCCAGCGTGGCATTGTTTACATTGACGAAATCGACAAAATTTCCCGCAAGTCCGATAACCCGTCGATTACCCGGGATGTATCGGGCGAAGGTGTGCAGCAAGCACTGCTAAAGCTTATTGAAGGCACGATAGCATCTGTGCCTCCGCAGGGTGGGCGCAAGCATCCACAGCAGGAGTTCCTGCAGGTAAATACGGGCAATATCCTGTTTATTTGTGGTGGTGCATTCGCAGGTCTGGATAAAGTCATTCAGGAACGCTCAGAGCGCAGTTCGATTGGCTTTTCTGCGTCGGTGGTCAGTAAGGACAATAGTAAGAATACCGGCGATATCATTAAGGATGTGGAAACAGAAGATCTGGTCAAGTTTGGCCTGATTCCAGAGTTTGTTGGCCGTTTGCCCGTTGTTGCAACGCTGACTGAACTGGACGAGGACGCTCTGGTGCAGATTCTTACCGAGCCCAAGAACGCTTTGACCAAGCAGTATCAGAAGCTGTTTGATCTTGAGGGCGTAGAGCTGGACTTCCGTGATGATGCGCTGAGAGCGATCGCCCGCAAAGGAATGCAGAGAAAGACCGGTGCGCGCGGATTGCGTTCTATTATGGAAGCAACACTGCTTGATACCATGTATCAGATTCCGTCCGAGCATGATGTAATCAAAGTGGTGATTGATGAAAGCGTAATCAATGGTGATTCCGAGCCGTTCAAGATATACGCGGGCAGCGATCATGCCAAAGCAGTACCGGAAGACTGAAGCTGCTTTCAGGTCTGAATGTAATATGAATAAAGGGGCGAAACGCCCCTTTTTCATATTTGGTGGCTTCTATATATTAATGTGTTTCATTTAGTAAGAATGTTGCAATTTCCAAGGGTGCCCCAATGAAGGGTGGTATGCTGAAAGAAACGCCGTCAGAGGATTTTTTATGAGCCTGATTCCTGAAAGTGCTTTGCAGGAATACCCCTTACTCCCGCTGCGTGACGTGGTGGTCTTCCCACATATGGTCGTCCCTTTGTTTGTAGGTCGCGAAAAATCCATTCAGGCGCTTGAAGCCGCCATGGAGGGAAGTAAGGAAATTCTTCTGGTAGCGCAACGAGACGCGGCTACAGATGAGCCTGGCCCCACAGATGTGTTTGATATGGGCACACTGGCTACCATACTCCAAATGCTTCGTCTGCCAGACGGTACCGTTAAAGTACTGGTCGAAGGCAATGCCCGTGCTGTTATCAGCAGTATTACCGAAGGTGAATACCTTTCTGGTAACGCCGTACTGACAGATGACGATCCGTTGCCTGAGCGCGAACAGGAAGTGTTGATCAAAACCTTGATGGGTGAGTTTGAGAAGTATGTGAAACTCTCCAAAAAAATACCGTCAGAAGTGTCAAATGCACTAACCGGTATTGATGAGCTGGAGCGCCTCGCAGATACCATGGCTGCTCATCTCGATATGCGGGTTCCGGAAAAACAAGAGTTGCTGGAAGCGCTTGATATAAATATGCGGGTAGACCTCTTGCTGGGCAAGCTGGATGGTGAGATTGACCTTATTGAAGTTGAAAAGCGCATTCGGGGCCGCGTGAAGAAGCAGATGGAGCGCAGCCAGCGGGAGTATTACCTGAACGAACAGATGAAGGCCATCCAGAAGGAGATGGGTAATCTGGGTGATGGTAATAACGATTTCGAAGAGCTTGAGAATAAGCTTGAGCAAGCTGGTTTGCCCGAAGAGGCCCGGAAAAAAACCGAGGCAGAGCTGAATAAACTTAAAATGATGTCGCCGATGTCTGCTGAGGCAACGGTTGTACGTGGCTACATTGACTGGATGCTGGCTGTACCCTGGAAAAAACGCAGCCGGGTTCGTCACGATATCAAGCAAGCCCGGGAAATTCTGGATCGTGATCACTACGGTCTGGAAGAGGTCAAGAAGCGCATTCTTGAGTACCTGGCGGTACAGAGCCGTGTGAAGAAGGTAAAGGGGCCTGTGTTGTGTCTGGTGGGCCCTCCTGGCGTTGGCAAGACCTCTCTTGGCCAATCCATTGCCAAAGCTACGAATCGAAAATACACCCGGATGGCGTTGGGCGGTGTGCGCGATGAAGCAGAAATTCGCGGACACCGAAAAACCTACATTGGTGCACTTCCCGGCAAATTGTTACAGAAACTGGCAAAGGTGGGTGTAAAAAACCCCCTGTTCCTGTTTGACGAAATTGACAAAATGGGCATGGATCATCGGGGTGATCCGGCATCTGCATTGCTTGAGGTGTTGGATCCCGAACAGAATCACACCTTTAACGACCATTATCTGGAAGTTGATTACGACCTGTCCGATGTCATGTTTGTGTGTACCTCAAACACCATGGACATACCTTCGGCACTGCTGGACCGGATGGAGATTATCCGGATTCCGGGCTATACCGAAGACGAAAAAATGAATATCGCTTTGCGCTATCTGCTGCCAAAGCAGATTAAGGCTAATGGTTTGCGCAAAGACGAGCTGGAAATTACGGCCGAGACCATTCGCGATCTGGTGCGTTACTACACCCGCGAGGCGGGCGTGCGTGGCCTTGAGCGAGAGATCGCGAAAATCTGTCGTAAGGTAGTTCGCGAGCATGTAGAAGCCGGTGACAAGGTCTCTGTAGTGGTTCGGCCGGAAAATCTGGAAGACTATTCCGGGGTGAAGAAGTTTTCATTCGGACTGGCAGAAGAGAAAAACCAGATTGGTCAGGTAACAGGGTTAGCCTGGACGCAGGTTGGTGGAGAATTGCTGACCATAGAGTGCGCGTTAACACCGGGCAAAGGCCGTGTAGTCAAGACTGGCTCATTGGGCGATGTAATGCAGGAGTCTATCCAGACGGCTTTGACGGTTGTCCGTAGCCGGGCTTCAGGGCTGGGAATTTCAGATGACTTTCATGAAAAACACGACCTTCACGTTCACGTACCCGAAGGCGCAACACCAAAAGATGGTCCCAGCGCCGGAATCGGGATGTGTACGGCCCTGGTTTCTGCACTGACAAAAATTCCGGTGCGAGCGGACGTTGCGATGACCGGTGAAATTACGTTACGCGGCCGTGTACTTGCCATTGGGGGACTGAAGGAGAAGCTTCTTGCAGCCCATCGCGGAGGCATAAAAACGGTACTGATTCCAGATGAAAACATGCGTGATCTCAAAGAGATACCGGACAACATAAAGGAATCACTGGAAATCAAGCCGGTGAAGTGGATAGATGAAGTTCTGGACATGGCACTGGCCTATCCGCCTGAGCCCCGGATCGAGAATTTGCCTTCAGAATCCGGTTCCGGGAAGCCTCGTGATGATGACGCAGAATGTGCAGAGCGCATAAATACACATTAAACACGAGATGAGTTGTTGACATGCCAGAGAGCCCATTGGTATAACTGTTTCGCCGTGAAGCAGCCTACACCAAGGGCTCCCGCGCAGATAAGTGCCTATTCCGACTGGCGATTTAATACCGAAAGGAATAACAAAAGTGAAGAATGGAATTCTCAGACTGCTTGTGCGATAGTCGAGAACGTCCGAGAAACAACAAACCAACCTATAACATCTTCAACCTGAAATCGAAGGGGTTTAGTGTGAACAAGTCCGAACTTATTGATGCAATTGCAGAGTCCGCAGATATATCCAAAGCAGCCGCTGGCCGCGCTTTGGACGCAATGACCAGCTCCATTACCGGCGCCCTGAAATCTGGCGATCAGGTTACACTGATTGGTTTTGGTACTTTTTCCGTAAAAGATCGTGCTGCGCGTACCGGTCGTAACCCACAGACAGGTGCCGAGATCCAGATTCCGGCTTCAAAAGTGCCTGGGTTCAAAGCAGGCAAAGCCCTGAAAGACGCCGTTAAGTAACGGTTCTTTCTCTGACAGTACCTGTCGCAGGGTGCTGTTTAAGAAGAATTTAAGGCGCATTCCAGACTGGGTGCGCCTTTTTACATTCAGTACATTGATTGTTCGCTACCAAACGATAAAAACAGATCGACCTTGCACGGGGACTCGGGGAAAACATGCTTCAAGATATTCGGGAAAATGCCCAAGGCACTATAGCCAAAGTTATCATCGGATTATTGGTGGTGTCCCTGTCAGTATGGGGAATGGACGCTATGATCGGTGGATTCTCTGGCGAACCGGAGATTGCTACCGTCAATGGTCAGGACATTCCGGAACGGGATTTTCTGCGTTTGGTTCAGATAGAGACTCAGCGCCGGCTATCAGCTATGGAGTCTCCGGACCCCGCGTTGCTCAATGAAGACCAGATTCGCAAAGACGTACTTGAATCCATGATTCAGCAGGCCGTGTTAACCCAGGATGCTGAGAATCAGGGTCTGGCCCTGACAGAGGCGGATATTGATGCGCTGATTATTCAGATGCCACAGTTTCATGTTAATGGGCGGTACGATGCCGAACGCTATAAGGCAGTTTTACGCAATGTAGGTATGGGGGCTGGTGAGTTTCGTCAGTCACTCCGCAAACAGTATGTTGCCAATCAGATTCGTGCAGGAATTGTTGAGAGTGGCGTGGTTACCAAAAAGAACGTAGCCAGGCTGCTGGGAATACAAAACCAGACTCGTGATTTTCGGGTAATAACGATACCGGCAAGTGCCGTAGCCGACCAGGTTCAGGTTACTGATAGTGATATCCAGTCTTATTACGATGCGAATCGCAGTGCCTTCCTGCAGCCTGAACAGGTAGATGCTGCCTACATCACACTGTCTTTGGGTGCGCTGGCTGAAAAGGTCGAAATCAGCGATAAGGACCTTGAGGATTACTATAAAGCCCGTGCAGAAGATCTTGCCCGAGAGGAACGTCGCGCCTCGCATATTCTCATTGAGGATGGCGATAATGCGGCAGAAACCATGGCAACCATTCAGAAGCGCCTTGCAGCCGGCGAATCTTTTTCAGACCTTGCCAGGGAATACTCCATCGATACCGCGTCGGCGAAGGAGGGTGGAGACCTTGGGTACGCGGGCCGTGGTGTTTATGATGATGCTTTTGAACAGGCATTGTTTGCACTGAAAAAAGGTGAAATCTCCGAGCCAGTCGTAACCCGGTATGGCATACACCTGATCAAGCTGGATGACATCCGGCGTTCAGAGGTGCCAGCTCTGGATGACATTAAAGGTCAGCTACGCGCCGAGCTGGCCCGGGACCGCGCTGAAAAGCGTTATGCGGAAATTCGCACTCAGTTGGCAGACTCTGCTTATGCCGCTGATAATCTGGCTGAGCCGGCTAAAGAGCTTGGGCTGGAGGTTCGTGAGGTTAATGGAATCTCTCGTAATGGTGGCGCCGCACCTTTTGATCACCAGGGGCTGGTACGTCAATTATTCTCTGAAGATGTTTTGAACGGTGGCTATAACACAGAATTGATTGATGTGGGCGACAATGTTTCGGTTGTTGCGCGGGTACGTGCACATCGTGATGCGCAGCAGTTGTCTCTGGACAAGGTGCGGGACAACATACAGTCCATTCTGGTGGCCCAGAAGACTCACGAAGCCCTTCAGAGCCGTGCTGACGACTTAGTGGCCGGCCTTGAGCAAGGTCAGTCTCTTGACGATCTGGGAGCCGGAGAGTGGGTTAGCTATGAGAAGCAATCGCGTACATCCTCAAGCCTTGATCCGGATATTCTGGAAGCTGCTTTTTCGTTGAAGCGGCCGGAAGGCGGTGAGGTTCGTTACGGCGAAGCTATTAACCTGAAACAGGCCGCTATAGTGGCGCTGGATGCTGTGAACGAGGGAGTCGTTGATGAAGACAGCGTTGAGTTCAGACAACTGGGCCAGTTCCTTGCATCTCTGGAAGGCCAGCGTGAGTATGCTGCTTATCAGAAGTTCTTGAGAGACAGTGCTGAAATCAAGCGGTAATCATCAGCAGAAGTGCAGTATTAGTTAAAAGCACAGGTAAAAAGGCCCGGAATATGCCGGGCCTTTTTGTGTCTTTAGGCTGGTCAGGCCTGAGCGTCTTTAGGTGGAAGGCGTGTTGCTTTCAGGCTTTCTTTGATCTTTTTCAGGTGCCCAAGAAAATCTGCCCCACGTTTCAGAGTGACTCCGGTTGTTAGAATATCAATAACAGCCAGGTGAATAATTCGGGACGACATGGGCATATAAATCTCGGTGTCTTCCGGTGCTGTTACGCCAAGTACCACGGTGCAGCATTCCGCCAGGGGAGAGTCCGGATTGGTAATGGCGATGACAATGGCTCCGTTAGTACGCGCAATTTGTGCAATTTCGACGGTTTCCCGTGTCCGGCCGGTATAGGAGATCAGCACAATCACATCGCCCACGCCTGCACCTGCGGCAACCATGCGCTGCATTAACGAGTCATCGTAGGACATGACCGGAATGTTGAAACGAAAAAACTTGTGCTGTGCATCCAGTGCAACAGGTGCAGAGCCGCCCATACCAAAAAAATTAATCTGTTTGGCCTGAATCAGGTAATCAATGGCTATCGCCAATGCTTTTGGATCAAGAGCCTGTCGCGCCCTGTCCAGGCTGGCGATGGTAGTGAGCATGATTTTATCGGCAAATTCTGCAACCGTATCATCAGGCTCTACATTCTGCCCAATATAGGGTGTGCCCGTAGCGATGCTCTGGGCCAGACGAATCTTGAAATCCGGGAAGCCAGTCGCAGAGAAGCCCCGGCAAAAACGGTTTACCGTTGGCTCGCTGACACTGGCGGCGCGTGCTAATGCGGCTATGCTGTAACGAGTGGCTGCACTTGGGTCACGAAGAATAGCCTCGGCTACCTTTCGCTCAGATTTGTTGAGGTTATCCAGTTGAGACTGAATACTTTCAATCAAGTTGCCGTCACAACTGGCCTGATTTACAGCCATAAGAGTCACTTCCTGTATATTTAGTGATCATTTCATTGGGGTTGCAGTGATTATACGGTTAATCCGGCATCTGATGCGTAGTAAAAGTATCATATTATGATCACTCTTTTTAGATATGAACTTTTTATCTGATTATTTTTATATAATAACTACATTATGATTGAGGCAAGGGTTGCCAGTCGTCTATTTGTTGGGGAAAAGCGTTAATGGACCACAAGATCAATACCCACTGTGATCTGATGCTATTTGGTGCTCTGGGTGATTTGGCACAGCGTAAATTGTTTCCAGCGCTTTATCAGCTCGACAGAGCCAAGCTGTTGGCCGGGGGTAGCCGTATCCTCGCTCTTGCCCGCACCAGCCTGGATACCGCCGGGCTGCGTAAAAGGCTGTTGGCAGCCTTGAAGCAACATGTAAAAGATGAAGAGTTTGATGAGTCTGTTGCCAGTACTTTTCTGCAACGTGTTGATTATCAAGTACTCGATTTCAATAATAGTGATGATTTTGAGGTGCTGAGTGACTGGCGGGGTGATACAGCCAATGAGTTGATTGCCTATCTGGCAACGCCTCCGACCATGTATGGTGTTATTGCCCGCAACTTGAAAAGGGTCAACTGCTGCACTCAAAAAACCAGAGTTGTGGTTGAAAAGCCCATTGGTCATAACCTTGAGTCGTCCAGACTAATCAACAGTGAGCTGGGTGAGGTTTACCATGAGGATCAAATATTTCGTATTGATCATTACCTGGGTAAAGAGACGGTTCAGAATTTAATTGCCCTCCGCTTTGCCAATAATTTGTTTGCATCCCAGTGGGATCAGAACCACATTTCTCATGTCGAAATTACCGTCGCAGAGAGCGTTGGTATTGAAGGGCGGTGGGGATACTTTGATAAAGCCGGTCAGATTCGGGACATGATTCAGAATCACTTGCTTCAGTTATTGTGTCTGATCGCTATGGATCCACCTTCCGATCTTTCTGCAGACAGCATCCGGGATGAAAAGGTTAAAGTGCTCAAGGCGTTACGTCAAATTACGCCGGGCATGATGGAAAGCTATGCAGTTCGCGGACAGTACACCGCCGGCACCAGCGGTGGCAAACTCGTTCCGGGATATCTGACTGAAGAGGGCGCAAACAAAAACAGCGAGACCGAGACGTTCGTTGCCCTGAAAATTGAAATTGATAACTGGCGGTGGTCCGGAGTGCCTTTCTATATTCGCACCGGGAAGCGGCTCCCCGAGAAAATGTCCCAGATTATTATTCACTTTAAACCAGCGCCACACTATATCTTTGATCAGGATCAGCGGCATATGGCAAATAACAAGTTGATTATTCGCTTGCAGCCGGATGAAGGAATGTCTCTGAAAATCCTGACAAAAGACCAGGGGCTGGATAAAGGAATGCGGCTACGCCAGGGACCGCTGGAGCTGACATTTTCAGAAACCTTTGGAGCAGGCCGCATTCCGGATGCATATGAGCGCCTGCTTTGGGAGGTTATGAAAGGCAACCAGTATCTGTTTGTTCGCCGGGATGAGGTTGAGCATGCGTGGCGCTGGGTAGATCAGATCATAAAGAACTGGCACGACAGCGGAGAACCGCCAAAACGCTATGCAGCCGGAACCTGGGGGCCGGTTGCTTCTATTGCAATGATAACGCGAGATGGGAGAAGCTGGTATGAAGATGCCTGAAATCAGTCTGCCGGATGGCATTATTACCAGGTTTGGTAAAACGGCCGATCAGGTTGCTGCAGAGCTTGCTGAAACCGTCGCTGATACCCTGATGAGCCGTTTACAAAATGCATCCCGGGCGAGCCTTGTGGTGTCTGGCGGCTCTACCCCCATACCATTTTTCAAATTACTTGCTGAAAAGGTGCTGAACTGGAGCAGGGTAGACGTGCTGCTGGCAGATGAGCGCTGGGTCGATGAAACAGATACAGCAAGCAACACCCGCCTGGTTAAAGAACATCTTTTGCAAGGGCAGGCTGGGGCTGCGCGTTTTTTGTCCATCAAACAGCCGGGAGCTACTCCGTCAGAAGGCCTTCTGGCAGTAAAATCCGAACTGGAAAAGCTGACGCTACCCCTCGATGTGTTAATTCTCGGGATGGGTAACGACGGGCATACGGCATCGTTGTTTCCAGATGCCCCTGAGCTTGAGCGTGCTCTGGATCCTGAAAATACGGAAATGGTGACGCCAATGACACCACCTTCCCAACCCCATAAGCGGATAACACTGACCTGGTCGTCTATGTGCAATGCACGCTTTATTGCTTTGCACCTGAAGGGGAAGGACAAGCTGAGTACGCTAGAGCAGGCTCTTACTGATATCCAAAACGTTAACGCAATGCCTGTTCGTAGATTTCTCAGATCGGGTCTGGAGGTGTTCTGGAGCCCTTGAGCTCCGCCCCGAACTTATAACCCGGCCTGTGTTCTGACTGATATTTTAGGAGAAAAATATGCCACAGTTCCCAAGTGTTCATCGTGAGTGCATCAAGACAATATTGAATACGTCGCCACTCATGCCGGTAATTACCATTAACAGACTTAAAGACGCGGTGCCTTTGTGTCAGGCACTGGTTGATGGGGGTATTAACGTGCTCGAAATTACTTTGAGAACGGAGCACGGTATTAAAGCAATCGAGGCCGTCAGAAATGCCATTCCTGATGTCTGGGTGGGTGCGGGCACCGTTACCTGTACTGATCAGTATCGCGATGCGGAAGCCGCGGGGGCCAGGTTTGTGGTTACCCCGGGAGTCACCGAATCCCTTCTGAAATTTGGCACAACGTCCAACGCACCGATGTTGCCAGGTATCGCCTCGATTTCCGAGCTGATGTTGGGCTATGCACTGGGTTATCGGGAGTTCAAATTTTTCCCGGCAGAGGTTGCGGGCGGTATTCCGGCATTGCAGGCATTCAGTGGTCCCTTTGAGGACGTTGCTTTTTGTCCGACGGGGGGCATCACCCGTGCTACAGCAAAAGACTATCTGGCTTTGAAAAACGTGAAGGCCGTCGGTGGTACCTGGCTGGCACCGGCTGATCTGGTCGCAGCCGGCGACTGGGCGGGGATTACTGATATTGCCCGCGCCAGTCTGGCTGATCTTTAACGGCGCACTTCATTGCCGGAGAAGTGATTACTGAATGTCGGAACCAACTCGAACGATCTTCATTGAGTTGGTACCGCCCTGGGCGTTAACATAATCGCCTTTGGTCATCACCACGAACTCGCCCTCTTTTACCACGTCCCGTTTTACCAGCTCAGACACTGCCTGGGCATTGGTCCACTCATTCGGGATTTGCCCGGAGTCAAATGGCACGGTCTGAACGCCTCGAAAGAGTACAACCCGGTGCTGTGTGGCATGGTTGCGTGAAAAGGCAAAAATCGGAATATTGGACTTGATCCGGGACATCAGGCGCGGTGTAGCGCCGGATTCGGTCATACAAATGATGGCAGAGACGCCTTCGAGGTGATTAGCCGCATACATTGCAGACAGGGCAATGGCCTCATCCACCTGCTCCATGCGCTCATGAATCCGGTGTTTGGACTGATGCATGGAAGGCTGCTTCTCGGCCCCGAGACAGATGCGGACCATTGCCTCTACGGCCTCAGTTGGATAATCGCCAACGGCAGTTTCTGCTGACAGCATAACGGCATCGGTATAATCCAATACCGCGTTAGCCACATCTGACACTTCTGCCCGCGTTGGCATGGGGTTGGTAATCATGGACTCCATCATCTGGGTCGCCGTAATGACGGCACGATTCAGAATGCGGGCGCGTTGGATTATGTGTTTTTGCACCCCTACGAGTTCAGCGTCCCCGATTTCTACAGCAAGATCGCCACGGGCAACCATGACCGCATCGGATGCCCTGATAACCGCATCGAGCAACGCTTCATTGTGAGCCAGTTCAGCGCGTTCTATTTTGGCAATGAGTCCGGCTCCCGAGCCTGCTTCTCTCAGTAATCTTCGGGCAGTCTCAATGTCCTCAGCGGTACGTACGAATGAGACCGCCACATAATCTGCGCCTAACCGGGCTGCGGTAACAATGTCCTGCCTGTCTTTGTCGGTAAGAGCCTCGGCGGAAAGACCGCCCCCGCGCTTATTAAGCCCTTTGTTATTCGATAACGGACCACCAACCATTACACGGGATGTAATGCTGCGGTCTGATACTGAGGTCACTTCCATTTCTATGCGACCATCGTCCAGAACGAGAATGTCGCCTGGTTTTACATCATTGATCAGTTGCTCATAATCAATGCCTACGCGCTCTTCGTTGCCAGCTTCTTTATCCATCCTGGCATCAAGGATGAACGTCTGACCCGCTGTCAAAGTGACTTTGTTATTAATGAAACGGGCAATACGCAGCTTTGGGCCTTGCAGGTCTGCCATAAGTGCAACAAAACGGCCTTGGGCCGCAGCCGTTTCTCGAACCCGGTGCGCGCGGTTTATGTGGTCCTCTGCACTGCCGTGTGAAAAGTTAAGCCTGGTTACGTCGACCCCCGCGGCGATGATCGCTGAAAGAGCTTCAGGTGAATCAGTGGCGGGGCCTAGTGTGGCAACGATTTTAGTGCGTCTGAGCATGATTTCTGTCCTTTAGCGGATCACTGGCTGGCCTTAACCAGGGCAATCGCATTGTCCAGCATCCGGTTTGAGAATGCCCATTCATTATCGTACCAGGCCATAACCTTTACATGGCGGCCGAGAACCCGGGTGTGATTCGCATCAAAGATGCTGGACAGGGCATTGTGATTGAAATCTATACTAACCAATTTTTCGGTGTTATACCCCAGAACCCGGCTATTTTCTGCTGCAGACCTGACGGCCTGATTAACCTCTTCAACACTAGTTTCTTTGCTGGCAATAAAACTGAAATCAACCAGCGACACATTGATTGTCGGAACACGAATAGCAAGTCCGTCGAGCTTGCCGTCCAGTTCAGGGATGACTTTGCCAATAGCCGAAGCAGCGCCCGTTTGAGTTGGAATCATGGACTGGGTAGCGGAGCGGGCACGATACAGATCTTTGTGATAAACGTCGCTTAACTTCTGGTCGTTGGTGTAGGAGTGGATCGTGGTCATCAGGCCGCTTTCGATACCAATGGCCTTATGCAAAGCCTTGGCGACAGGTGCCAGACAATTCGTGGTGCAGGACGCGCTGGAAATAATGTTGTGTTGTGCGGTAAGTATCTTGTGATTGACACCAAAAACAATCATTGCATCTGCATCGGGCGAGGGCGCTGAGATAACGACCTTACGGGCACCCGCAGTCAGGTGTGCAGCGGCCTGTTCCCGTTTTGTGAAGAGCCCGGTGCACTCAAGAACAACATCAATATGCAGATCACCCCAAGGCAACTCCTCGGGATTACGAATCGCCGTAATCGCGATTCTGTCGCCATTTACGGTTAGTGACTCCTGATCGTGGCTTACCACTCCATCAAACCGGTCGTGCACGCTATCATACCTGAACAAATGCGCGTTCGTTTCCGCATCTCCAAGGTCATTTATGGCGACCACCTGAAGCTGATTTCGGTAGTTGTTTTCATAAAGCGCTCTGAGAGTGTTGCGACCAATCCGGCCAAAACCGTTGATTGCTATACGAATAGCCATACTTTTACCCTCATCCAGTTCATAATTGTTCGAATTCGAACTTTCATGTAGTAAATATAACAATAAAATTATGCTAAGTGAACGCTTGTCGTGTGAAATCCAATAGAATATAGGTAAAATTACGTCGCCAGGTTGGCGTATTGGAAAATGGTCTATAAGTCAGTTAATGGAGTTTGTTATGCACCCAACCATTAGCAAGGTTACGCAGCGAATAATTGAGCGCAGTCGTGTCACCCGGCAAGACTATCTTCGCCGTATGGATGCGGGCAGAAGTCAGTCGCCTCACCGGAGTGTTTTGTCCTGCAGTAACCTGGCGCATGGTTTCGCTGCTTGTGGGCAAGATGACAAAAACACCCTCAAACTTATGAATAAGGCTAATGTG
>DATJDA010000288.1:0-5365 GCA_035497695.1 Marinobacter sp. | reverse complement strand
CAAAACTTTCGAACTTGTTGTGCTCCTCATCGTGGCAGTACAAGCAAAGCAATTCCCAATTGCTGCCGTCCGGCGGGTTGTTATCGTGATCGTGGTCAACATGGTGCACCGTCAGTTCCCGCAGATTTATACGGGTAAATTCCCGCGCGCAACGCCCGCATATCCACGGATACAGTTTTAGCGCCTGCTCGCGATAGCCGCTCTCACGCCTGGCGATATAGTCACGCTGATCGGCCAGTATCTTATCCAGTTTACTTCTGCCCCTGGCGCTCTCGCTCATGTCTGTAATCCTCAGAGGAAGGCGGCACGCCTGATTGGGTACCGCCCAGTTGTACACAATATGACGGTCTTTTATTGTAGTGTCAGCATTTTCTGAACACTTGCTGCTGCGGCTTTCGCTTCATTGTAATCATCTGTGTCGAGCCCGCTGTTTGCCTTGTCTACGGCGTCCTCCAGCACTTCCGTCATGTTGTCATTTGTGGTGTCAGGTATGGCACCACTGCCCATTTTTGCACATGGGTTCATTTCGGCACTGTCGAAGCCGTCGCCATCGGGCCCAACCAGGCAGTTCAGAGCATGGTGTAAATGCGTGTGTACACCTTTAATGTTTTCCGCCTGAGCAGCAAGACCTGCATGTACGGCAGCCGTTTTTACCTCGGCGGATGCGTCCGCCGCCAGCGCGGATGCTGATATCAGCAATGCGAGTGTTGTTCCAAAAATAGTAGCAATCAGCCGTACAACAAAACCGGGGCGAAAGGTAAAGCAAGAATGACTGTCCATTTGCGCTTCTCCTTATCGGGATTAAAACAGAATCCCCGAGCTAACGTTTTTGTCAGCCGGGTGTTAAGAATAGCAGTTTTTTATTCACACCAAAGGTGAGCATGCTTATAATACTTCAGCTCATAAATCTTGTAGGTTGTTAGTTTATGTCACACCTCTTTGGTAGCCGAAACACCCCGCACAAGAACGAAAAATACCCCGCCAGCCGGTTGGTTGGTTATGAATCCGGGCTGGCAGGTAAAAGGTTTCTGTTGCTGGCTGTTATACCTTCACTGATCGTGTTGATTGCTGTCGGGTTTTACCTCTTTAGTGGTCGTTATATGGAAACGGAAAATGCCTACGTCAGGGCAGATATGATCTCCGTTGTTCCTGAAGTAACCGGCAGAATCTCCAGGGTTGCTGTAAAAGAAAATCAGTTGGTAAAAGCCGGCGATCTTTTGTTTGTCATTGACCCGGATCGTTATGACATAGCTCTTGAAAAAGCCCGATCTGAGCTGGCAGATGTAGAAACCCAAGTCAAGATAATGAAAGCCAGTTATCAGGAAAAGCAGCAGGAGCTGGTGCTGGCAAAGAGCAATTTTGGCTACTCCGAGAGAGAATACGAACGCCAGGTTGAACTGGCTCGTAAACATGCGGTTTCTGATTCGGTTCTGGATAGCTACCGCCACAAAATGCAGCAGGCACAGCAGGAGGTTGTACAAGTTGAGAAAGGGTTGCAGCGTATCAAAGCCAGCCTGAATGGCGATCCTGATATTGCGGTAGAAAAACACCCCTTGTATCAGCGGGCCCAGGCTGCTCTGGAAGTGGCGCAAAAGGACATTGAAGATACCTGGGTAACCGCGCGCCTTGATGGCATTGCCTCAAAAATACCGGTTGAAGGCGCCTATGCCAGCCCGAGCCGCTCTGCCATGAGTCTGGTGTCAATAACCAATATCTGGATTGAGGCCAATCTGAAAGAAACGCAACTTACCAATGTTATGCCGGGACAGCGTGTGGAAATTGAGGTTGACGCCTATCCGGATCACACCTGGGAAGGGCATGTTAATAGTATTGCTGGCGCTGCTGGCTCTGAGTTTTCGATTTTACCTGCGCAAAATGCAACGGGTAACTGGGTAAAGGTAGTGCAGCGCATTCCGGTTCGCATTGAGCTGGATAAAGCGCCTGAGCAGATAAGCCTGCTGGCAGGCATGAGTGTAAACGTTTCTATCGACACTGGCTGGCACACTCGCGGGCCGGAGTTTATGGCACCGCTAACCTCATGGATTCAGAATCTTGCTGGCACACCTGCTACAGCCGCCGAGTTGACCGGTGAGCCTGAGTGAGTGAATTGGTTACCAAACCGGATACGGGTAACCGTGCGCTGATTACAGTTTCGATCATGCTTGCAACCATTATGCAGGCGCTCGATACCACCATTGCTAACGTAGCCTTGCCGAGCATGCAGGGCAGCATGTCTTCGACGTCTGAGCAGATTGCCTGGGTGCTCACCTCCTATATTGTGGCAGCTGCAATCATGACCCCCATGACCGGTTTTCTGGCTGAGCGAATGGGGCGCAAACGGTTGTTTGCAGTTGCTGTTGTTGGCTTTACGCTCACCTCTATGCTCTGTGGCCTTGCCACCTCTCTGGGCCAGATTGTTTTTTTCCGTTTATTGCAGGGCGTGTTCGGGGCTGGTCTGGTACCGCTTTCTCAAGCTGTATTACTGGACACCTACCCAAAAGAGAAGCACGGCTCTGCCATGGCGATCTGGGGTGTGGGAGTTATGGTCGGCCCGATTCTGGGGCCGACACTGGGCGGGTATCTTACTGAGTACTACAACTGGCGTTGGGTGTTTTATATCAACTTACCGTTTGGCATTCTGGCGCTGGCCGGAATTTTGCTGTTTGTTCAGGAAACTGAAAAAACCGAACGTCGTTTCGATATGTACGGTTTTGCGCTGCTCTCTCTGGCCATAGGTGCACTCCAGCTATTGCTGGATCGGGGGCAGAGTCTGGACTGGTTTTCTTCTACAGAAATCATTATTGAATCGCTGGTCGCGGCAGTGTGCCTGTATATGTTTGTCGCCCACATGCTGACGGCAAAACAGCCTTTTCTCGAGCCTGAGCTGTTTAAAGACCGTAATCTGGTGATGGGTTTGACGTTTATCTTTATTGTTGGTGTCATTTTGCTGGCTACTCTTGCGCTACTGCCGCCGTTTTTACAAAACCTCATGGGCTTTCCGGTAATCACGACGGGTGAGGTGCTCGCACCCCGCGGCTTGGGTAGTATGGTTTCAATGATTGTTGTTGGGCGCCTGGTAAATCGCATTGATGTCCGGCTTCTGGTTGGAGCTGGCTTGATTCTGACGGCTGTTTCCCTGTTTCAGATGGCACAGTTTAATCTGGAAGTTAGCCCCTGGGCTGTGGTGCAAACTGGTTTGGTTCAAGGCTTGGGCCTTGGCTTGGTGTTTGTTCCCCTGAGCACCATCACCTTTTCAACTCTGGCACCCCATCGCCGCACTGAAGCCACTGCCATGTTCAGCCTGATGCGTAACATTGGCAGCAGCATTGGTATTTCAGTGATGGTGACACTGGCCGCCCGTAGCGCGCAGACCAACCATGCAGTTATGGGTGAGCAACTCACTGTTTATCGTGAGCCGGTTCGTGCACTACTGGATGGTAGTAGCGGACTGACACCGGAACAGACTCTGGCGTTTCTTAATGGCGAGCTTAGCCGACAAGCCGCAGCCGTCGGTTACCTGAATGATTTTCAGATCATGGCCTGGATGGCCTTACTTGCCATACCTCTATTGTTGCTTTTCCGAATGCAGTTAACGCCAACACCTGCCCCAAAACAGCCCCACCAACCGCAATCCTGAGTTGGTTTGCCGTGAAATATCACACGTTTTACGGTGCAGAAGGTTTCTGATCGAGGATGTGCACCAAATCATTCGAGCCAATACATGGTCACCGGTCGTTGTATTGTCTAATCTGAATACGAATGCACTCTTTTGTTGTGATATCCGCCGGTCTGTTAATCAGGGAATAGAAATGCTCAGTGCTCCAGGAAGCTCTCCATTTAAGCAAGCTCGTTTGGTTTTATTGGCCGTTTTCGCTCCGTTTATTGTCAGCGGTTGCTCAGAGCCTGTGGAGCCTCCCCGGCCTGCACCGCCATCGGTTTCTGTGGTTACGCTGGAAAGTATGGAGGTGCGCCCCGCCCGGGATTTTGTGGCCCGCACGGCGGCATCGGCAAAAGCTGGCCTTACACCGCGTATTGAAGCTGAAATCAAAGAGGTTCTGTTCCGGGAGGGTTCCCGGGTGAATGAGGGGCAGGTTCTGGTCACACTTGAGGACACTCGTGCCACTGCAGATCTGCAACAGGCGAAAGCTGAAATGGCTGCGGCCAAAGCTGAGATTGAGTCTGCCCGAAGAAACCTCAGGCGGGGTGAGGGCGTGGCTGCCAAAGGGTATTTGTCGGACGCCGATCTGGATAAATTAAAGGATCGTTTCAGTGCGGCCGAAGGTCGTTTGGAGGCAGCAGAGGCCGCTGTCCAGAGAGCAGATCTCAATCTGGGCTATACAACCATCACGGCGCCATTCGATGGTTGGATTGGCAAGCTGAATTATGATGTGGGTGCTGTTGTCAGCCCGGCAAGTGGACCGATTGCAGACATTCTGGTGACCGACCCGATCTACGTGGAATTCCAACTTGACGAGGCAGACTACGTAGCCTTTCGCCGCGCAGGCAGCGCCGCCGGAGAGGATATCGCCAGTAAGCTATTGCTTCGGCTGACACTGCCAGATGGTGAGGTTTATAACCAGGATGGTGTGGTCAGCTTTGCAGATGTGCAGACTAATTCGAGTACCGGCACCGTGGCTATGCGGGCGGTGTTCCCCAACCCGGATGCGGTTTTGCTCCCGGGGCTTTATGTCACCTTGCGAATTGAGGGGCAGGCCGGAGCTGCGCAAGTGCTTGTACCGCAAATGGCTGTGCAGGAAACCATTGAGGGCAAGTTTGTTCTGGTGGTCGGCGACGACCAACTGGTTTCCCAGCGCTTTATCAAAACCGGACCGCGCATTGGTGCCATGCTGGCAACAGAGAGTGGCCTTGAGGCGGGTGAGCGGGTCATTGTTGTGGCGTAACAGTCAACCCGGTTCAGAATCAGATAGATGCAGAAACCGGTGTGTTGACCAGCAACGTGGATGGTGCCAAAGACGGTGAGACTGAACAATGATCAGTAGCACTTTTATCCACCGCCCAAAGTTTGCTTTTGTTATTTCAATCCTGATAACCCTTGCAGGCCTATTGGCGCTGCAGGTGCTTCCCGTCAACATGTATCCGGACATGGCGCCGCCCAAAATACAGGTAACGGCCGTGCTTCCCGGGGGCAGCGCGCAGATTGTTGAAGAGGCGGTTGTTCGCCCGATTGAGCAGCAGCTCAACGGTGTTGAGGGCATGATTTATATTGAATCGACTGCCTCTGACGACGGCATGGCAATGATTACCCTGACGTTTGAGAGCGGCACCGATACTGATATTGCGCAGGTAAACGTGCAAAACCGCGTGGCACTGGCAGAGCCCTTTCTGCCTCAGGAGGTCCGGCGGC
>DATJDA010000287.1:0-5661 GCA_035497695.1 Marinobacter sp. | reverse complement strand
AGTGCAACCCCCCACATGCCCGAACTTGGCAAGATCGACGGCGAGGATCTTTATCGAAATATCAGCCGTTTCGAGAGCATAAGCGTTCGCAAGGATTTGCTCGTACTCCGGTTCGATGCGCCGTTGTATTTTGCCAATAAGGATTATTTCGCCACACGGCTTTACAGCATGATCAAGCGCCGGCCTGAGGGTTCTCTGAAAGCTGTCATACTGGACGCACAAGCAATTGGCAGTATTGACAGTACGTCGCTACGCATGCTGGAAAACGTGATCGAAAACCTGCAGGAGCAAGGCATCCAGCTCTATCTGGTCAGCTTGATTGGCCCGGTACGGGATGCGCTCACACGTACAGGCCTGCATGAGTATTTGCTGGAGGAGCACATGTTTCCCCAGATAGCAGATGCCGTGCTTTACATCGATAAAGGCATCAGCTCACGTGCTTCAATTGCCAAGCAGTTCAACAGGAAAAAAACCAGGCGGCGCTAAACCCGCCGCGCCTCACGCTCAACGGCACCAGGCCCGCCTGCAGCCAGTATGGCGGCACCCAAAACACAAAGCGCCATAATCAAAACAATAGGAAGCAGTGTGCCACCGGCCAGAGTTGTTGAAAGCGCACTGACCACACCCGCAACGGTAAACTGTGCAGCACCGAGCATGGCGGCAGCGGTACCGCCCAGATGCGGGAAAAACTCCAAAGCATTGGCCATATTATTAGGCACTATTGCTCCCATAAACCCGACCGCGACAATAATGCAGCCAGCAATAACCCAGTAGGGTGCGTCGGCCCAGGCACAGATGACCAGCACGACAACGGCAATCGCCTGCAAAAATACACACACCCGGAGTATGCGCACCGACTTATAGCGATTGAGCAAGCGCCGGTTATAAAGGTTCAGGCCTGCCATGATCACAATATTCGCAGCAAACAGAAAAGAGAATGCGGCATTTGATAGCCCGAACCACTCCTGATAAATAAACGACGCATGGGTGATAAACACCAGCATCGCGCTGAAGCACAAAGTTTGCAGCCCCACAAATCGCATGGTTACGCCGTGGCGGAGCACCAGCGCATAATTGGTAACCAAGGTGGAAACCGGGGTGTGGATCTTCTCCCGGGGTGGCAGGCGACGGAACAGCACAAAGTGCAGAACCACCGCCAACAGAACCCCATAACCGGCTAACATCAGAAAAATAGAAGGCCACTCACTGAAGTACAGCAGAATTGATCCAATTGAGGGTGCCGCCGCAGGGGCAATAAACATCACCAGGCCAATCAATCCAAACAGCCGCGCTGCATCTTGCCCGCTGGTCTGGTCACGGACAATGGCAGGCACAGAGACCGCACAAAACGCCCCGCCAATACCCTGTACAATCCGCCAACCCAGCATCTGCGAGAGTGTTTCTGCCTGCGCAACCAGAAAGGCTGCACAAGAAAAAACCACCAGCCCGATGAACAAAATCTGCTGTCGGCCATAACGATCAGACAGCGGGCCGCCCAATAATTGCGCGAGCCCAAGCGCACCGACATACGCACTCAGAGTCAGGCCGATCTGACTATGCTCAACGCCCAGCCCTTCCGCAATCTCCGGGAAGGCCGGCAGGTAGGCATCCAGCGCCAATGGCCCCAAAGCCACTGTCATGCCAAGTAACATAGCCAGTTGAAGATTAGATAACTGCGTTGTATTCAAACCGGAATAACCAGGCAATTCATGAAGAACCTTAGTTCGTTAGGGAGCTTATTATCTGTCAGTTTACAGCATCAGCGCAAAATACACTCGCGGCTCAGTGTCTGGCCAAGATTACGACGCTTCTGGTGCAGACTGTTACCTTTATTATTGCTATAGCCTGCTCTGAGCTGTGACTGAATGCGAGCGATTTTCCGCCGGTAGCTGGCACAGTTTTTTTGATGCTTCGCGTTGGCTTTTGCTCTCGGGTTGTTCTCCGAAGAGCGTCGCTCACGATCAGACAAACGTATCGTCTGAACCTGCTTGTGAACCTTCGATACCCGTCGTTGCTGATGAAGATTATCTGCCATGGGCACTGTCACCGGGGCGGTGACTTCAACAGAGCGATAGCGCTTATCAGGTGGAGGTGTATCGGTAAAATGAACAACGCCGCGGGCGTCTGTCCAGGTATAAATATCCGCGACTGCCAATGATGAAAAAGCAAAAGCCAAAACGGTAACGGCCATAATCCCCTGCATGGCAACCCACTCTCCCTGTGGTTACGTTATTGTCCGGAACAGTATAGCGGTTAATGATCCAGCAGTTCGATCCAGTGTTTTACCGGTACTTCAGACTTTGTTTCAAGATGCATCTGGCAACCAACATTGGCTGTTACTATCTGATCCGGGTTATCGGCACTCAGCGCCTTGAGTTTGTTATCCAGCAGCTTCTGGCTGAGCTCCGGCTGCAGCACGGAAAAGGTGCCTGCGGAGCCACAACACAAATGCTTGTCTTTGGTGACAGCCAGCTTGACACCCACTTTGGCAAGCACCTGCTCAACAACTCCACTTTGCTTCATGGCGTGCTGTAACGTGCAGGGACAGTGAAAAGCGACTTTGCCGGGATTGTGCGAAACCTTGAGAGCTTCAAGATCTTGCCTCAACAAAAATCCGCCAAGGTCGACACACAATTCGCTGACTTTTTGAGCCTTCGCAGCATACACCGGATCATGCCTTAGCAAGTGCCCGTAATCCTGAACCATGGCGCCGCAGCCAGACGCTGTCATTACGATGGCTTCTGCACCGGATTTGATGGCTGGCCACCAGGCGTCAATATTCCTCCGCATGCGGTCAAGGGCTATGTCATGTTCAGAGAGATGATAGTTCACCGCACCACAGCAACCGGCTTCCGGTGCCTCAACCAGGGTGATGCCCAGCCTGTCCAGCACCCGTGCAGCGGCCGCGTTAGTAGCGGGTGTTGCTGACGGCTGTACGCAACCTGCCAGGGCCAGGGCAGTGCGGTTATGGTTAGTGGCTGGCCAGGGCTTTGCGTGCTTTTCAGGTGGTACTTTAGTGCGCAGCTTCGCTGGTAGTACCGGCCGAAGGGATTGTCCCACCCTGAGCAGGAAGCCAAACAACTGGCGATTGGGAATTACGCGTCCCAGTGCCCAGCGCAGCCATTTATCACCCATACTCCGGGGCAACTCTGTTTCCATGAACCCACGGCTTATGTCTAGCAGCCGGCCATACTGCACACCAGATGGGCAGGTAGTTTCACAGCTTCTGCAGGCCAGGCAGCTATCCAGATGTTTGCGGGTTTTCTCTGTTACGTCGCCGCCCTCAAGGAACATTTTCATGAGGTAGATACGGCCGCGGGGGCCATCGCGCTCGTCGTTCAACTCCTGGTAAGTCGGGCAGGTAGCCGTGCAAAATCCACAATGAACGCAGGCTCTTAGTATGGCTTCTGCTTCTTGCCCTTCCGGGGTGCTGGCAAATTGTTGAACCAGGTTTGTTTGCATGGCTTACCCGTTGTAATCGTTGCTTCGATGGTTGAGCAACCGGGTAGTTCTGTTCTGAAACTGTGCGGAGCCATGGATGGCGAAGCTCAAGCGTACAGGGACGTATTTACAGCGTGTTTCAGAACAGAACTACCCGGTTGCTTATCTAACTTTGGTCGTTTCTATCATAAATAAAACGGCTCACAGCCAGCTATATAGCCGTCCAGGATTAAATATGCCTTCAGGGTCAAACGCGCTTTTTATCCGGCGCTGAATCGCCTTGAGTGCATCCGGCTGACGATGCATTACGTCTCCACTACGGTCGCCACCCTTAAACAGGCTTACCTGCCCGCCCATAGCCTGAGCCAGAGGCTCCATATCATTAAGCTGACCAGCTCCCTGAAACCAGCGCTGGGCACCGGCCCAGTCTATGAACCACTGGCCGTCTATATCAGGATTGGTCGCTGTAGAACTAACAGAAAAACGCCAAAGCGGGGTGTCGCTATCACTGAAAAACTCATGTTTCATATCTTGCACTGAGCGCCAGAATGCATTGCCATTTTCCATAACTTTGCCGCTCCACTTGTCCGCCGTTGCCTCAACTGCAGAACGGGCCCCGGCCAAGCGAAGATAAACTTTGCCATCAACCCAGCAGGCTGCAGTAATTGGCTTGGGCTCAGCAGCGCGGCTATTCATGTAATGGATGACTTCGTTTATATCCATGTCCTGTATCAGGGTCATTGAGGCAGCGGGTTTTGGCATGACTTTCAGGCTGATTTCGGTAATTACACCCAAGGTACCCATTGCGCCAGCCTGTAGTCGGGAAACATCGTAGCCGGCTACGTTTTTCATTACCTGACCGCCAAAGCGCAAATGTTCACCCTTTCCGTTTAACAGGCGGATGCCAAGCACTTGATCCCGAACCGAGCCGGCCCAGGGCCTGCTCGGGCCAGACAAATTACAAGCCAGTGTGCCGCCAATGGTAGTATTTGTACGTATCTGCGGCGGTTCAAAGTGCAGGGTCTGATGGTGCTCGGCCAATTCAGTTTCTATATCCTGCAAGCGGGTGCCGGCACGCACGGTCAGCACCAGCTCGACAGGTTGGTAATCGACAATACCTGTGTGCTCACTAACATCCAGAATGTTGGCTGTTGTGTCGGCCTTCCGGCCCATAAAAGCTTTGGTATTGCCACCGGTAATATTGAGTTTTTGTCCGCCGTTACTGGCATGGAGCACCTGCTCCTGCAACTGCCGGGAAATATCAGCCATGAGCGACATCCACTAGTTCATGGGTGTGTAATTTGTATTCCAGCGAGCGATATTCCTGACAGAATCTGAGAGTAGGTACGCCCTTGCCAGGGTTAAGAATTCTCGCCGGATCAAATGCATTTTTTACATCGTGGAACTGTTGAAGTTCTTCGTCATTAAACTGTATGGCCATTTGTCGCACTTTCTCTATACCAACACCGTGCTCACCGGTGATGCATCCACCTACGTCAACACACAGGCGAAGTATGCTGCTCCCGAACGCTTCTGCACGCTCGAACTCTCCCGGAATGTTTGCATCAAACAGAATCAGTGGATGCAGATTGCCATCGCCTGCGTGAAAAACATTGGCAACCCGCAAACCAAACTTTTCAGACATTGTTTCCATTTCGGCCAGCACATGGGCCAGGTGGCGGCGGGGTATGGTGCCGTCCATACAGTAGTAATCCGGAGAGATACGCCCTACGGCCGGAAAAGCACACTTGCGTCCTTTCCAGAGCAGTTCGCGCTCTTCCTCACTCCGGGAAGTACGAACAGAGGTAGCACCGAGCTTGCGAAACAGCGCCTCGGTCTGGGCAATATGCTCATGGACTTCTTCTTCGGTTCCATCCACTTCACAGAGCAGCAGTGCCCTGGCGTCGCGGGGATATCCCGCCTGAGCAAAATCATCGGCGGCAATAATAGCGTGGCTATCCATCATTTCCAGCCCGGCAGGAATAATGCCGTTGGCAATAATGCTCCCGACTGCATCACCTGCCGTTTGTACATTATCAAAGCCTGCCATAACTACCTGTGCCACCTCAGGCCTGGGAAGCAACTTGACGGTCACTTCGGTAACCACCCCAAGCAGGCCTTCCGAGCCGGTAATCAGTGCCAGCAAATCCATACCACAGGTATCCAGACCCTCGCTGCCAATAACCATAAGCTGGCCTTCAGCCGTTACCATTTCCACGC
>DATJDA010000286.1:0-18835 GCA_035497695.1 Marinobacter sp. | reverse complement strand
CTTCAGGGCTGGTATGGCAAGGCACCCGCCGCTGTAGATGAAGAGCTTCAGCGCCGTGCAGTTGGTAATGAAGAACTGATTGAGGAGCGCCCGGCCAATCTGATTCCCCGTGAGCTGGATGAGCTGCGTAAAGAAATCGGCAATCTGGCGGAAAGCGATGAAGACGTGCTGACTTACGCCATGTTCCCTGATCAGGCCAGAATATACCTTGAGCAGCGCCGGGACGGTAACCTGCAACCAGAGCCTTTGGAACCACTGCCAACCGATAAGGTCGCAGGCAGTGTATCAACCCACTTTAAAATCACTGTGCATGGCGAGAGTTATGATATTCAGCTTACCGGTGCCAACCCGGTTAGTGAGAACCAGCGCCGTTTTTATATGACGGTAGACGGCATACCAGAGGAAATTCAGCTGGATTCTGAAGACACCAGTCATCAGGCTGGCCGCAGTCGGAGTCGTGACAGTGTTACCAGAGAGGGGCATGTGACAACCAGCATGCCGGGTAATATTGTTGAAGTGCTGGTGAAAGAAGGTGACGAGGTTCAGGCGGGTGACCCTGTGCTGATTATTGAGGCGATGAAAATGGAAACAGAAATTAAGGCGATTGTTTCCGGCAAGGTGAAGGGTGTTTTTATCACCAAGGGCGACCGGGTTGTGCCTGGCGAGGTGTTGATTGATATTGAGTAGTTTGCGTCATCAGGCTCGTTAGCAAATAAATGCTGGAGGAGAATGAACATTTTGGCCCAACTCCTGTCTTTCTTTTACTACAGGAGATGATTTATGAACCGGAAACTGAACCCCGTGATTGCGGCCTTGATTCTAGTGGCCACGGCTGTTTTCTACGCTGCTTTTGCAACAGCCGACAAGCAAACTGCTAAAGATAAGCCATTTGCGCCAGATAACCCCAATCTGGAGGTAGCCACCTTTGCCGGTGGCTGTTTCTGGTGTATGGAATCGGGCTTTGAGAAAATACCCGGAGTCGTGGAGGTTGTTTCCGGTTATGCCGGCGGGCACACCGAAAACCCTACCTATCAGCAGGTATCGTCTGGCTCAACCGGACATACCGAGACAGTTCAGATTTATTACGATCCAAACCAGATTACCTATGAAGGGCTGCTGCAGGGGCTGTGGCGGATCATGGATCCTACTGATGCAAACGGGCAGTTTGTCGACAGGGGAAATCAGTATCGCCCGGCGATTTTTTATCACAACCGTGAGCAGAAG
The DNA here is from genome assembly GCA_035497695.1 of Marinobacter sp. Classification (GTDB taxonomy): domain Bacteria; phylum Pseudomonadota; class Gammaproteobacteria; order Pseudomonadales; family Oleiphilaceae; genus Marinobacter. The sequence goes on along the minus strand of DATJDA010000286.1, from coordinate 17,611 downwards.
CGCCTGGCTGAAGCGGCCAAGGCGAAACTACAGGCCTCCGGCATTTACGATAAGCCCGTAGTAATCGAAATTGTGCCGCTGAAGCACTTTTACCCGGCAGAGGAATATCACCAGGATTATTACAAGAAGAATCCGATCCGCTACAAGATCTACACCTTTAATTCGGGTCGTTTTCAGTTTATCGAAAAGGTATATGGTGAGAATTACGAGCTGGATTTCTCGCAGTTCAAACCAGTTACAACCACGGGTAACTCTGAATCGACGAAGGGCACTCAGACAGCCAGGGGGTTCATCCCTGCAGACTTTGTAAAACCGGATCAGCAGACACTGAAGAAGCTCCTGAGCAGCAAGCAATACGACGTTACTCAGAAAGACGGCACTGAGGCGTCTTTCAATAATGAGTACTGGGACAACAAACAGGCTGGGCTGTACGTGGACGTTGTCTCTGGTGAACCGTTATTTTCATCCAGAGACAAGTTCAAATCCGGTACGGGCTGGCCCAGCTTTACCCGGCCTGTTGCCGCCGATGCGGTGATTGAAAAAGAGGACAACTTCCTCTTTTACACCCGCACTGAAATCCGCAGCCGCTATGCGGACTCACATCTGGGACACGTATTTAATGATGGCCCGGCACCAACCGGGTTGAGGTACTGCATGAACTCGGCCGCCCTGAGGTTTATTCCCCTGGAAAACATGGAGGCGGAAGGCTACGGCGAGTATATCGACAGGGTGAAAGGCGATATTTAGCGCCAAAGGCTGGTGATTACACGTGCCGGCCTACTGACGCGCTATAGCGGAATCTCAGAAGCTTTTGCGCATTACTTACTATTTGAAAGGCGTTCTTTAAATGGCTGCGCTCAAAGGGAGAGAGATCCTTTGGCCGTACGTTGTTATCGGGTTCCCGTCCTTCCTGAATGGCGGTAGCCTGGTGCCGGATCCGGACAATGGAGATAAACTCAAAGGCATCCCGAAGGTTGCCCAAATCGTCTCTGCCAATGAGCCTGGCTTTGCCAATCAGCCTGAGTCTGTCGAATGAATTCTGAGCGTGCGAGCCACAGGCAAGCGAGTAAAGCCGGATCAGATCCGATAAAGGTGCTGTGCCCCGACGTTTGATATTGAAGGTTCTTTGGTGCTTGCCATCCTCTTCCAGTACAAAATTCCGGAAGAATCCAATTGGTGGCGTTCGGGTCAGGGCATTGCGTGCAAACATCCCAAGGAAGCGTTGGCTGCGGCTGGCTTTTTCTGCGATCAGGGTTTTGAGTTCCTCGGCAAAAGCGGCTTCGCCATAAACACTGTCAAGATCAAAAAATATACTGCTGTTTAACAGCGCCTCAATTTCCGGGTTTACGATCCAGTCAGTAAAGTATTCCTTCCACACGTGCAGAGGTTGTCGCCACTTTGGATTGGTGGCCATGACATCGCCTTTACAGTACGTATACCCACACTCAGCCAGCCCGTCGCTAACAAACTTCGCCAGAGCAAGGAAGTAGGCGTCGTGTTCTTCCGGTACAAAACTGTTGTCCAAAACCATGGCGTTATCCTGGTCGGTTACAACCAGTTGTTCATCTCTGGCCATAGAACCCAGAGCCATAAAACAGTACGGAACCGGGGGAGGGCCAAGTTTTTCTTCACCGAGCTTCAGTAAGCGCTGGGTAAAGCTGCGGCCAATGCCTGCCATGGCGCTGCCTATCATATGGGAATTAGCATCTTCGTTAACCATGCGCACAAAGCTGTCCCGGACATCCCGGCTCAGCTTTTTAAGGCCTCTTACGGTTTTTTGACGATGAATGTTGTTCACCAGAAACAGACTGCTTTTGCTCTCGTACCGCACAATATCAGCGAGGTTGATAACGCCACGGACTTCATCATCATTATCCAGTACCGGCAAGTGATGCACGTTTTTATGAAGCATGGTGAGCATGGCCTCAAAAACAAATGCATTGGTTTGGATAGTGATCAGATTTCCGGTCATGATGTCACTGATCGGTGTCTCTGACGCGAGGGCGTTGGTGATGGCCCGGATACGTAAATCTCCATCGGTAATAATGCCGGCAAGTTTTGGAGTGTCGCCGTCTTCGTCCATCAGCAATAAAGCGGATACCCGTTCTTCTGTCATTATTCTGGCCGCTTCCTGAAGCCGCACAGTACAAGGTGCAGTAACCGGCGGCCGGGAAATCAGCCGGGTTACCCGTGAGGTCATCAGCTCATTGGATTTTTCCCGGCGGGACAGTGCAGAACGAAGGCGCAATTTGTCTTCAATCTCAACAAAGTCAGAGAAATTATCATTATTTTCAAATAGAAACTGAAAGACTTCGTCTGGAATCCGGTAGATAAGCGTGTCTTCCAGGGCCCTGACCGGAAAACGTACTTTCTTGGTCATCATCAGGCCAAACTGGCCAAATATCTCGCCTTCACCAACCTGATTATAGAGTTCTCCGGAGCGACGGAAAATCTCTACGGCGCCGCTGCGAATATAGTGCAGCCAGATGTTCGGCTCGCCAAGCGTCAGGATCTGAGTGCCCGCACGAAAGTACTCAACCTCAACACTGGCCGCGACCCTGGCAAGCATTTCTTCGGGTAATTCATCAAATGGCCGATGCTGCGCCATGTGGTTGCGGATATCAATAAAATCGGCCTGCATGGGTACTCCACGGCAGATGGGCTAAAATAGGGTGAAGGGCAGCGAGCTTGGCGATAGCTGAAGTGGCCCGTTATTACTATAGCAGTGGGTTATATTCCGGGCCATTTGATGAATGATTCGGGTGTTACTTACCAACGTGCAGAGACACAGTATGGCGATCAGACACAGTCTTGTTATCGGCGGAATCCGGTCAGGTAAAACAAAGCTGGCGGAGCAGTTGGCTATAGAGTCGGCTATGCCTGTGGTTTATGTGGCAACAGCGACTGTCAAAGATGATGAGATGACAGCAAGAGTCCGGCGTCATCAGGAGGCGCGCCCCGAAGGCTGGGGGCTGGCAGAGGAACCTATAGAGCTTGGCCACCTGCTTGATATGTACGCAGCAGCGGAAGCCCCGCCGTTTCTGCTGATCGACTGTATGAGTCTTTGGGTGAGTAACTTACTGTTTGCCGGGGATGACGTGTTTGCGAACGAGCGCAAATCCTTTCTGGTTGCGCTGGCGAACTATCCTGGCAACGTGGTGATTGTCAGCAACGAAGTTGGCCTTGGCACCATCGGCATGGATGCGCTCACCCGCCGGTTTTGCGATGAACTGGGCTGGCTGAACCAGACCCTGGCAAAACAGTGCGACAAAGTAGTGATGAGCGTTGCCGGACTGGCTATAGTTTTGAAGCCGTCGTAAGCGTACCGTGCGCCACAAGGCTCTGAAAATGGCCGTGACTTGCGGTGTCTACCTGTATTCTGCTTCGGCAGGCATAGGGGGTTACCAGACAGGCAAAAGCGTGTTTCAGCGGAATGTTCATGGCATTGGCTACGATCATCCGGATAACGCCGCCGTGACAAACGATCAGTACCTTCTGGCCCGCAAGTTTGTGCTTCCAATGTTGCCAGCTTTCAACAACCCGGTGATTGAACTCTGTTACCGGCTCGCCTCCCGGTGGCGTGCTGGCGACCGGGTTAGCCCAGAACCGGCGGAGCTTTTCACCGTCGCTGGCCATAACATCTTCGGCTGTGCGGCCTTCCCAGGCGCCAAAGCTTATCTCCCGCAGGCGCTCATCGCTGTGCATGGGAATCTGATAGCGATCGGCCAGTTCCCGGGCGAAGGGTATGCATCGCTGCATGGGTGAGGTCACAATTGCATCCCAGGTGTCCCCGTCGGAAATGGCATCACGCATCTGCTGCCAGCCCGTTTTGCTAAGTGGGTCGTCTTTGCTGCCGCGGTACATTGGCCCGCCCTCGGGCTCTCCATGGCGAATGAGATCAAATAACGTAGTGGTTTCAGCCATTGACGATGTCTTCCCGGGTGCTGACGCCGGCATCTGCAAAACTGGCCATGTTATTGTGAAGCTGGCACGCCAGCCGTAACAAAGGAACAGCAATCGCTGCGCCGGTACCTTCACCAAGGCACATGCTGAGATCAAGTAATGGTTCAGCATTCAGTGCTGTTAAAACGGCCTGATGACCCGGCTCTGCAGAACGGTGGGCAAACAGTAACCAGGGACGAATTTCTGGTTGCTGATTTACCGCAATCAGTGCCGCGACGGAAACGATAAAGCCATCGACCAACACCGGGATGGATCGCGCCGCGCAACCGGCAATAGCACCAGCCAGAGCTGCGATCTCAAAACCGCCGAGGGCTTCCAGCACCTCTGTTGGACCCAGATCATCATCGCTATCGTGGCGCTGGAGCGCACGAATAATAACCTCAGCTTTATGGCGCACACCTGCGGTATCCAGACCTGTGCCGGGGCCGGTTAGCTGCATGGGATTTTTGCTTAACAGCGCACAGGCGATTGCTGTTGCTGAGGTGGTGTTGCCAATTCCCATTTCCCCACCGATAAACAATTGGCAGCCACTATCAGCAGCGCGCTGGGCTGCTGCGTCGCCGTGATTCAGGGCAGTGCATACCTGCTTGCCGGTCATCGCATTGGCTAGTGTGAAATTACGGGTGCTGGGAGCAATGCGGGCATCAATAATATGCGGCAAATCGGGCAAGTTATCCGACACAGTGCCAAGATTAACAACTTCCAACTCTGCACCCAGTGATTTGGCCAATATGCTGATGGCTGCGCCACCACTGGCAAAGTTGCCAATCATTTGTGCAGTAACCGCCTGCGGGTAGGCTGATACATTTTCCTCGCAAATACCGTGATCACCTACGAAAATACTGATCTGAATGCGTTCAAGCGCCGGCGTATTCGTGCCTTGAAGGCCGGCAAGCTGAACGGCAACATTTTCCAGCCTGCCCAGAGAGCCAGCAGGTTTGGTGAGCACGCTCTGGCGTTGCGCAGCCTGTTCAAAACAAAGCATATCGGGCTGCCGGGGAGGGTTAATCCAACTGCTGGGAAAAGACATTACACATACCTTCAGACATCAATTGGCCATAACGCAGCATTCAATTACGGCAAACGTAACTTGGGTTCAATATAACTGGGTGCGAGATCATACTCCGACTGGGCGTAATGGGGTAGTTTTGGAGCTGCGCCAAGGCTTCAGGATTATCCGGACATTGCCGTTTGCCTGGCACGGGGGGAGTGCAGTGCCAGGCAAACAGCGAGGTCTTTACTCGGTTACAAAGGCAATATTATTGGGGAGCAGACCCCGAAGCGAGTCAACGAACTTTATTTCTGAGTTGTCTGTGGTGTTAATAATACGGATACCTGGTTTATCGCCATCTGCGTCTGCAATCCACAGATTGCCTTTTGGGCTTAATTCAATATCCCTGTAGTCACCGCCGGTGAGGTTGTTGATAGTTTCAAAACTGTCGCGACCGATAGTGGGGTCGAAAGATTGTACTTTGGTGTCCATATAACCTGTCAGATTAATGATGTAGCCAAGATTTTCACTGACAATCACGACATCTAAAAGCTGGCCTTCGTCAGCTGTGGTTGTGGCCGGGATCATTGGGCTAATCTCATAATCATTCACATTAATAATATCCAGACTGGTGCCATCTCCATAGGTCGGATAGTTTGTACCTATGTTTCGCACAACCAGCCCAATGCCTTCATGATACTGAATGTCGTCCGGATTGGTGCCAAGCAGGGGGATGCCCTTAAGGCCATCGGTGCCCTTTCCTGTGTCTATTTCTTTGTCAGTATTAACGTCGAAAACCGCCACGTAGCTTGTATTGACCGGCGCATAGGCATCGTTGAGCCGTTGCAGGGTAACAAACAGTTTTTCCCCAACAAGAACCGCAGCGGATACGCGGGGCGGACCGTCTGCGTTAGCTGATGGGGTGTAGCCTGATAAATCGAGCACCTCGCCACTAAAAAAATCGACCTCGTTGGTTGCCGATGGATTCACAATCAGAATTTTTTCGCTGTCATAGCGCAGCAGGTAAGCCTTCTGATCATTAACGGTGATCAGGTCATAAGGGTTGCCAGAGTTTTGCTCAGGCTGAACGTTCACAGGGAATTCGTCCCATGTTTTTTTGGCGAGGTTGGAAATATCAACCTTGGAGATATAGTCCATGCCATACCTTCCAAGAATGTAGTAATGGCCAGTTCCGCCAACAACGCCTATATCAGAACCTGTTTCGTGGAATGGGCCAAAAGCATTGTAGTTTGCGGAATCCAGATCAATAACATTGACAGCGCCAGAGCTAAAATCGGAGCTGACGGAAGCAACGACGCCAGCATTCGCTAATCCCGTTGGAGATGTCAGGCTGGTGTTTTTTGAGTCGCCGCCACAGCCGCTTAATACGAGGGTTGCTGCCAGGCCGGTGAAGGCGACTATCCGATTCAGTGACCAAACTTTCTTATGGACTTTCATGGTGTTCTCCTGTGTAAATCAAGGGTATTAAAAAGTGTGTGTCAGGTTTATGAACCAGCTCCGGCCAGGGCCGGGAAATCGGTTAAAGTCCTGATAAAGCTCATCGGTCAGGTTGCGCACTTCCAGGGAAAGTTCGCTCTCGCTGCGGTTTGGCCAAACCTTTACCCAGCTAGCAGTGAGGTTGGCAAGTTTGCGAGGCTCGGCTTCCAGAAGGTTGGCTGAGTCGTAGTAAAGTTCGCTGTCATAGTGGTAAGACAGGTCAATCAGGAAGGGCCGAAGGCGCAAACGGCTCCCTAAAGCGTAAGACTTGTGATAAATGCCGGGTAAACGCTGTTCGTACCGATCCTTTACTGCATCGTCGGTGTTTTCAGATTCCTGAAAGGTTGCATTGCCGTACAGTTCCCACCAGTGCTGCAGGCGCAATAGTGCGTCGATTTCAACGCCATAAATATCTGCGGCAAGATTGGTGTAGCGGCCAATACCCTGAGCATTGAATGTGGCGACAACAGCGGGGTCGAGCCTGCGAAAATAGCCAGTGGTTTCAATATGTCCCCAACCTTGATCTGTGCGTAAAGACGCTTCGTAATTCAGGGATTCTTCAGCTTCAAGCTTGTCGTTGCCAACAAACAGGCCTTGTCGGCCATAGAGTTCCTGCAGCGTCGGGATACGAACCTGCCGCGCCAGGCCCGCTGATATTTTCCAGCTATTGGCAAAGTAATGACTCAGCCCAAGTTGCCAGCTGTTATAGCGGTCGGTGCTGGAAGCCTTCGTAATGGTGCCGCTGCTGAGAGCCTGATCAGAATCGTCATCAATTCGGTACTGTCGAAGAGAGACCTGTGAGCGCCACTGATTGTTTGTACTGAGCCATTCGTGGGAAAGCACGCTGGCTATTTGCAGGCGCTCGCGCTCGTCAGGAAGCTCGGTGTCCAGTTTGTCGTGCTGTTTATAATCGTACTGAGCAACATCGATCGTTGCCGAAAGTGTGTGGTTGCCCAGTAGCCAGGTGAGTGTATTCACCAGCCCAAGCTGGTCAGTGTCGGTAAAGACATCGGTTGTGCCCAGGCCCACCAAGCCGGTTCTGTTGTTGTAACGTTCGCTGGTGTCGGTCCAGATAAGCCGGTGGCTGGAATGGATCTGGCCATCCATCCAGCCCCGTTGCTGGTAATGCAACTGGGTACGAAGGGTTTCGTTGGTTAAAAAGGCTTTGTTGTTTTGCCAGTTTTGTATGCTGGGAATATTCTGTTCGTTGTCGCTGTATTGAATCAGTGCGTCCAGCTTGCTGGTGTTGTTTATCTCCCAGCCCAGCTTGGTGCTGGCAGCGTGCTGCTCGAAATCTGCATTCCGACGTTTGGTAATGGCACCGTCATTCGGGTTGTACCATTTGCGGCTATTTGGGTATTTAAAATCGTTGTTGCTGCTTTGTCGGTCCAGCGATACCCAATAGTAAACATCATTGTGACTGCCACTGTTGAACAGTCCCATTTTGTAAGTGTCGAATGATCCAGCGCCGGCGTTTATCCGGGTGGTGTCTTCGAGATCTTTGCCGAGGGTTTCCATAACCACAACGCCGCCAATACCAACTTGGGCGAATTGAGCGGGCGCTCCGCCGGGATATACCTGAATACGACCAATATCGTGCAGCCCCAGTTTGCCCATATCCACGCCGCCCGTGACCGGATCATTCAGCAGCATGCCATCGACAACAACCTGAACCTGCCGGGCATTGGAGCCCCTGAGCGAAACCGAGGAATAGCTGCCCAAACCACCGCTTTGCCGGATTTGTACGCCGGCCTGATCATTGAGGACGTCAGACAGGTTGACCGTGCGGTTTTTAAATTCTGAGCGAGGAATAATTCTTACCGGGCCGGTTGCCCTGGCAGGATCTATGGTTGATGCGGTGTTAACAAGCGCGCTTTCAACAATGATAAATGGCCTGGTGTCGTCGGCACTTGCGACAGCCAGAGGCAAAAAACAAAAAAGGCAAACAAGTTGTCGCATTGGAGCAGAAACCATGGCCAGATGAGCTATTAACTACAGCCAAGGCACGCGGCTTCAGCTGTAAGAGCAGCTATCATCAGGAGGTTTTACGCCAAATAAGATACGGCAAATCTCCGCGGTATTGGCCCTCCGCCAATACACACTGATAGCCGGTAGCAGGCCGGTCTCCGGACTTGCGGCGGGCGTTGTCGCCAGAGTAGGATGCTTAGCTTTAATAAAAGGCTGGAGCTGATCCTGATCATTGCCGCTTACCGTTGCGGGGGCAGCGTCGGATTTTCACCGAACTTCCCAGTTTCACCCTGTGTCTAATAATGCGTTTGCGATTATTGAACGGCGGGAACCTGCTACGGATAGAACTAGTCGCGTAGTTTAGGGTGATGCATTATGTCCGTCAATTAATGTTGTCAGTTTCAACATGCGCACAATTTTGGCAGCAAGTACTGAGATGAGCGTTAGATGATTTATCGTGTGTTTTTACTGTTTTTCGCGCTTGTTTCGAGCGTTTTTGCAGATGTTTGTGCAACAGATGATGCCGGCCATGTCCTTTGTCTGCCCACTGTGGCCCAGCGCATTGTTGCCTTGTCGCCAGGCGCAACGGAACTCATGTTTGCTGCGGGAGCTGGCAACAAGGTGGTCGCGGTGGTTGATTATAGCGACTATCCACCAGCGGCCCTGAACCTGCCCTCCGTTGGTAATTATACGCGGATTGATATGGAAGCCCTGCTGGCGCTCAGGCCGGATTTGGTCATCACCTGGGTAACCGGCAATCCACCGGCTCAGGTCGAGCTTTTGAAGGCGTTGGATGTCCCTCAGTTTGCCATTGAGCCGCGCACATTTGAGGGGGTTTCCAGTGTTCTTGAGCGGCTCTCCACTCTGGCTGGAACGGAGCAGCAAGGTTTTGCAGAAGCGGAGCGCTTTCATGCCGGGATTGCTGCGCTGTCTGAGCAGTACCGCAATGCTGAACCGGTATCGGTTTTCTATCAGGTGTGGGCGCAGCCTCTGATGACTATTAATAATGATCATTTGATTGGCAAGGTTCTGCAGCTGTGCGGGGGTGTTAATGTGTTTGGTGACATGCCCCGTCTGGTGCCACGGATCAGTGCAGAAGCGGTATTGGAGGCAGATCCTCTGGTCATTCTTACCGGAAGCGTTGGTGGTGTAAGCGATGGTCAGCTCGATCGCTGGAAAAACTATTCCAGGCTGAAAGCAGTCGCCCGGAACAATTTGCTTTTTGTTCCCGCATCGTTGATTTCCAGGCCCACCCCGAGGCTTCTTGAAGCCAGTAAATATGTCTGTCAAAAGCTGGATATTGCCCGTGAGCATTGATAACACAGATGAGCTTTCTGGGGTTGTTGAGCTATGACCCGCTCTCTGTCTGGCCTCGCCGCGATAGCACTGATCGCTGTCTTGCTGGCTTTGGCTATTGGCAGTGTGACGATTTTGTCACTTGAGTTGTGGCAGGTTATCCAGGGTGAGGGCAGTGCACTGAATCGCACGCTCATAGTGGATTTGCGCCTGCCACGGACACTTGCTGCCTTCGCGACCGGTGGTCTGCTGGCCGTAGCCGGTGCACTTATGCAGGTGTTACTGCGCAACCCACTGGCTGACCCCTACATTCTGGGATTATCTGGCGGCGCTGCCGTTGGGGCGCTATTGGCTATGCTGGCGGGATTGGGAACACTGCTGATATCCGGCTCGGCCTTTGCCGGTGCCATGCTGGCAACTTTTCTGGTGTTCGGTCTTGCCCACGGCACAGGCAGTTGGACACCTACCCGCCTCCTGCTTACGGGAGTTGTGGTTGCGGCCGGCTGGGGCGCGGTGATTACCCTGATGCTGGCCGTCTCTCCTGCTGACCAGCTACCCGGCATGTTGTACTGGCTGATGGGGGATGTTTCTTATGCGCGCACCCCCTGGCCGGCATTGGTGGTACTGGGGGTATCCATTGTCTTGATTATGCCCCTTGCCCGGAATCTTAATGTGCTGGCCCGTGGGCCAATGCAGGCAGCCGCCCTTGGTGTCTCTGTGCGGCCACTGGAATGGGCAGTCTATTTATTGGCCAGTCTGCTGACGGCTACCGCTGTGACAACGGCTGGCAGTGTCGGATTTGTCGGGCTGATTGTGCCCCACATGCTTCGGTTGGTGCTGGGTAATGATCAGCGCATTATTTTGCCAGCCAGCGCATTGGCTGGCGGCACTTTGCTGGTGCTGGCAGACACGCTGGCGCGTACCGTCATTGCGCCAGAACAGTTGCCCGTTGGTGTGATCACGGCCTTGCTGGGTGTACCAATGTTTTTGTACCTGTTGCACCGGAGCCGCTGATGAGCACACTGCATACGCGGGATCTGATTATGAATATTCCGGGACGGCAAGATGGATTTGCTCTGAATCTGAGCATTGAGCCTGGTCAGATCTGGGGTGTGCTTGGCCCCAATGGTGCTGGAAAAACCACCTTGTTGCATACGCTTGCCGGCTTGCTCCCTGCACGCAGCGGTCGGGTAATGCTTGATGGGTCGTCATTAACCGGGCTGAGGCGCCGGGACATTGCCCGGCACATAGGCCTGGTGTTTCAGGAGCGGCAAGACAGCTTCCCGGCAACAGTTATGGAAACCGCCCTGATCGGGCGTCATCCCTGGTTGTCACCGTGGGAAAGTGAACAAGGGGAAGATCAGCAGCGTGCGCAGCAGGCATTGGCAACACTGGATGTTGATCACCTGTCCAACCGCTTGTTGAACACCTTGTCTGGTGGTGAGCGCCAACGTGTCGCTATTGCTACGCTGATGACCCAGAATCCCGATATCTGGCTATTGGATGAGCCTACTAATCATCTGGACTTGCACCACCAGGTGAAAGTGATGAACTTGCTGCGGGATCAGACGAGTGTCAGAAAGGCAGTTTTTCTGTGCCTGCATGACCTGAATCTGGCTGCTCGCTGGTGCAGCCATGTATTGCTGCTCTACACCAATGGTGAAGCGTGCTGGGGCCCGGTTGAAGACATGCTGGTGCTGAAAGCACTGGAGCGTTTATACAATCAGCGTCTGACAACTGTGGAGGCCGACGGCGCACCGCTGTTTGTACCCTCCATAAGCTGAATTAGTCCTGTTTGTGCGGCTTTTTTGGTTTTTTTAATGCTTCAAAACCAATGATAACATCCATCAGTTCATTGGTGATTTCGTCCTGCCGTACCGATCTCAGTTCTGTTTTTACCTCTTCAAGCCGCTCATCCACAGACTGCTCAGCTTGCTGCATCAGCGCCAGCCGCGCGGAGTTTTCGGTGACCATGGCTTCTGCAGAAGCACGAAAAACACTGGCAAAAATGTGGCTGCGAATCAGTGATGACAACAGAGCATCGGCGGCCATGGTGTAATCCGGCAGCGAGCGCGACTCCCACCGTTTGGCCCGGGTTAACATTGAAGGCTCCAGTGGCAACAGACTGCGTGTTACAGGTTCCCGGAACCCGTGCTCGCCACGTTGGGTAAATGCCAGGGTGACGGCGAGATGATTCAGCGGCTGGCCTCGGCTGAAACGATCAATCCGGGTGACGATGTCACCAGCGAGACGGCCAATACCGTCGGCAGACGCTGGCGGAAGCAGGGTGGCTTCGGGCGTTAAACTCTGGTCAGTCAGAGCATTGTTCATCTGGGCGCCAATGCAGAGAATGCGCTGTTTACCGGCGATTGTTTCCTGACAATACAGCTTTACCACTTCCGCAAGATTATCGTTGTAACTGCCACAGAGCCCGTGGTCAGAACCGAACACGATTACAAGATGTTCAAGTGCCTTATCCTGGCGCAGGGTGATCTCGCCGGTTCGGTACGCGAAAGCAGCAAAACCCTGGAGGATGGTCTGGTGATAAGCCTCGATCGAGCTCGCTGCGTGTTCGTAAGGTGTGGCGTTAATGGCAGATAAGGTTTTCATGGTGTGGACGATGCCACGAATGCTGGTCAGTGTGTCGCTGTGCCGGGTGAGCGTCTCAAGCGTTTGGGCCATGATTGACCTCGTCGGAGCTGGCGGGAGTCGTGGAGCGGCTTCCGGCAAGTGCGCTGCGGGCGGTGGCGATAATCAGCGCCCGGTCGTCTTCGCTCAGTCCTTTGTTTTCAGTGATGCGTTCGCCAATAAATTGTAACTGCTTCCGGGCAGCGGTCCGGATACGAAGCATGGCATCGGTCAGTTGCTGTTCTGACAGTGCATCGAAAAGCCCTTCCATGGCTGTAATCAGAACCGCCAGTTGCTCGTTGGGGGGCATGGGGTCACGCTCGGCCTGGCGCAGAGCGGTACGAACGGCTGCGCCACGGGTCAGGCGCGCGCGGGTGGCGTCGTCAAGCCGGGTGCCAAAGCGGGCGAAGTCTTCCAGCTCTTCGAACTGTGACAGGGTAACCCGCAGGTTACCAGCCACTTCCCGCAGTGCCCGGCTTTGGGCTTTGCCCCCCACCCGGGATACCGATAAACCCAGATCAACGGCTGGAAACTGGTTTCTGCGCACCAGCCGTGGCGACAGATAAATCTGGCCATCGGTAATGGAAATCAGGTTGGTGGGAATATAGGCCGATAAGTTCTCTGCCTGGGTTTCCACCACCGGCAAGGCGGTAATCGAGCCCCCTCCGGCGTCTTTGGTGAACTGACCGGCCCGCTCAAGCAGGCGGGCGTGAACATAGAAAATATCGCCGGGGAAGGCTTCGCGCCCTGGCGGCCGACGCAGCAGCAGTGACAGCTCGCGGTAAGAGCGGGCATGGTGGGTCATGTCGTCAAAAATAATCAGTACATCCCGGCCCTGATCGGAAAAGTACTCAGCCATGGCCATGGCGGCATAAGGCGCAATATAAGCCAGCCCCGGTGTTTCTTCGTCGCCGGCAGACATGACGATACTGCGAGCCATCATATTGCCTTTCTTCAGGGCGTTGATCACTCGGGAGACAGCATCGCCGCGCTGGCCAATGGCGCAATAGATACAGATGACATCTGAGCGAGCCTGATTGAGCATGGTGTCTATGGCGATAGAGGTTTTTCCGGTCTGGCGGTCGCCGATGATCAGCTCGCGCTGGCCCAAACCCACCGGCACAGCGGCATCGATGGCCTTGATGCCGCTTGCCAGAGGCCGGGAAATGGGCGAGCGACTGAGAATGCCCGGTGCTTCTGCCTCAACGGGATGCTCTGCGACTGCGGCGATGGTGCCCAGGCCGTCTCTGGGCTGGCCTATGGCATCGACCACGCGGCCAAGCAGAGCCGGGCCAACGGGTACACTCACAACCCTGCGGGTGCGGCGGACGTCTTCTCCCAGGGTAATCAGTTCCGACGGCCCCAGCAGAATAACGCCCAGCCGGCCAGGTTCAAGATCCAGCACTATGCCGCGAACGCCGCACTCAAAAATCACCAGCTCATCTGCCAGCGCCCGCGCCAGACCGGTTACCACCGCAACACCGTCACCAACTTCGGTAACTCTGCCAACTTCGGTCAGTACCGGAGCAGGCGCGGGCGTTGCCAGCAGGGCTGCCCGCCACGTGTCGAACTGTTCGGCCGTGTGTGCGGCAGAACCTCTGTCTGTAGCCGGGTGATCGGTATCGGTCATAACGTTTCTCTGATTGCCTTCTTTATGCAGTGCCGGGCTGGGCTCGTCCGGAAGCACCGGCCGCCAGACGCTCGCTTAACAGAGCATTAAACCCTTCGGTGTAGCTGTCGACGGTCCAGGCGACCTGAGCCCCTCCAACCCGCAGGATCAGCCCTGGTGATTGTTGCGGGTTAGTTTCAAAGCGCAGGGTTATGCCTGGCAGCAGGTCTTTTATATCTGCCTTCATCTGTGCCTGCGCGGCGTCCGGCAAACGGTCGCGAGTGGTTGCTACGGCTAATTCGCTGTCGCCTGCAACTTCGGAGAGTTCGCTTGCAATCGGGCGTAGCCGTGTGCTGATGTGGCGCACTACAGCTTCTTCGAGGGTTTCGTCAGCGAGGTCACTCAGGGCCTTGCGAGTCATCTCCAGCAAGGTTTCTTCTCCGGCGCGCTGAAGCTGGGCAGCGAACTTCTTACGCTCACGCTCGAGGTGCTTCTGCCAGTCTTTCTGCTCTTGCTCAAGCTTGCTGCGAGCATCGGCCAGCAGGGTGTCGCGCTGGTCCTCGGTTTCACGAAGCGCCTGTTCCACCACCGCACTCTGATCCGACAGCAGTTGTTTTTGCTGTTGACGGTATTCCGCTTCGGCCGCCTGCGCTTTTTTCTGCGCTTCTCCGGCTTCGGCCATGCGGCGAGCTATCTCGGCCTCACGGGCATCAATGCCGTTAAGGATTGGGCGGTAAAGAAATCGCTTCAGTAGCCACACCAGCACCAGAAAGTTGATGATTTGCGCGAAAACGGTAACCCAGTCTATGGACATGATGTGGCCTAGCCTCCTGCTGCAACCAGCATGGCGTCCCAGAACGGGTTGGCAAAAATCAGAATCATGGCCACCACGAAACAGTAGATGGCGGTAGATTCGATCATTGCCAGACTGACAAACAGCGTTCGTGACAGGGTTGGGGCTGCATCGGGTTGTTGTGCGATGGCAGCAATCGCTGCCGCGGCTGCCCGCCCTTCGCCCAGAGCGGGACCAATGGCACCGATGGCGATGGTAAAGCCAGCAGTAAATATGGAAATGGCCGCAATAATGGCAAGGTCGGTCATGACTTATCCTCTTTTTTGAGAACCGAAGGGTCTGAATCTGCGGTGGCAGATGAAATGTATACGGTGGCGAGAATGGCGAATATGTAGGCCTGAATCATGCCGGTTAATAATCCGAGCATGTCCATGACCACCGGAAAGAAAAACGGCGCAACGGTAAGCAGAATAGCCGCAATAACGGCACCACTCATCACGTTGCCATAAAGGCGGATCGCCAGTGATATGCCCCGGGAGAATTCACCGATGATATTGAACGGCAGCATGATCACCGACGGCTCGATAAAGGTTTTCAGGTAATGTCTGACGCCACCACTGGCTATGCCGAAAACCGGCACCGCCACCAGTACAGACAAAGCCAGTGCTGCGGTGGTAGATAATGATGAAGTTGGTGGCGAAAAGCCGGGAATTACCAATAAAAGATTGGATAATGCAATAAACAGGAACAGCGTGCCGGCAAAGTACATCACGTGGCGTGCCGAGTTTCGGGTAACCTCCTCGATCTGGCTCTGAATCAGCTTTACGATCACTTCCAGCGCTGTGCGCCAGCGGTTTGGAGGCACGTCCGGGCGAAGATTACGGGTAATCAGCATCGAAATGCCCACCAGCAGCGCCATGACAATCCAGGTGTTGACGATGGTAGCGTTAACTTTCCAGCCTGCCAGAGTGAATACGATGATGTCGTCGGGGGTAAGCTGCATTATGCGCCCTTGTATTCGGAGGTGGAGGGATTGGCAGTGGTGGGTGCCTTGCTGACTCTGGCCCAGAGCACGGCAATCAGCCGCGCCAGGAAAAACGCCAGTGCATAGCCGGCTATAGCCCAGTTACTTCCTGCGGAGGCGGTTACCTGAAAACCAATCGCAAGCAGTATGGCAATCCGGCAGAACGAACTCGTCATCAGCCAGAGAGCGGGCCGGCCAGAGTTCAGGGCGCGTCGCATACCCCAGGCCAGTCCTGCGAAGAACAGGGCGCTAACGGGCAAACCGAAAGAAAACCCCACCAGTACCGCTTGCCAGTCAACTGTTATCATCGCTTACCTCCTTTCTGGTCCGGCCCTTCTTTCCCGATCCAGCTCCAGGCAATAATGCCACCGATAACGACACCACCTAGGATCAGGGCAATGGGCCAGGAAAAGGTCTGGGGTGCCACCTTGTTCAGCCATAAGCCCAGAAATGCGCCACCGACGGTGGGCACGGCGACCGACCAGCCGATAATCCCGAACGCGCCCAATCCCCGCAAAGGGCTGACTCCCGGTTCATTGCGTGCACGTTTCATGCGTTCGGCACTACGGCGGATATCTTCTGCGGAGCGGTCGTTTTTCGTACTCATACCGTTGGTTTCCGCAAGTCACCAAAGCGCCGCACTATGCCTGCCTCAAGCCGGGACAACGCCGACCGGGCCACCCGCTCTTCCTCATCCACTTCCATAAACGCGGCCTGTATGGTCTCGTGCAGGGAGTCGAGATTCTCGCCCTGAACGCCACGGCGTATTGCAATATCTACACGATGGCCGGTTTTCATCAGTATGCCTTCGTCAATCCCAAAAAATACTTCCGTACCGTCCGGGGTGGTGAGAATCAGCACGGATGGCACCAGCGCAGTAACAAAATCAGTATGATTGGGAAGCATACCGAAAGCACCATTTTCTGCAGTGGCATACAGCCGTTGTACGCTACCCTCAAATAACAGGCGGGTGGGAAGCCGCAGCGTTACCTGCATGGTGTCGGCAAGGCTCATGATCTGGCCTCCAGATCTTTCAGCGAGCCAATCATGTAGTAGTCGGTTTCATTATCGTGAAATTCAGTCTGGTTCAGGATGGTTTCGCAGCCGTCCAGGGTGTCTTTGATGGACACGCGCCTGCCGCTGTCGCCAGTAAGAGCGCCAACGGTAAAAAACGGTTGGGTGAGGAAGCGTTCAAGCCGCCGTGCCCGCGCTACGGTGGCCCGATCGGAGGCTGCAAGTTCTTCCATGCCAAGCATGGCAATAATGTCGCGCAGGTCTTCATACTCAGCCAGTGTGCGCCGCACCGCCCGGGCGATGTCGTAATGGCGTTGACCAACGATAGCGGGTGTCAGCATAACAGAGGCAGAGCCAAGCGGATCGACCGCCGGATAGAGGCCTTCACTGGCGCGCTTGCGTGATAGCACCACCGAAGCGGAAAGGTGCGAGAAAATATGCGCCGCTGCAGGGTCGGTAAAATCATCTGCCGGCACGTAAACTGCCTGAATTGAGGTGATGGCACCGTTGCGGGTAGAGGTGATGCGTTCCTGCAATGTTGCCAGTTCGGTGGCCAGTGTTGGCTGGTAGCCCACCCGTGATGGCATACGCCCCATCAGACCCGAAACTTCTGAGCCCGCCTGCACGAAGCGGAAAATATTGTCGATGAGCAGCAACACGTCTTGTTTCTGTTCGTCGCGGAAATACTCCGCCATGGTGAGTGCAGTTTTCCCCACCAGAAACCGTACCCCCGGGGCTTCGTTCATCTGGCCGAACAGCATGACCGTTTTGTCCCGCACACCGGCGTCACCCATCTCACGGTATAGTTCTTCCGCTTCCCGTGAGCGC
>DATJDA010000285.1:0-7779 GCA_035497695.1 Marinobacter sp. | reverse complement strand
CATCTCGATGTATGCCCGGGCCAGGTCCAGTTTGGTTGCTGCCTCGTCGGTTCCAGCAAGGAAATCGAAGTCATCATCGTCGCCAAGGTCGCTCTCGTCGAAATCAGCAACTCCCCGCTTCGGAGCGTCGGTAGAGACTTCATCTGACGCTACCGGAAGCTCCTCCAGAGACTCATCAATGTCTTCGACATCACTCAGAGTGTCTTCAAGATCAAGTTCCTCGTCCAGTGAAAGAATCTCAGATTCATCCTCATCCAGTGAATCGACTGAGTCTGAGAACTCTTCCATCAGTGCCAGGTCTTCATCCGATACGTCCAGCTCAAGATCGCCAAGTATCGACTCTTCAGATTCACCATCAAAAATCGCGGCCTCTTCCTTGGCAACTTTGTCCAGCTCGGCATCCAGTTCGTCCAGGAAGGATTCATCCAGAGACGTAATGCCATCATGCGTTTCTTTCTCAGAATCTTCCTCGAGGGTTACGTCTGACAAATCGTCTGCCAGGCTATCCAGAGGGTCTTCTTCCAGCTCACCTTCATCCAGCTTGTCTTCATCAAGATCCAGACTGAAATCTTCGATGTCGAGCTCAGATTCGAGAGTTTCGAGAGATTCGCTCAAACCGGTTTTCGTTTCATCCTCGGACAGCGCTTCTTCTTCGGGGAGCGTTTCATCGTCAGAATCAAGAGAAATGCCGGAGAGGTCATATTCGATCAGATCACTCTTTTCGTCCTTGCTCTCATCTTCCCCTTCAAGCAGAGATTCATCATCTTCGCTCAGGTCAAAGCTGTCGGTCAGATCGGCTTCAAAATCTGTGATTGCGCTTTCTGCCTCTTCATCGGCATCAGCCTCATCAAAGGTACTGAACGAATCGGACCGGAGCTGTGACTCAAGATCATCGATGCTTGGCATCGACTCAGCCTCTTCCAGTTCCGAGCGTAATTCGTCAGCGGCTGCCAAGGCGTCTTCATCATCCAGCGCTTCAATTTCTGCAAATTGCTTTTCGAAGGAATCGCGATCCTGGTTATCGGCATACACACCAAGCAGCTTCAAACGAAGATCAGAGCGGCTTGGCTTCCGCGAAATAGCCTTTTCCAGAGTCTGTGCTGCCTGATCGTGGCGGCCATAAGCAATATAGGCATCCGCTTCGGCGAGAACGTCATCAGCACCTTCGCTCTCCTCTGGCTCTTCATCGTCGTCCAGATTCAGGTCAAACGAATCTGAACCCTCGTCTGATTCTGAGTTGAGCTGTTCATAAAATGCCTTTTCGCGATTGGCATTCCTGCGTGCAAGCAAGAGCAGAAGCAATAACAAGACAACCAGCCCACCACCCAGAGCGAACTGGTAGATCGGGTTATTGGCTATTGCATGGATAACATTACCGAGGAAACCCTGATCAGCGACAACAGGTCCAGGAGCCGGCTTTGGTACTGGCTTGGTCGCTTTTAAATCCTCTGCAACTACCGGCGCTGTCTCAGCAACGCTGGCCTCAGGCGACTCTTCCACTACGTCTTTTTCAGCGTCCGCGACAGTTTTTTCACCAGCACCAGCGCCTTGATCATCAGCCTGACCATCCGCTTGCTCAGCAACCCCTGCTTCTGTGCTAACACCTGCGCCAATTTCAGAACTGACTTCGGAACCCTGCTCAGTACCTTCTGCACTCGCTGGCTGCCCGGTACCTTCGGTTTCAGTGACAACTGCAGTGGCGTCATCAGTAGCAGTTACCTGGTCTACGTCGGGGGCACCGACCACCTTCTGCAAATCGGCCAGTTGATTATTCTTCAGCTCCAGTAAACGCTGTAAGGTTTGCACCTGGTTCTGAAGGTCATCAACCCGATTATTCAGTTCCGTGTTTTCGCGACGGCTGCTCTCAAGCTGCTCCATGACTATAGCGGTACCGGCATCAACGCCACCGGAACGCTGGCCGTCACCGCCTGCTGAACCGCTGCCTGCAGATTCTTGTGAATTGCTGTCGGCAACGAGCAGTTTGAGCTCATCACCACCAGTTGTAGTAGCTGGTGAGGCTGAGCCCTGCGCAGTTTGCTGCGCTGTTGCATCGACAGTACGCTGCGGAGACTGGAACGCACGATTCTGAACACCGACAATTCGGGTTGCTTCAGCACGGGTGCGGCTTCGCATTTGATCTATAGACGGCATACGCAGAACTTCGCCGCGCTTAAGCCGGTTAATATTGCCATCAATAAACGCATCCGGATTCAGATCCTGAATCGCCAGCATTACCTGTTGCATGGAAACGCTGTTGTCAGTACGAGCGTTAGAGGCAATTTCCCACAATGTATCGGACGGACCGGTAGGCCCGAAAGTGCCGCCCTGATATCCGCGGCTCTGGGTTTGCGTTGCCTGCGACCGGCGGGGTGTTGTACCTGCAGATGGCCGCTGACTGGTGCCGGAGGAACTTACGGAAGGTGCACGTACGCTTTCCCCCCCGCCTGATCCTTCGGCATAAACAGGAGGATCAACCAGAACCGCGTACTCGCGCATCAGGCGCCCGTTCGGCCAGGTAAGCTCAAGAAGAAAATTAAGATAGGGTTCACGCAGTGGTTCTGTGGAAGAGACGTTAACCGACAGACTGCCGTCGCTCTCTGTTACCACCTTAAACCGGAGCTTGCTCAGGAACAGGTTACGGTTTAGCCCGACCCGCTCATAGGCAGATTCAGGAGCGATGTTTATAAATACATCGCCGGGATCCACACCACGACTCTGGGGCAGAGTAATTTCTGCATCCAGGGGTTCGTTCAGATAGGACTGAAGTTCAATTTCTCCCAGCCCAAGGGCTTGTGCAACGCCGGATCCAAGCCCTCCCACCAGAGCCAGGGCAACCGCAAGCTTGCGTACCTTCATGCTTTTTCCTTTCCAGTCTCCGTTATTCGTTACTGTTCTTGTTTGAACAGAATCGGACGAGGTTGGATGACTTTCGTCTGGGTTATTCTCATTATTGTGTTTAATCACTAATGTTCGACTTGGCAAGTATTGTTGATAATATCCGTTTTATCAATCAATCAGACGCAATCCTTGCACCAATCTTTTATCAATCGAACGGAACCCCTTAGTGCTCTTGAAAATAACAGGGGTGAAGACTGAAATCAGCCTCCACCCCCTTACCGGTTTGCTGAAACCGGACACAGTTGGCATTTATTGCCTCTGTGTAACAATTCTTAACGCTCCTGAAGGATTCTCAGCATGCGCCTCAGGGGTTCAGCAGCCCCCCACAATAACTGATCACCTACCGTAAATGCAGAGATATATTCAGGCCCCATGGCCAATTTGCGAATTCTGCCAATCGGTATGCTCAGTGTGCCGGTCACTTTCGCAGGCGTAAGCTCCCTGATAGATGCATCGCGCTCATTGGGGATAACCTTAACCCAATCGTTCGCTTGCGCCAGAATAGACTCGATTTCTGAAAGCGGCAGATCTTTTTTGAGCTTGATGGTCAGTGCCTGGCTGTGGGAGCGCATCGCACCAATCCGCACACAAATACCGTCAATAGGAATCGGATTGCCTGATCTGCCCAAAATCTTGTTGGTCTCGGAGCTGGCTTTCCATTCTTCCCTGCTCATGCCGTTATCGAGCTGTTTGTCGATGAACGGAATAAGGCTACCAGCCAGGGGCACCTCAAAGTGTTGTGTCGAAAAACTGTCCGATCGCATGCTTTCAGTGATCTTGCGGTCAATCTCCAGAATGGCTGACGAGGGATCCTCAAGCTCACTCTTGACGCTGGCATTGAGCTCACCCATCTGCACCAGCAATTCCCGCATGTTCTTGGCACCGGAACCGGATGCAGCCTGGTAAGTCATGGGAGAAACCCACTCAACAAGATCTTTCTCCAGCAAACCACCAATCGCCAGCATCATCAGACTTACAGTGCAGTTCCCACCGATATAATTCTTTATACCGTCAGCAAGAGCTCTATCAATTACCTGTCTGTTGACCGGGTCAAGAATAATCACCGAGTTATCTGCCATGCGTAGCGCAGAGGCAGCATCAATCCAGTAGCCATTCCAGCCGCCGGCCCGCAATTTTGGGTGCACTTCAGCCGTATAATCACCACCCTGGCAGGTGATAATTACATCCATGGTTTTTAAAGTGTCGATATCAAAGGCGTCCTGCAGCACAGACACGCCTTCCTTGCCAACGTCCGGAGCCGGCTCCCCGGTCTGGGAAGTGGAAAAGAACACCGGATCAATGTCGGCAAAATCGTTTTCTTCGTGCATGCGCTGCATCAGGACTGAACCTACCATGCCGCGCCAACCTATAAGTCCAACTCGCTTCATGTGCGACCTTTGAACCTCATATTATGCCCACCCTCTGCCGGTATCGCGGGCAGGGACAGGATGAATGATCCCGCGGCAGCAGCATATCACCGCCGTCGGGTCTTGAATTTTATCTGACCAAAGCTGACTGACGCCAGTCAAAGCGCCGCCAGCACTGCATCTCCCATTTCGCGGGTAGACACTTTGCGACCACCCTCCGACATGATATCTGCAGTGCGCAGGCCTTGGTCCAGAACCTTGTTGACTGCCGCTTCTATAGCTTCAGCAGCCCTTTCCTCTGCCAGGCTGTAACGCAACATCATGGCCGTGCTGATTATTGTTGCCAACGGGTTAGCAATGCCTTTGCCGGCAATATCGGGAGCCGAGCCATGGCAAGGTTCGTACATGCCCTGCTTTTTGGAGTTCAGTGATGCAGATGGCAGCATCCCTATGGACCCGGTAAGCATGGCCGCTTCGTCAGACAGAATATCACCAAACATGTTACCAGTCACAATCACATCAAACTGTTTTGGAGCCCGAACCAGTTGCATGGCTGCGTTGTCGACGTACATGTGGGTAAGTTCCACATCAGGATATTCACGCAACAGGTCGGTCATTATTTCCCGCCACAGAACCGTCACTTCCAGCACGTTTGCCTTATCTACAGAACACAGCTTTTTGCCACGCTTCCGGGCTGCCTCAAAGGCAACCCGACCAATGCGACGGATCTCTGATTCGGTATACGCATAGGTGTTGTAACCCTGACGCTCGCCGCTTTCCAGATGACGAATACCTCTTGGCTGACCGAAATAAATTCCACCGGTCAGCTCCCGAACTATCATGATATCCAGTCCGGAGACCACTTCGGGTTTCAGCGAAGACGCCGATGCTAGCTGGGGATAGAGAATGGCTGGACGCAGATTTGCAAACAGCTCCAGCCCCGAGCGCAACCCAAGCAAGCCTTTTTCGGGACGCCTCGCCATCGGCAGCCCGTCCCATTTGGGGCCGCCAACGGCACCCAGAAGAATGGCATCTGCTTTTTTTGCTTTCGCCAGTGTTTCCTCCGGCAGCGGGCTGTCGGTTTCATCAAGCGCAGCCCCGCCAACCAACGCAGACTCAAAAACCAGCTTCAGATCAAACTGATCATTAACCTTGCGGAGCACCTTTTCCGCTTCAGTAACAATTTCCGGGCCTATGCCATCACCCGGTAACAACAACACTGTTCTCGACATAATCCTTTCCTGTGTCAGATCACTTAATGCGGTAGATATCAGCGGCTTATGTTGAACAGCCACGGAGCAGACACGCGACGCTTTTCTTCATAGGCCCTTATAACATCAGCATCTTCCAGCGTCACACCAATATCATCCAGCCCATTCAGCAGGCAGTGACGGCGAAAATCGTCAACCTCAAAGCTGAAGGTCTCACCGGATGGCGTGGTAACTGTTTTCGCTTCAAGGTCTGCGGCCAGTTCGTATCCTTCATTCGCCTCTGTTTCCACAAATAGCTTGTCGACAATTTTTTCATCAAGAACAATGGGTAACAAGCCATTCTTAAAGCAGTTATTATAGAATATATCGGCAAAGCTTGGGGCAATAATAACCCGAAAACCGAAGCCTTCCAGTGCCCAGGGAGCGTGCTCACGGCTTGATCCGCAGCCAAAATTCGAGCGGGCCAACAACACGCTTGCCCCTTTATAGCGGGGTTTATTAAGTACAAAATCCGGATTTAACGGGCGCGTCGAGCTGTCCTGATCGGGCAGGCCTTCATCCAGATAACGCAGCTCATCAAACAGGTTTGGGCCGAAGCCGGTACGTTTGATGGATTTCAGAAACTGCTTGGGAATAATCATGTCCGTATCCACATTGGCACGGTCCATGGGGGCAACAAGGCCCTTGTGTTGCTTTAATGCGCGCATGGTTTTCTCCTGTGGATCAGTTCATCAGCTCACGAACATCAACAAAATAACCGGTCACAGCCGCAGCAGCAGCCATTGCCGGACTTACCAGATGGGTGCGCCCGCCAGAGCCCTGCCTTCCTTCAAAGTTACGGTTTGAAGTGGACGCACAATGCTCGCCCCGCCCCAGCCTGTCGGCATTCATGGCCAGACACATGGAACAGCCCGGATCCCGCCACTCCAGTCCTGCTTCAAGAAAAATCTTGTCCAGACCTTCTTTTTCCGCCTGAATCTTGACCAATCCGGAACCTGGAACCACCATGGCCTGCTTCAGGCTGGAGGCTACCTTCCGGCCTTTAACCACAGCCGCTGCTTCACGCAGATCTTCTATGCGGCTGTTCGTGCAGGAACCAATAAATACCCGGTCCAGCTTGATATCGGTTATAGCCATATTAGGCTGGAGCCCCATATATTCCAGCGCGCGAACAATACCCTCACGCTTGATAGGGTCCTGCTCCTGCTTCGGATCAGGAACAAAGCCATCGACACTGGTAACCATTTCCGGCGACGTTCCCCAACTGACCTGGGGCTTGATGTCTGCACCATCCAGATCAACGATCTTGTCAAACACGGCATCGGGATCGCTGTGCAGAGTTCTCCAGTGCTTGACCGCAGCATCCCACTGCTCACCTACAGGCGCGAATGGACGCCCTTTTACGTAGTCAATGGTTTTATCATCTACGGCAACCATACCTACCCGGGCACCCGCCTCAATAGACATATTGCAGATTGTCATTCGGCCTTCCAGGCTCAGGTTGCGAATAACTTCGCCACCAAACTCGATGGCACACCCATTGGCTCCGGCGGTGCCAATCTTGCCAATTATCGCAAGCACAACATCTTTGGCGGTTATGCCAGGGCCAAGTTTGCCGTTCACTCTGACCAGCATGTTTTTCATTTTTTGCTGGATAAGGCAACCGGTAGCCAGTACATGCTCAACTTCAGACGTGCCGATACCATGAGCAAGACAACCAAAAGCGCCGTGCGTAGAGGTATGGGAATCACCACAAACAATACTCATTCCCGGAAGTGTGGCGCCTTGTTCGGGGCCAATAATATGAACAATGCCCTGGCGCTTATCCCGGATATCAAATTGAAGGATGCCGTATTCGTCGCAGTTCTCGTCGAGGGTTTCAACCTGAATGCGGGACACTGGGTCGACAATGCCATCAAGGCCCTTCTCACGATTTGTCGTTGGCACGTTATGATCAGGCACTGCCAGATTGGCACTGATACGCCAGGGCTTTCGCCCCGCCAGGCGAAGCCCGGCAAACGCCTGTGGCGACGTAACTTCATGCAGCAGTTGCAGATCGATATAAATCAGCGCGGAGCCATCGTCCCGCTGCTTTACGAGATGCTCATCCCATAATTTGTCGTATAAGGTCTTGCCCGCCATGGTCACTCTCTCATTCTCAGGGGGTTTCTGGTTTTACAACGTATAGGTTCTATCTTACTCGGTTGCACACCATAACCCCAATTCATGTTTTTTATTCGTTGTATTCCTTATTGGCATGATCTAGCGTATGAAGAAATACCTTCCCAAGGCCAAGGCATTAT
>DATJDA010000284.1:0-9409 GCA_035497695.1 Marinobacter sp. | reverse complement strand
GGCAGCAATGTTAACTTTCGGGTTGGTGGCTATTAAGCAGCGAAGTGTTTTTTGTTCGCCGCCTTGCAGTTCGTAGCTGTTTTTTGCATCCCTCGGAAACAGGCCGATGGTGAGTGTGTTTGCTTCTTTGCGCACGCTGGTGGGGAAGTTCTCCCAGAAGCCGGGAATGGCGATGTCGAGCTGTGTGCTGTCGTATTCAATGCCGATTCGCGGGTTAGCGCGCTCACCTTCATGCAGAAGCCCATTAGTGCCCGAGAGCCTGTACCCACGGAATTGAGTGTTGATCTCACCGTTACGGTCGATATGATTGCGGCTCTGCCAGTTTTCGCCCCCGCTGGAATCTTGGTAGAGGTTGAACTCCGCCAGAGGAAAGAGGTTGGGTGCGTTATCAGTGGCTTGTGGGATTACCTGGGCCAGGCTGTTAGCTGGAAGCGTTGCTTCTATGGCAAGTTCACGAAAATGGATGGAACCTGGATCTCCCAAATCCCATAAGCCGCCCGGATGGCGTGCGCGTTTTGGGTTGTGGGTGGATATTTCAGCCTGAATTTGGCCGGTTTCCAGAAAAATGCGCAGTTCGCACTGAAACCGTGCCAGCGGCTTGCTGTTTTGTGTTAGCCATTGGCCGTTCAGGGTTGCTGCAACAAATACGTCTCCCTGATGGGTTATTTCCCAGTCTGCATCGGCCTTGGCTGTGCAGGGCGAGGCGGTTTCATCGCTAAAGGTTATTGCCCAGGGCGTATCGGTGCCGTTGTTGGTAACGTGCCAGGCTAGGCTATTGGCCCTTAGCGCTACGTTGCCTGCAAGTGTGGGAATGGTAAGGCCTTCAGGCCGTTGGTTGTATGCAGGTGCTGAATGGTTGGGTGTGGGGTGGTCAAGCTTGGCCAATATCAGTTCTTTTGTGCTGCTGGCAGCCAGATTGGCTAGAAAACTGGCGTGCACCCAGCGAAGGCTGCCATCTGGCCAATGGGCGAGAGGGCTAAGTTGCACCTTAACGGGTTTGTTTCCATCCATAAGCGAAAGGCTACCGATGGCTGGCACGGTGCTTTTGGGTAAGGGGATGCCAAGGCTTACTGGCTCATTTATTCGAGCTACGCCGTTATGTTCTTTTAGCTGAATGGCTATTTTGTCCATAAATCTGCCTACTGCCTTACTCCCTGTGTGGTGCATAGGATAATCCGCCGGCGGGATAACATAAAGCCGCTTTATAGAGGTGGTTCAAAGTATGTGTTTGTTATTTGCCCCGGGTCTCTTTCACAAGATAACGAAGTTGCCCCCATTCTTCTGTTTTCGGGAGCAGAAGAAAACCAATACTGATAATGCTAAGGGCGGCAGTTGTAACGTGTAGTGTGCCTAATGCCAGAAACTGCACCAGATAATGGCTGCCAGAAAGATCTACAGACTGGGTTACGAAGACGGCCAGCAAGGTGCCTGCAAAGGTTGGAATGCACAAAAACAGGAGCTTGATGAGCGAAAACCGGGTTTGCTGCTCCAGAATAAGCATTAGTGCAATGGTGGTTGCCACGGCCAGCCAGCCGCGAACCCAGGCCATAATTTCCAGGCCACCGGTGGCGGTCATCCAGAGAATAGCCACTATGGCCACGGTTGAAACAACGTCAAACCAGAAGAGCAGCCTTACTTTGCCTTGGGCGATAATGGCATCGCTTACCAGTGCAAACAGGCAGAAGGTAAAGAAAAACAGCCCGAATGGCTCCAGCAAGGGTGCAAACTCAGACCAGTCCGGGCCGAGTAATACCCGAATAATAAGCTCCGGGTACAGCATAATGAAGGCGGTTATGGGGGTGAGCACGGTAATCATCAGTGCCAGGCTTAAACGAATACGGTAGGCAAGGGCGATGCGGTCGGCTTTGCTTTCGGAAATGGCGGCGAGTAACGGTTCGCTCATGGGAATGATGGCAGAAAGCGCCGGCAGCAGGCTCACTTCCCGTACCAGGTTGTAGCCGCCAAGCTGTGCGGTTCCGAACAGGCGAGACACCATCAGGTTGTCGATTTGGGAGCGGGTAAACCCAACAATGCCCCGTAAGAGCAACCATTGGGAAAACTGCCACTGCTGTTTAAAGTGAATGAGTGTCCAGTGGGGCCGAAAGCTGTGTACGCGATAAGAGCCCAGGGTGAACACAAGGCCGGATACAATGGTTCCGGAGATAATGGCCCAATAACTGGGGCTGATAAAGGCCCAGGTAACAACAACTACAAAGGAAATGCCTTTTTGCCACAGGGTTAGCTGGAATATGGGGCGGTAATTGATCTGCCGTGCCAGCAGCATCATGCCGGGGCTTTTCAGTGCCCTGAGTGGCAAAGAAACTGCAGCAACGGCCAGTGCCGAGGTTAGTTCAGGGGTATCAAAGAATTCTGCAAGAAAGGGCGCAAGCAGCAGGATTAAAAGAAACATGGCAGACTTGATAACAATGTCCATGCTCCAGGCTGTGTTGAGGTCGGCCTCTGTTACGTCGGTTTTTTGGATGATGTACTGCTGGTTTCCGATTTCTACCAACAGTTCGAAAAACTGCAGCGCAATAATAACGAGAGCAACAACCCCGAAGTGTTCGGGTAGCAGCAGGCGGGCCAGAATCAGCGTGCTGATCAGGCCAAGGCCTCTCTGCACAAGTTGCATGCCGAGTAACAGGCTGGCGCTTTTGAGAACCCTTAAGCTGGTTGTTGTGGCCATTACTTGTCTTGCGGCAAGCTGTTGCTGACGAGTGTCATTTGCTGGTTTAACTGGTTAACGGTATTGCTGCAATCAATGGAAGCACATTCGGCTTGCACGGTAACCAGCCCGAATTTCTGCTCTCCCTTTAAGGTTGCCGGAATCTGCAGTAATTTTGCCTCTTTGTAGCTCCAGCCCCGATACGATCCCACCTGAAACCACTGGCCAACAATCACCTGTTTGCGGGTAAGAATGTTTCGAAGGCGCTGAACGCCTGGGCTGTAGGTTTCCTGTACCTGCCAGAGGGAGTGGTCGTATGGGGGGTGCAGGTAAGGCACCAGCTTTTCGTCGGTGGTAGTTTTTTGGCTTTGTGCGAGCGACACCCATAGCCCCTTGGCATTCCATACCTGCTGATCAAGCGTATCTGGCAGGTTGAGGGGTATTGGCATGGCACTGGCTTTTGCCGGTGTGGCATTGGGTAATTCAAGCGCCCAGGGTGTGGCCGATGCACGGGAAGTCTGGGTAATAATGAGTGCCAGTGGGCCCAGCGCGATAGCGATAAGAACGGCCCATACACCGGATTTTTTAAAGGATGGTTTTGTAAGGGCGCTTTGGGATTCTGAGCTTCTTTTCAGAACGGGTGAAAAATACAGAGCGGGTAAAATGAACACGCCAAAAACAATCCAGCCCATGGTTTCATGGTCTGTGAGTAGTTCGCTTTGCATGTTGGATTCATACGCAACCACCACCAGGATGGTAATGCGTACCCAATTTGCAATCAGGCCGAGCGTGGTAAACACCAAAAGGGTGATCAGCCAGTTGCGCCAGCGGTAGTCATTGAGTATCGAAATCATCATCGCCAGCAATATGGAAATTGCAAAATAGCGGATGCCAGAACAGCCATCGGCAATCAGCAGGCGGCCATAAGGCAGGGTGATGCTGTTGCCCTCTATTAGGGCCGGCATTTTGAACCAGCCCACGGTGGTTCCAACAACGGCGCTTGCCAGGCTCACAAGGCCGGGTACGAAGTCTGCCCATATAGGGAGCGCGAGTGACAGAAGAACAACGTAAGGAAGAAAAACCAGTGTCCGGGCCAGCCCCAGAAGCGCCCAGGTGGCGGTGATTAAACCGGCGGGAAGCATCAGGTAGGCCAGAGTGTCGATACGAATCAGTTCGAGCAGGCCCCAAACAAGTGTTGTGGCAATGAACAGTGCAGTGCCGACAAGGTGGTAGGGCTTAAGTTGTGTTCGGCCTTCAAAATGGCCGGGGGGATGAATTAACACTAAACCAATAAAGATGACGGCTGTTGCAAGGCCGTGGGCAAGAACCTGTTCGAACTCAAGCCAGGCTTGTGCCAATCGTATCCAGGTGGGGTAGAAAACCAGTACCGCAATTGCGGTAACAATCAGATATGGTCTGGAAAGGGGTAGGCTATCTAATGTCTTCCTTAACATGGTGTGCGTCCGCCGAACTGCAATCAAACGACAGGATACTGCGTATACCGTTTACATAAAACCCAAATTCAAAACAAAAAAAAGCCAGCCGAAGCTGGCTTTTCTCAGTTCTCAATCGTAATCAGGCTTTCTGACGACGACGAGCTGCACCAAGTCCTGCAAGGCCAAGGCCTAACAGTGCCAGGGTACCGGGCTCTGGTACTGGCAGAACTGACTCAACCATAACAACTAGGTCGTTGAAGTCCATGTCTGAGTTGGCGTAAAGGGTGTCTTCCCAAGCCAGGATGTACTCGTTATCTGTCCATACGCCAGCGGCGAAGCCAGGGATTTGAACTACATCAGCGTTATTGCCACGCAGCGCAACCATCTGATCCGATCCATCTTGGTTCAGGCTGCTGTCTGAGTAGAAGATCGGGCCATTGGCGGTGCCAAGGTAATAACCAAACTGATTGCCAGCAAGTGTTACACCAGTGAACGTGCCGTTAATGCCAACATCGCCATTGGACAGGATGCTGAGGGTTTTTTGGCTGCCGAAGCCATTGTTATAGGTGTCTGCGCCGCTGAACAGTTCAACGTAGTTGTTTTTGTTCGTGCGATCGAAGATACCAAAGGTGTTGCTACCAGCATTACCAGCGATTTCGATGATAAAAGTAGTAACACTGCCGCCAGAACCGGTGATGCTCCAGTAGCTGTCCAGGCCGTCACTCAGTTGATCCGCATTAACGTCAATGCTGGAAACGCCGACTGAGCCAGGTGTTACAGTGATTGCATCGATCTGTGATTGCAGGCCAGTATTAACGCCGTCCATGCCATCGTTTGCGATATATACAGCGTTGGCTTGAACCGTCCATGCGGTTAAGGCAACTGCTGCAACAATAAGTTTAAGATTCATAGGTGTTCTCCGGTTGTCTAGCTCTAATTCCCTGTAGTTTGCTTGCAACCAGGCAGTCTCTTTTTTGTTTGAGAGATCCTTGGCTTTCCGTCCCATCCTCACGGGTGGTTTGGCGTACGACCGGGTACTACCCGATCCACACAATACTATAAGCGATATGCGTGCCAACTTTGCAACATCATGATTTGGTTGGTTATTGTTAATTCTTTCAAAGCCGGCATGTAAAGGATCTCGACACTGTAAAGACAGCAAAGCCGGCAATGGTGCGATCGCCGGCTTTGCGTTTTATCAAGTTGTGTGGTTTTGTCGAATTTCTTTACATTACTTTTTTGACAGCTTCGAGATGAGACTCAATTTCCTCGTTGCCCGGTGCCAGTGCAAGGGCTTTTTCTATGGCCACTTTTGCTTCAGCGTGGTTTCCCGTCAAATGCAGGATCCAGCCATAGGTATCCAGAATCTCGGGCCTGTTAGGTGCCAGTTCGCTTGCCTGCCGGGCGAGCTTTAAGGCGCGCTCGGGGTTGTCTTCCCGAAGTGTCCAGGCCAGATTATTAAGTGCGGCCAGGTTATTTGGCTGCCGTGTAAGAACCTGCTCATACAGAGGAATGGCTGCTGCGCTCTGATTGTTGCTCATCAGCCATTCAGCCCGTGCCAGGTGGGCGCCAAGGTTTTGCGGATCTTCCCGCAGCCAGTTCTCGGTGAGGCTGTCGAGGGACTTGGGAGTGCCCTCTTTGGCCAGCCCTACAAGTGAAGGCATTAGTTGTACGTTTTTCGTAGTTTGCCATTTCTCCAGCAGGTATTCGTACGCTGCTTTTGGCCCTTTTTGTATATTCAGAAGGTTTGCCCGGGAAAGCATGGTGGCGGTTCCTTCACCATGGTTTTTCTCTACGGCGTCCAGCGCAGAGAAGGCGTCTTCCATTTTGCCTTCCATTTCGGCAATGCCCACTGGTA
The DNA here is from genome assembly GCA_035497695.1 of Marinobacter sp. Classification (GTDB taxonomy): domain Bacteria; phylum Pseudomonadota; class Gammaproteobacteria; order Pseudomonadales; family Oleiphilaceae; genus Marinobacter. The sequence goes on along the minus strand of DATJDA010000284.1, from coordinate 3,450 downwards.
GCAGCGCAAACCCTACATTCTTGGGCTCAAGGGCGATGGCTTCTGCCGCTTTTGCCCGTGCTTTGGCCCACTCCTTGTTGGTTGCTGCGGCTCGTGCTTCGGCCAGTAGCAACTGGCCAAGGGCACGCTTCACTGTTATGGAGTTGGTGCCTTCCCATTTAGTAAGCCTGGATCTGGCTTCTGCCAGGTTGCCTTCGGTTATGTAAATCAGGGCAACGAGGGTGTCGGTGTTCTGTGCCAGTTCCGGATACGTTTTGCCAATATCGTTCAGCCAGGCCTTAATCTCGGGAATGTTGTGATCCCGCGCGTAAATCTGGCCAGCCTGCTGTAATGGGCGAATAACATCCGGGGTAAGCCGGGCAGCGTCTACCAACATGCTAATGGCTTTTTTACGTTGGCCGGACCGGTCATATAGGCTGGCCAGGGCCATTTTCGGCGCCTGTAGTTCCGGGTTGTCTTTAATCAGCTTCTCAAGCCGCTTTGTTGCGTTGTCGGTATTTCCCAGTTGGGCATCGGTAAGGCTTGCCAATAGCAGTGCCTGGGGTTCGTCGCTGTAGCCGTTGATGAGGGCATCACGGATTTCACCGGCTTCCTGCTTTTCTCCCTGGGCCAACAATACGTTCAGGTAGGTGCTGGTAATGGCCCAGTCGGTAGGGGCAGAGGTGAACGCCATTCGCAGTTGCCCAAGGGCTTGTTCGGGTTTGTCGTTCTTTATGTAGTGCTGGGCCAGTGCAAGTCTTAGCCGAACGCGATCGGGCTGGCTGCTGATAACTTTGCTGAGGCTGGCAATGCCTTCGTCTTCGTGGCCTGGAATGCTAAGGGCAAGAATGCCGTGCATGGCCAGTAGTTCATTGTCGTTGGGGCGTGCTTGTATCGCCCGCTCCAGGGTTTTCAGTGCCTCTTCCCGTTCGCCTATATCAATCTGGGCTATGGTGGCCGCTCTTATAAGCTGGGTAGGTGTCGTTTCCGGGTCCAGATTCTCGGCCATCAGATGAGCACCTTCGCTAAGCTCGCCGGTGCCCGCATAAAGCGCACCCAGCATCAGGGCCATCTGTTCATTCTCGGGGTTAAGCTTTAGCGCATCTTGCAGAATGACTTTAGCTTTGTCGAAATCACCTTCTTTCAGGGCCGTAATGGCAGCTTCTGCCTGTTCCCGTGCGCCGGTATTCATGTTTTCTGACAATATACGGTTATAGAGCTGGGCTTCGGTAATCTTGCCCTGCTCGGTAAGTACCCTGGAGAGTGCCATTAGTACGGTGCGGCGTATGGGCAGGAACACATCGGATGTTGGCAGTACACCAACGGCTTCTGTCAGGGTTTTAGAGGATTGCTCTAGCTGATTAAGCCGATACTGGGCAAGTCCTTTCCAATACAGAACTTCCGGGTTCATTTCGTTTTTCGCAAGCCATTCGTCTGCTGTTTCTACGGCCTGTGTGTTTTTGCGAAGATCAATCTGCGCCTGGAGCTTGCCTGTTATTGCCTCAATATTAGTGGGGTTGCTTGCGGTGAGGTTGTTATAAAGTACCAGCGCCTCTGCCTGCTGTCCGGATTTACGCAAGGCCTCGGCGCGAATCAGTGACTCTTCCAGTTGATCTTCCGGAGAGGTCGGGGTTTGCAGGGCAAGGGTTTCTGTGGCTGATAAATGCTTTCCCTGCTCTACGTATGCACGGGCAAGGGTGAGAGCTACGGCTTCAGGTTTTTCTTTGATCCAGGGCGCCAGCAGTTCCGAGGCTTCCCTTGGTGCGCCAATTTTCAGATACAAATCTGCAAGGCGTACGATGTGTTCAACGTTGTTCGGGTCTTTCTGTATGGCGTTCCTTACCTCAAGCAGGGCGGAACGATACTGGCCCTGTTCGGAATAGGTTTCGGCCCGGGCAATGTGAGACAGAGCTTCCGATGAGCCTGGGCTGTTGTTGCAGCCCGTGAGCAGAGTGAGCGCGAGTAGCAGGCTGCTTGTCAGTACCAGCCGTGGAAGTGTGTTTAGTATTTTTTTTCTTTTCTTCATATAAATCTGCTCCTTAAGCCATTCGCTGCCATCGTTTGCCAGGAGGTCCACTCAGACTTCCGGAGCTTCTGCCGATGTGTCGATTTTATATTTGTCAGTGAGATTATAAAGAGTAGGGCGGGTAACCCCCAGAAGCCGGGCGGCCTGTGTCATATTAAACGCGCTGGTTTGGAGTGCCTGCAGAATGGCTTTGCGCTCAGCATGCTCACGAACCTGGCGCAGGTTCAGATGGCTTAATCCCGGTTCGTTACACCCTGGAAGTTCCAGGTCTTCGGCTGTTATTCGCTTGCCATCGGCCATGATAGTGGCGCGTTTTACCTTGTTAATCATTTCCCGCACGTTTCCGGGCCATGGGTAATTGTTGATGGCGTTGATGGCATCATCCGAGAAGGTGAGATTCTGTCGGTCCATGTCTTTGCCCAGGGATTTCAGCAGAGAGCGGGCAATAACCAGAGCGTCTCCGTCCCGCTCTCTTACGGCTGGTACATCAAGGGTTATTTCACTTATCCGGTAGTAAAGATCTTCCCGGAACTGGCCGCTTTCAATCAGCTTGCGAACGTTGCGGTGTGTTGCACATACCACGCGCACATCTACTGGCACCGGTTTCACCGAGCCCACCCTGTCTACAACCCGCTCCTGCAGAAAGCGCAATAGCTTTGCCTGCAGGGGCATGGGCATATCACCGATTTCATCAAGGAAAAGGGTGCCACCGTTGGCGCTTTCAATTTTGCCTTTTTTACTTTGAGTTGCGCCGGTGAATGAGCCCTTTTCGAAACCAAACAGCTCGCTTTCCAGGAGGTTTTCTGGAATAGCTGCGCAGTTAATGGCCGCAAAAACGTTGTTGGCCCGGGGGCTCAGGTCGTGTATGGCGCGAGCGAGGACTTCTTTGCCGGTGCCGGTTTCACCAGTAATAAGGGTTGTTACATCTGTGGGGGCGATTTTTTCCAGCGTGCGGCATACGCTCATCATTTGGGGGCTTGCCGCGATAATGCCCTTGATGTTTGTGCCGTCACCCGGTTGCGTCAATAACTGGTTTTCGCGTTCCAGTTCAGCCAGCCGGAATGCCCGGTTCACTACAAACACCAGGATATCGGCATCCAGAGGTTTCTGATAAAAATCAGAAGCGCCCATGCCAATAGCCTTTACCGAATTTTCTTTATCTTCCCGGCCGGTAACAACAATCACTTTTGTCATCGGGGCCAGCCGGAGTATTTCCTCCAAGAGGCTAAAACCCTCAGACGCGCCACCCGGGTCTGGGGGCAGGCCAAGATCAAGTGTTACTACCTCAGGCTCTACGCGCCTTAGCGCTGCTAAGGCTGATTCGCGGTCAGACGCTACCGTTACCTCAAGATCTTCACTGAAGCACCAGCGCATTTGGCTTTGCAGCCCGGGATCATCCTCTACTATGAGAAGTCGTCTAGTCACAACGCCACAAGTCCTTTTTT
>DATJDA010000283.1:0-1661 GCA_035497695.1 Marinobacter sp. | reverse complement strand
GCCCGGAATAGTCCGCCTGACCCTGGCAGCAGGCAAAATTGCCTGGCAGCAGCCCGCAAGCTGATTGCAGGGTGTTGGCCTAAAATGCGACAGAGGTTGTGCAACCTCTGTCGACAGCGTCCCATAATGCTACGTGTTGCTGAAAAACTCTTGATAGTGGGCACCTGTGCCAACGTATTCTTGTAGCTGCCGAATTATGGTCGGTAAAAGCTGGAACGGCACAGAGGTACATAAAAGCGTATCGGTGCCGACAATAATAAATCAGGAGTCATCCCGTGATCTCAGTAAACCTCCCGCAGCGGGTGGCTGTGGCTGCCGCTTTATGTATCAGCCTTCTGCTGCCATCCCTGGCTCTGGCCGAAACGCAAAAAGAATTGCTTGAGCGTAGTTTTTGTGTGTTTGACCCGGTTGGTGCCAACGGTCCCCTGTTTGCAATTACCAAAACATTTCAGCCGATTGCCCTGAGTCAGGGAGTAAAGCTGGACCTGCGTGCTTATACCGATGAAAAGGTAGCTGCCGAAGATTTCAAAGCCGGCCAGTGTGATGCGGTATTACTTACTGGCACTCGCGCCCGGGAGTTCAACAAGTTTACCGGTAGTCTGGAAGCCATGGGTGCTGTGCCCGGCGAAGAGGAAATGCGTTTGCTATACAACACCCTCAGCCAGCCGAAAGCCCGTGCATTCCTGATTGACGGCCCTTATGAGGTGGCCGGTGTATTCCCTGGGGGTGCCGTTTATCTGTTTACCCGCGATCGGACAATCGATTCCGTTGAAAAACTTCAGGGCAAGCGTGTTGCCACTCTGGATTTCGATGAGGCGTCAGTTCGCATGGTGCGCTATGTTGGTGCATCGGTCGTTGGCTCCAACTCTGCCAATTTCGCCGGCAAATTTAATAACGGCAGTGTCGATCTTGCCTATGGCCCAGCCGTCGCTTATCAGCCATTAGAACTCTATAAGGGCGTGAATCCGAATGGTGGGGTGCTCAAATATGCTCTCGCCTATATGAACTTTCAGGTCATTCTTCACCGTGACCGCTTCCCGGATGAAGTTGGCCAGGTAGTGCGGAATGAAACGATCAAGCGCATTGATCAGGCTTACGACATTATTGCTGAGGCAGAAGCGGGGATCCCTAAGGAAACCTGGATGCTTTTGCCGCAGGAAGACATGGCGGAATACGACAAAATGCTTCAGAAAGTACGTCTTTCGCTTCTGGCAGACGGAGTTTACGACGAGCGTGCAATCAAGCTTATGAAAGCTATTCGCTGTCGTGTGGACGGCACACGTTCGGAATGCGCCTCCTGAGGACAAGTGAAAAAGGGCCCGCTGTGCCGGTGGGCCCTGCTGAATCAGCGTATTTGATCCTTCAAGGCTTTACCGGCCTTGAACCCGACAGTTTTGCTGGCAGGTATGCGGATAGCGGCACCTGTTTTCGGATTTCTCCCGTTTCTGGCCGCACGACTTCGGATATTGAAAGTTCCGAAGCCAATCAGGGTAGTATCCTCGCCGCGGGCAGCAGCAGCTGAGATCTGATCAGTAATTGCGGTAATGACTTCACTGGCTTTTTCGCGGGTCAGTCCGGTTCGATCAGCGATTGCAGCAGCGAGTTCGGGTTTGCGCATCGGGTACTCCTTTTTGTTGCTGTTTTGAGATTGGGTGCTGGCC
>DATJDA010000282.1:0-12399 GCA_035497695.1 Marinobacter sp. | reverse complement strand
AAACTTTTCCCAATGCCCAGACTTCTCCCAGAGAACCCGGGACACAACCTGCGGTGTGTTTATTTCTTTGTAGCCATGGCTGTGCAGCTTTCGGCGCATGTACTGCTCGATTTCCTGATACACAGTCCACCCTGCGGGATGCCAGAACACCATTCCGGGCGCTTCTTCCTGCATATGGAACAGGTTCAGTCTTTTACCTATTTTCCGGTGATCGCGCTTTTCTGCCTCTTCTATACGGTGTAAATAGGCCTTGAGGTCTTTCTTGTTACCCCAGGCGGTGCCATACACTCGCTGTAGCTGTTCATTGCTAGTATCGCCGCGCCAGTAGGCACCCGCCACCTTGGTTAGCTTGAACGCTTTCAGCTTACCTGTGCTGGGCACATGAGGGCCTCGGCAAAGATCTATAAAGTCGCCCTGACGATAAAAGGACAGATCTTCATTGCCCGGAATATCTTCAATAATCCGGACTTTGTATTCTTCGCCCATCTCATTAAAAAGCTTTATAGCTTCGTCCCGGGAAAGAATAGAGCGGGATACCGGAATATCCTGCCTGGACAGGTCTTCCATGCGCTTTTCGATACGTTCGAGATCTTCATTGGTAAACGGGCGATCGAATTTGAAATCGTAGTAGAAACCGTTGTCGATAACCGGGCCGATTGTAACCTGCGCGGCTGGAAACAGCTCTTTAACAGCCATTGCAAGCAAGTGGGCTGCAGAGTGCCGGATAACATCGATACCGTCTTCATCGCGATCGGTAACAATCGCCAGCTCGGCGTCCTCTTCAATCAGATAGCTGGTATCAACCAGTCTGCCATTAACGCGACCGGCAAGGGCAGCCTTGGCAAGGCCTGCACCAATATCCGCGGCCACATCATGAACGGTTACGGCTTCTGCAAAACTACGATGACTGCCATCAGGCAAAGTTACGACGGGCATGAAAAACTCCAGTTAATTACTCAGCGGTGATCTATACCAGAGATCACTTGGTGACGGCTGCCACGACACAAACCGCGGGCCGATTGGAGCGATAGTCTAGCAGAAAAACCCCGGCAGGTTAATACCGGGGTCAGAACGGCTATCAAGTTAGTAACTGCTCAGGTGGCTTGTGTCATGAGGTCTTCCCGCCCCTTTCGACGAAACTGTCCATAGGCAAGAAGCGCTAACAGAATCAAGGCCGGGATAAACATCAGCTCTTTACGTGGGCGATCTTTCTGTACCTGAATCTTGTTAATCGTCCAGCCGAAGCTGATACCTGCTTTTTCAGCAATACTGCCGTAATTCACAAAGTCGACAACCATGTGGTCACCTTCCGGTGATACTTCCAGCCCTGCCTCCGCTAATCGCAGTTCCGGAGTGTCAGCCTCAGGCAAGGGCAACTGCAGGTAGGTAGAAACATCATCACCACTAAGCGATATACCAGAAGCCTGAATAACGATGGGCTCCCCTGCCGGAACCGTATCAATATATTCCATTATGACGGAACCAGGCCGCTCCTCGGTGGCCGGATACACCATGTCCCACCAGTATCCTGGCCGGAACAGCGTGAACGTGACCAGCAGCAAAAGCACCGTTTCCCACCACCGGGTTTTTGTAAACCAGAAGCCCTGAGTTGCTGCCGCAAACACCAGCATGGCTGTTATTGCGCTGAAAATTGTGATCAGCAAATCAAACCAGCCGGTCAGCCCTATTAACAACAACTGGGTGTTGAAAATGAACATAAATGGCAGAATCGCGGTTCGGATATCGTAAATGAAACCCTGGATTCCTGTTTTTATGGGATCGCCTCCGGATATTGCAGCCGCCGCATACGCGGCGAGCCCAACGGGCGGAGTATCATCCGCCAGAATTCCAAAATAAAACACGAACAAGTGCACCGCGATCAGCGGCACCAGCAGCCCGTTGGCCGCACCGAGAGTTACAATAACCGGAACCATAAGGGTGGAGACAACAATATAGTTGGCCGTTGTCGGCAGCCCCATTCCGAGAATAAGACTGACCACTGCTGTAAAAATCAGCATCAGCAGGAGGTTGCCACCGGAAATAAACTCAACGAACTGGGTCATGACCAGGCCAATCCCCGTCAGAGTAACGGTACCGACAATAATACCGGCCGTTGCCGTGGCTACGCCGATACCAATCATATTGCGACCGCCCGCCGATAAAGAGGTTGCCAGATCAGCCACGCCCCGTTTCAACTCGGAAATATAGCCTCCACGCTTATGGAAGAAAGCCTTAATCGGCCCTTGGGTGATCACAATAAACACCATAAACACGGTTGCCCAGAAGGCAGACAGTTGCGGAGAAAAACGCTCTACTGTAAGACACCAGATCAGCACCACCACTGGCAGTAGAAAATACAGACCGGTTTTAACGGTGGGAGCCACTTCTGGCAAATCACCCAATGCGGCGTCTGGATCATCGATCTCGAGCTCAGGGAAACGTGTTGCATAACCTACAAGTGCAATATAAGCCAACAGCAGCAATGGGCTCACAACCCATATCGCATCCTCTCCAAGCTGGCCTTTGATCCAGCCGATACCGTAATAGACCGCAAAAGTAAGAATGCAAAGGCCAAGCAAGATCACTACCCAGTTCAGTGCCCGCTGGGTAAGTGTTGGCTGGTTTAGCCTTTCGACACCCTTCATGTTCATTTTGCAGGCTTCAAGATGCACGATATAAACCAGCGCTATATAGGAAATCAACGCGGGTAAAATGGCGTGTTTGATAACTTCAATGTACGAAATGCCCACATATTCCACCATCAAAAATGCGGCCGCACCCATAACGGGCGGTGTTAACTGCCCATTAGTTGATGCAGCCACTTCTATAGCGCCAGCTTTAACGTCAGAGAAACCCACCCGCTTCATCAGCGGGATGGTAAAGGTACCGGTCGTTACAACGTTAGCAATAGACGAACCGGAGATAATGCCGCTCAGGCCGCTGGAAACCACGGCAGCTTTGGCCGGGCCTCCGCGCATGTGCCCAAGCAGCGCATAGGCCACTTTAATGAAATAGTTACCAGCACCGGCCCGCTCCAGCAGCGCACCAAACAGAACAAACAGGAACACAAAGCTGGTAGATACCCCGAGTGCCACGCCAAATACACCCTCGGTGCCCAGCCATTGGTGAGAGGCGAGCTTGCTCAGGCTGGCGCCCTTGTGTGAAATTACATCTGGCATATAAGGGCCGGCCAGAGAATAGAAAATAAAGACGCCAGCAACAACGGTCAGGGGCAAGCCCAGTGAGCGGCGGGTTGCCTCGAGCAGAAGTACCAGACCGCCCAGGGCAACAACCATGTCTTGCATGTTTGGCGCGCCCGGGCGAGAGGACAGCTGAGTATAAAAAATGTAAATATAGGACGCGGCAAAAGCTGCTGCCAGCGCCAGAATCCAGTCATAAACAGGAACATGGTCCAGATTTTTTCCCCGAATCATCGGGAAAGCGGTAAATGATAAAAAAGTAGCAAATGCCAGGTGAATAGACCGGGCTTCTGTAGAATTAAATACGGCGAAATTAAACACATAGGGTAGCGGTGAAGCTATCCAAAGCTGAAAAAGAGACCAAAGCAAAGGAACAACAAAAAGAATAACGGCAGCCGGCCCGGTAGTAACTCGTCCACCGGATTCAGACTGCAGAAATTTCTCTACCTTACGCTTATCGGCATCCTTCCCTGCTTTCGAATCGCTATTGGTCATAGCTGAATCCTGTCAGAGGAGAACGGGATGATCAGTTAATACTGCGGGCAGAGGGTTCCACCCGCAGCTGAGAAAGGAGCATCAGCATCTGATCACTTGATCAGACCGACTTCCTTGTAATATTTAGCAGCACCTGGGTGCAGTGGAGCACTCAGCGCATCACTCACCATTTCCTCTTTCTTCAGGTTACCAAAGGCGGGGTGCAAACGTTTGAAGCTATCGAAGTTTTCAAATACAGCTTTAACAACTGCATAAACAACGTCATCCGGAACATCGGTAGATGAAACAAACGTTGCAGCTACACCGAATGTTGTGGTGTCTCCATCACTGCCGCGATACATACCCCCTGGTATAATGGCTTTCCGGTAGTACGGATTATCTTTGATAAGCTTCTTGGTTGCTGCGTTATCAACATTTACCAAAACGCTGTCGCAAGAGGTGGTCGCTTCTTTTATAGAGCCGGATGGGTGACCAACGGTATAGAAAAAGGCATCAATATTACCGTCGCACAGTGCCTGGGACTGTTCAGCGGCCTTCAACTCTGCCGCCAGAGAGAACTTGGCTAACGTCCAGCCCATCTCGTCCATAAGCACTTCGGCGGTAGCGCGCTGTCCTGAACCCGGATTGCCCACAGATACGCGCTTTCCGGCAAGGTCCTCAAAGTTTTTGATGCCCGATGATTTACTCGCTACGACGGTGAACGGCTCCGGGTGCAGAGAAAATACAGCCCTCAGTTTTTTATTAGGACCCGCATCTTCGAATTGACTGGTGCCATTATAGGCGTGGTACTGCCAGTCGGACTGGGCTACAGCGAGGTCCAGTTCGCCCTGACGAATAGCATTCAGGTTGTAAACAGAGCCACCGGTACTTTCAACCGAGCAGCGGATTCCGTGCTCTTTCCGGTCCATATTAACCAGCCGGCAAATTGCACCACCCGCAGGGTAGTAAACGCCCGTAACACCACCTGTACCGATGGTTACGAACCGCTGTTCTTGGGCAGAAACGGACGCAGACGCGGCACCAAAACTGATAGCCGCCGCCAAAGCGAGGGCGGGTGCCTTGAGGTTCAGTATCATGAGAGTTGTTCCTTTTCTGTTCATTGTAATAAAAGCCCGCTTTATGTGCGGGCATGCTCATCGCTCACGTTAGAACATAGACCACTTTCAACTATAAATAAAGTAAGACCTGCGTTGCTAACCAGTTGAGTGAACAACAAAAAAGCCCGTTTCCGGGCTCTTTTTGTTGCAATACAACTGCAAGGTGAACGAAAACTTATTTCAAGGCGCGAGCTTTGGCCACCATCTGATCCGGCCGCAACAGGAATCGGGCCAGCGCGGGCAGCAACCAGATTGCGCCTACCATGTTCCACAAGAACATGAAGAACAACAAGAAGCCCATATCTGCCTGAAACTTGATTGGCGAGAAGATCCAGGTGACTACCCCAAGACCAAGCGTTATGCCGGTGAATACTACTGCTTTGCCGGTAGAGCGCAGGGTTTCGAAATAGGCTTCCTGAAGTGCCTTACCTTCCAGCAAATACTGCTCAAGCTTGGTGTAAATATAAATACCGTAATCCACACCTATACCAACACCGAGTGCTATGACCGGTAATGTCGCCACCTTAATACCAATACCGGACACCGCCATAATGGCCTCACAAAGCACCGAGGTCAGCCCCAGGGGCACGACAATGCACAGCACTGCACGAATGGAACGGAAGGTTGCGAAACAAAGCAGGCTCACAACCCCATAAACGAAGATAAGCATCATGTTTTTGGCGCTGGAAATGACTTCATTTGTAGCCGCCTCAACACCCGCGTTACCTGCTGCCAGCAAGAATGTGTGCTGGTCACTGTTGTTTATGGCCGCAAACTCTTCCACCTTTTCCACAACGGTCTGCAGCGTTTCCGCTTTATGATCCTCAAGGAACACCAGTACCGGCGTCAGGCTGCAATCTGTATTCATTAGCCCCGAGGGAGCACTACGGATTGAGGCGTTGATGATGGTCTGGTTACGGGAAATTTCAAACCACTTCCAGTTACCTTCGTTTAGCGCTTTGGTGACAATTTTTGAGACATCAGCAAGCGATGCCGTTGACTGCACACCGGGTGTATTCTGCAGCTCCCACTCCATGGCATCCATGGCCCGCAGAACATCATACTGGGTACACTGTTCCGTTGGCGTTTTTACCATCACTACAAGCACATCCGCACTGGTGGAGTAGTTGTCAATGATAAAGGCATTATCAAGGTTGTACCGGGAGTCTGCACGCAGTTCAGGCGCTCCCTGATCCAGGTCACCAACCTTGATCCCCTGCTTGTAATACATGCCCAGACCCAGACCGATTACGGCAATCAACAAAGAAATCGGTGCCACGCCCGGGTGCGCAAAGTAGGACATGACCCGCCACTTGCGATCCTGTTTCTCACCCTGATTTTGCACATGGCGAATACCACCCTTGGTAATGCCGACATAAGACATGATCAGTGGATGCAGAACCAGGTTAGTAACAATAACGATGGCCACACCCAAACCGGCTGCCACGGCCAGATCTTTGATAACGTCTATCTGGATAAACAACAGGGTAAGGAAGCCAAAAGCATCGGAAACCAGCGCCAACATGCCGGGGATATACAGAGCCCGGAACGCCAGCCGTGCGGCAGTCTTTGGGTCAAAGCCTTTGGATGCTTCGATAGCCATGGCGTTGATAATCTGAACCCCATGGCTGATACCAATTGCAAAAACAAGGAACGGTACAAGAACCGAGTATGGGTCCAGGCCATAGCCCAGCAGGCGCAAAACACCCAGTTGCCAGAACACTGCAATAGTGGATGCGAAAACCGGTACCAGCGTTCCGGCTATGCACCGGGAGTACCAGAACAACAAAATGGTTGTAAGCAAGATGGTGATACCGGCAAACCAGGCGATGGCACCAATCCCTTCTATCAGGTCCCCTACTTTCTTGGCAAAGCCAACAATATGGATCTTGATATTGGGGTTCTGCGCTTCAAATTTCTGGCGGATTTTCTCTTCCAGGTTGCGTGAGAAATCAGCATAATTCAACGGCTTGCCAGTTTCGGGATCCTTTTCGTAGAGCGGTGCATAAACAATGGTGGACTTAAAATTATCAGCCACCAGACGACCGACCTGATTCGACCGCAAAACGTTCTGGCGAAGCTCTTCCAGACTCTTCTCAGATGAGCCGTCGTAGTTATCGGGGATAACTTCTCCTCCCTGGAAACCCTGCTCGGTCACCTCTACCCAACGGACATTGGGTGTCCAGAGCGACTGGAGCCCAGACCTGTCCACACCGTTCAGGTAAAACACCTCATCGGTGACCTGTTTGAGCGTTTCCATATAGTCTTGGGTAAAGATATCACCATCTTTTACCTCAACGGCTATACGTACAAAGTTACCAAGGTTCTGAAGATCGTCCCGATGATCCAGCATATTGATAATGTACGGATGATCCAGGGGAATCATGCGCTCAAAACTGGCATCCGGCTGAATCTTGATGGCGTTATAACCAAGAAAAACAGTCAACAACAAAAAGCCAACCAGTATGAGCGCCCGATTATTAAATATCAGCCGCTCCATAAATGGCTCCGCCTTCGGCGTTGTCAGGTAATGCTCGCCCTTGTCATGCTTCGGGTTAGACATTCAAAAGCCCCTCTATTATTAATTCGATTGTTGCCACAACAGGGCGTTATTGAAGGTTTTTGCCTTGGCTGTCGGTGATATAGACACCGCCTTCGCCAACCAGCAGTAAATCTGTACCCGACATCATCGGAACCACACTCATTATCCCCTGGCGATCGTCACGCAGATAAGCACGGAATGTGTCACCGCCATTACTACTGGTAAGCACTGCACCTTCGTTGCCAACCAGAACGACCCGGTTATCTTTCGCAAAACCATCATTAAGGGTTGCTGTAGAGCCCGTGCTCACCATCGACCAGGACTTGCCCAAATCGGTAGAAAACATCAGGGTTCCGCGAAGGCCAAAGGCAAGAATTTCATTCATCCGGCCCGTTCCTGCAACACCAAACAATGAGCCAGCATAGGGGCTATCCCGCTTTTCCCAGGTAACGCCCTGATCAACAGACACGTATATCTGGCCAGCCTCTCCGACAATCACCAGTGCGCCGCCACCAATGCGGGTAACTGCATTCAGGTGGAAGTTATCGGAGTTGTCCAGCCTGAGAGACCAGTCCTGCCAGGTTTTACCACCATCTTCGGTATGAACAAACATGCCGTAAGCGCCAACAACAAAGCCCTGTTTGTCATCTGCAAACCAGACATCCAGAAACGGATTTACCGGACCAATATCCATGTCGGATTGCATGTTGCCCAGATCGTAGGAAAGATCATCAAGTGTCAGTTCCAGTTCGTTCTTTTTATCTTCGGGAGCCGTCTCTATACGCGCCTCCAGTTCGGCAATAGCCTTTTCCTGATTGGCTATTGCCAGTTCAGCAGCTTTAACGCCAGTAAGCTGTAATGTCCATGTTGCTCCGGCATCACCGGAGTGAAGCACCACACCACTATGGCCAACCGCCCAGCCTTGGGTATCACTACCGAAATCCAGCCCTGTCAGAGTGACAGAAACAGGCACTTCCGCCTGAGTCCAACTCTGCCCCTCGTTATCGGAATAGATAATGTGCCCTCTTTCACCTACCGCAACAATGCGGTTTCCGGCACGGGCAACATCATTCAGCAGGTTTTTCGGTGCCAGCTCTGTAGGGTACGCTGGAGTATCAATAACGTCCGCGATCGCTAATGCGACAGTGGGCGCGCAGGCCATGGAAATCCCCAGGCAAACTGCGCCAAGGGTTTTACACATCAAGCTTGTAGCCATTCGGTTTGCCTATAGGTTGTTTTTTCTATGTAACTCTGGTCGATTCGCCCAGTTTTAGCCACGAATACACCGGCACCCGCAAGGGTGCCGGTGTATTCGTTATCAGTGCCGGCAGGCACAGGGGTATTCCGATAAACGCTGATCTTAGCGGACACTCCGGCGGCGCAAGGAAGCCGGCAAGAAGTACCGCTTATTGGGAACATCGTCCGTGAACACCCGCGTATTCGGCTCCTCTGTATCCAGTCCCTGAACGTGGTAGCGGCGAGCCTGAAGGTCGTGGAAAGCTTCAAGAACAGTCCAGACACCTGGCAGCTCATAGTAGTTTTTCAATACGCCCATACTTACCCGCCAAAGATCGCCCCGACCATCATACTGATCCATCAGCGCGGTATTCCAGCTATCAGCGTCAATATAGAACCGGCGTTTTGCGTAAATATGGCGCTCACCCTTCTTCAGGGTAGCAGTTACTATGTGAACCCGTTGCAATTCCCAACGCATTAAGTCTGGATTCAGGTGAGTCATACCCAAAATTTCTGAATACGGCACACCCTTTTTACCGATTTCATAGTTGTTGTACGGGATATAAATTTCCTGCTCACCCTCATAGATCCAGTCGTAACGATCCATCGCACCATTGAACATGTCGGTGTCATCTGCGGTACGGAGATTATCGGCAGCTGCAATAGGGGAATCATAGCCAAGGTTTGGCGCCCGACGCACACGGCGCTGCCCTGCGTTGTAACCCCAGCCATTACGCGGGCTGATAATCTGATTCAGGGTTTCGTGAATCAGAACCGCACCACCGGCAAGCCGTGGCGGAGACTGGGTGAACGACAAATAATAGAAAATAACATTATCCAGGTCGCTCTCGTCGCCCTTTGGATTGTAGAAATTGAAGAATACTTCCTGCTGCGATGTTACCAGCGAGTAATCGCCATTCGCCTGCACAGCCACTTCACTGGCCCGACGAGTTCCGGACACACCGCGCCAGCGGGTCAGATGATTCCAGATAGTCTGCCAGGCTTTCTGCTCGTTATTGCCAGACAAAATAGGAAACGGATAACCGCCGTAGGCACCCTTAAGCCCCTCAGAGTGGCCGACAATCTCTGCGCTGGTTGCATTGTCCTTGGTATTCTTTGCTACCCAGTCAGGTATTGCATGAGTTCTGCGAGACTGATAAACCGGGATACGGAAAGTTGTAGGATACGTTTTCAGCATGGCCTTTATGCCGTCAGCAAGATGGGCACTGTATTGGTCCATGTTGGAGGCATTAATGGTAAACAAAACCTGATCATCCGGAAACGGGTTGATATGGTGTTGACCGGTACCACCCTTATAGCCGGCAGGCCCTTTTGTAAGGCCGCCATCCCATGCCGGAATAGTACCTGACGCATTCCCTGCCTTTGGCGAACCAAAAGGCGTCAGATCATTACCTAGACGAGCTGCTTCGCTTGCAGACACTGCGGCATAAGCAGGCACGCAAGCAACAGAAAAGGCCAGGAGGCCGCCAAGAAGTGCGTTCTTGTTGTATCTCATTATGTAACCTTAAGTCCGTCTGAAAGCCTCTGGAACGGCTTATTATTGTCAAGTGTTGAGACAAAAAACATCTCATCAGGGTAGCTTATTGAGCTCCATTGTCCATCGTCCGAAAGTGCGATTTTGTATCTGGCTGTGACCACTGGTTTACAATCACAGCCAGAAAGTAATATTTCAATCAGTCTGCAAGACTTTTGTGTACTACTTCATATACATCCGGAGATAAACCCGACTCACCACGGATTTGCTCCAGGGCAGCTTTCATTTGCCGGCGATACGTGGGTGCAAAATTTTTCCAGCGGGTTAATGGCGCCACAAGACGAGAGGCAATCTGAGGATTACTGCGATCCAGACGGCGCACCTGATCGGCAAGAAACTCATACCCTGAACCGTCCGGATTATGGAACGCAGCCAGATTTTGCCCGGCAAATACGCCAATGACCGAGCGCACCTTGTTCGGGTTTTTCCAGTCAAAGGCTTCATGCTCCAGAAGCGCCCGGATTTGTGGCAGTTGCCCTGTTCGGTCACTGGCAGCTTGTACTGAAAACCACTGCTCAACAACTTGTGGGTCTTTCTGGAAGCGCGTATAGAAATCTGCCAGTGCACGACTACGGTCTTCTTCGTAGTCTGAATTCACTAATGCCTTCAGCGCACCCATTCGATCGGTCATGTTATCTGCATTCCGGAACTGATGGTTTGCTAATTTTCTGCCTTCTTCATCGTTGATTCTCATCAGCCATGCCAATGCTGTATTGCACAAGCTCCGGCCCGCGATGGCCTCCGGTGTTAATTCATAAACGCTGTTGCCCCGATTACGGCGATAACAGGCTACCAATTCGTCTCGCAAGGCTTTCGCCAGGTGCGTCAATACCCGTTCACGGGCCTCGTGAATAGCCGGCACATCGGCATTGTTTGCGAGTTCTGCCAAATAGGCCTCAGAGGGCAGTTGCAGCATTTTGGCAACCAGCGCCTGATCAAGAGTCTGGTCTGAAATCAGGTTGCGACAAGCTTCAACCAATCGGGGCTCAACCGGGGTATTGCCCGGCGCTCCAACCAACGACTGAATAACATCAACAGCCAGGCGCTGGCCCGCATCCCAGCGATTAAAGCCGTCAGAATCATGGCTCATCAGAAATAGCAGTTGTTCACGAGTCCACGGGTAGTGAACCCGCACAGGTGCGGAAAAATGTCTGAGTAGTGACGGTACAGGGCGCTCGTTAATACCGAAAAACTCGAACGTATGGCTGGCATTGGTCAGCTCAAGTACTCGCTCGACTGGCGCATCGTTTGAGCCGGACTCCATCCTCAAAGGCAGTGATTCACCATGAGGCCCGAGAAGCCCAAGTGCGAAAGGAATATGGTGAGGTTTCTTGTTTGTCTGCCCCGGGGTATCCGGAATTGTCTGTCGAACTGTTAGCCGATATGCGCTCTGCTCCGCATCAAATTCGTCAGATACTGTAAGAACCGGCGTACCTGCCTGGTCATACCACAGGCGAAATTGTGACAGATCCCGGCCCGAAGCATCTTCCATCGCCTTAACAAAATCGTCTGTAGTAACGGCCTGCCCATCGTGGCGATCGAAGTAAAGATCACTACCCTTACGAAACAGATCAGGGCCCAACAGCGTATGAATCATGCGAACGACTTCTTCACCCTTCTCATAAATGGTCAGCGTATAGAAGTTGGAGATTTCCATGTAAGACGCAGGGCGTACCGGATGTGCCATCGGCCCGGCATCTTCGGCAAACTGAGCCGTGCGCAACAAGGTTACGTCTTCTATACGCTTAACGATTGGTGAGCCCATGTCTTCGGAAAACCGTGAATCCCGGAATACTGTAAACCCTTCTTTAAGGCTCAACTGGAACCAGTCGCGGCAAGTAACCCTGTTACCAGACCAGTTGTGGAAATATTCGTGAGCGACAATGGCTTCAATACGCTGGAAGGCAAGGTCGGTTGCTGTGTCCTGGCTGGCCAGAACACAGGATGAGTTGAATATATTCAGCCCCTTGTTTTCCATGGCTCCCATGTTGAAATCGTCAACGGCTACGATCATGAAAATATCCAGATCGTACTCGCGGCCATACACCTCCTCATCCCAGCGCATCGCGCGCTTGAGTGCGTCCAGACCATGATCGCACTTCTCTGAGTTACGAGACTCAACGTACATTCTCAGATCAATATCCCGGCCTGAGCAGGTTGTGAAGGTGTCGCGCTTCTCCACCAGATCGCCCGCTACCAGTGCAAATAAATAACTCGGCTTAAGGAATGGATCTTCCCAGGTTACAAAGTGACGTCCGTTGCCCAGGTCTCCGC
>DATJDA010000281.1:0-2302 GCA_035497695.1 Marinobacter sp. | reverse complement strand
GGAGGCCTGTTGGCGACCTATGCCAAAACTGTGACAGATGTGGTTTGTGGTCAGCCGACCTTCCCACAGGGCAATAGTCTCAATCAGCCGGTAGCGAAGTAACAAATCCCAGCGGATGGGCCAGTCCGTTTTTTTCATAACCAGGCGCTCGTGATCCAGTGAATAGCAGGCAAATATGTTACCTGCTCTTGCGGCAGAGGTCTGTTACGGCACCTTAATGTAAAACATTGTTAAATGCGTGAAAACTGCCGTATTGACGTTGTTGGAACAAAGCTCTCAAACTTCGGGAAGTCCTTAGTGGTTGTCACCTGCGCTGGCTGTTCTAATATAACGTACCGGCAAAGTCCGGCATCCAGTGCTATTTTTCTTCATACCCGTCTGAACTTCCCAGAAAACCCGGAGCATTTGTTAATGACCCGAATGGTCACATCTCTGTTTGCACTGCTGCTTAGCATAATCTTGCTTGTAAGCGGCAATGCGTTTCTGATGACGCTTTTGGGTATTCGCCTGAGTATTGATTCGGTATCACCGGATATTATCGGCTGGATTATGGTGTGCTACTCCATTGGCTTTGTACTTGGCACCCTTTATGTACACAAGATTATTGGCCGGGTCGGTCATATTCGGGCTTTTGCAGTATTTTCAGCAGTTGCAGCGGTAACAGCGCTGCTCTACCCGGTGTTTGTTTCAGATGTTTTCTGGGCGGTATTGCGGGTGTTTTCCGGATTCAGCATTGCTGGTGTGCTGGTTGTTATTGAAAGTTGGTTTTCAAGCCGGGCAACCAACGCGAACCGCGGTACGCTTTTTTCGGTTTATCAGATTATATTTTATATCTCCGCTGCAGGCGGCCAACTGATTGTAAATATTGGCGATCCAGCCAGTTTTCTGCCGTACTCTCTGGCCGCAATACTGCTTACACTTGCACTGATTCCTCTGGCTATGACACGTATGGAAGCGCCTGTTATTGAGCAGGTGCAACGTATTTCCTTCTTCACGCTGGCGCGAGAGTCGTTTACCGGGGTTGCCGGTGCCTTGATTGCAGGTGTGCTGATTGGTGGGTTTTACGCATTGGGGCCGGTCTATGCCACGCTGGTAGGCTTGGACATTTCAGACACTTCCAGGTTTATGGCGATGGCGATAGTTGCTGCCATGATACTGGCATGGCCACTGGGCCGGCTTTGTGACAGATTTGATCGCCGCAGAGTTATGTTCTGGGTTGCGCTTTTTGCGGCTGGGTCGGCTTGTGTGGTTGCTGTGGTGGGTGCCGGGAGTCTCCTGATACTAACGCTATCTGTAGGGCTCTTTACAGGTTTATCCGCCACTATCTATCCGATAGCTGTGGCCATCACCAATGACCGGATGGAGAGTAACCGGATTGTTGCGGCCAGCGCCACGCTGTTGCTTAGTTACGGTATTGGCAGTGTGATTGGCCCTGTTGTCATGGCAGAGTTCATTAATGTACTGGGGCCTTCAGGCCTGTTTGCAGGCAATGCCGGTTTTCTGCTGGTACTTGCTGTTATAACCAGTTACCGCATCAAAAATACAAAAGATGTCGCGGTAGAAGATCAGGAAGATTTTGTACCGGCAATGCCGGAAACTTCCCACGTGTTAACGGAAATGGATCCGCGTAACGTCGAGTTTCAGGCATCTCCCGAAGCCTGTGAAATGGAAGAGTTGCGCGAAGTTAGCTAAGGTTGCACCCGCAGTTGTCAGTCGTCTTATAGTCAATTGATATTTGTATTTGTCTGAATGGTTAGCATACTATTGGTGATATTTCCGATAATGTGAATGTGCGACTATATCTCTGGCCCTGCCCGGAGGGCTGGCCACGATTTTTTAACGGAGCGTTAACGCATGAGAGATCAGTTTTCATTTGCTGTTGCCCGGGTTACTCGCCGCTGGCGGAAAATGCTGGATGAGCGCCTGAAGGATCTGGGAGTTACCCAGGCCAGGTGGAGCACGATGGTTTATCTGGAGCAAGGCGGTGAAGGCCTGACACAGCGGGAACTGGCAAGTCTTATGGCCATTGAAAACCCCACTCTGGTGCGGTTGCTGGACAGCCTGGAGCAGCAGGAACTTATTGAGCGCCGTCTTTGCCCGAATGATCGCCGTGCCCGCAGGCTTTTTCTGACCGAACCGGGACGGAAGTTTATGACCGATCTTACCGCCCGTGCCGAGAAGCTCAGAGACGCCATGCTGGAAGGTATCAGTGATAAAGACATTGAATGCACCGTTAAAGTGTTCCGGAAAATTATGGAAAACGCAGAAAATATAAGATAAGCAATTTTTTTGAAGGCGAGCA
>DATJDA010000280.1:0-8057 GCA_035497695.1 Marinobacter sp. | reverse complement strand
GCAACGCCGGCCATCTGATTAACAACCCGAATCACCTGAGCGCTGTAGCCGAACTCGTTGTCGTACCATACGTAGAGAATCAGGCGCTTGCCGTTGGCAATGGTGGCCTGGGCATCGACGATACCAGCATGCCGTGAGCCTACAAAATCGGTTGACACCACTTCTGGCGAGTTCACAAAGTCGATCTGCTTTTGCAACTCTGAGTGCAGTGCCATATCTCGCAGATAGTCATTTACACCCTGAACATCGACCTCTTTTTTCAGATTGAGGTTCAGAATTGCCATGGATACGTTTGGCGTAGGAACCCGGATTGCATTACCCGTTAACTTACCAGCCAATTCCGGCAATGCTTTAGCTACTGCCTTGGCGGCACCTGTCTCGGTAATTACCATGTTCAGAGCTGCACTCCGGCCACGGCGACTACCCTTGTGGTAGTTATCAATCAGATTCTGGTCGTTCGTGTAGGAGTGAACTGTCTCTACGTGACCGTTTTCAATACCGTACTCATCATCGATCGCTTTAAGTACCGGAGTAATGGCGTTTGTGGTGCAGGAGGCCGCTGACAGGATTTTGTCGTCGTCAGTAATCCAGTCGTTATTGATTCCGTAGACGATATTCTTGATATTGCCTTTTCCAGGCGCGGTCAGAATCACCCGGCTTACGCCTTTCGCTTTGAGGTGCAGGCCGAGACCTTCCTCATCGCGCCACATACCCGTGTTGTCGATTACGATTGCGTTGCTGATGCCGTACTGGGTGTAATCAACCTTGTCCGGGCCATCCGAGTAGATCACCTTGATAAAATTCCCGTTGGCAATCAACGCAGACTGTTCCTTGTCTACCATGATCGTGCCATCGAAAGGTCCGTGCACTGAGTCGCGACGCAGCAGGCTGGCGCGCTTTTCAATATCGCACTTGGCACCGCCATCGCGTACGACAATTGCGCGCAGGCGCAGGTTCGCACCGCCACCCGCTTTCTCAATCAGAATACGGGCAAGCAAACGTCCGATCCGGCCAAAGCCGTAGAGCACCACATCTTTTGTGTCGTTATTGCCATTTTCAGCAGACTGGGCGCCGTGCTGCCCCACAATCGGGCCCAGCTCTCGCTTGAGAAACTCAACAAGATCGCCGCCTTCTGTTGCAAACTTCACCGCCAGCTTGCCGATATCAACGTGAGCCCGGCCAAGCTCCAGCCCGTCCATTGCCTGAAGTATTGCCAGGGTGTCGGATACAGACAGCTCCTTATACTCCACTTGGCGAACGAACCGATGAGCGCGGATAATGTCGATCACAGACTGATTAATAATGGCGCGACCGTAAACCGACGTAACAATGTTATTTTTACGGTAAAGACGCCCTATCAGTGGAATCATGGCTTCCGCAGTGGATTCTTTTTCCGTCCAGTTAGACAGGTGCTGATTAATCTGTTCGTGACTCACGGTTGGAACCTCTGTGTAGCGCTGGGGGTAATTTTGGTGGCACATTATCTAACTTATAAAGCGTAACGGCAAATACGAACAGTCCCTACCCCCATGACACTACACTCAACGGACGTTAGAATACGCACCTCATTGTCTCCGGGTCATTTATTGCAGGAGAATATAACTGCCCATGAACCAAGGTGTATCCGTTTCCATGTCGCTTCAGCCGCTGATTGCACCGGAGTTTCCTGAAAAGGCAGCAGACCATCGTACATGGGGCCAGTTACACGGTAGCAGCGATGCTCTGGCTATCTGTGAGAGTGCCCGTGCCCATAAGGGATTGACCCTTGTAATCACTCGCAACACAGCAGACGCCAACCGCCTGGAGCAGGCGATGCGGTTTTTTCTGGGCCTGCCAGTTAACGATCAGGAACCGGCGATAACGGCAGACGGCCTTGAATTATTATCGTTGCCTGATTGGGAAACCCTGCCTTACGATCTGTTTTCGCCCCATCAGGACATCACCTCGCGGCGCATTCGCACCCTGCATCGATTGCCTGCAACAACTCATGGCGTTTTAGTTGTACCGGCAAGAACACTGATGCACCGGCTGCCACCGGTTAATTATTTGCAAGGAAATACGCTTCTGCTGGAAGTGGGCCAATCGCTGGATATTCACACCTGGCGCATGCAGCTTGAAGCCGCTGGTTACCGCCATGCTGATAACGTTTACGAACACGGCGAATATGCGGTGCGCGGAGCAATTCTCGATATCTTCCCGATGGGGTCAAGCCACCCCTACCGGATCGACCTTTTTGATAATGAAGTTGAAACACTGCGCACCTTCGTTCCCGAGACCCAGCGCTCACTCGAGCGTATTGACCGAATTGAATTATTACCGGCTTACGAATTCCCCTGGCACAAAGAGGCACGCTCCGGCTTCCAGAATCGCTGGTTTGAGCACTTTCCACGCGCCAATAAAGACGCCCCGGTTTATCAGGATGTAGCAAACGGCATTACCCCCCCTGGCATTGAGTACTATCTGCCTCTGTTCTTTGAAGAAACAGCCACGCTGTTTGACTATCTGCCTGAAACAACAAATGTTTTTACCGCAGAGGGTCTGAATGAATCGGTCAGCCTGTTTGATGCCGACGCCCGCGCCCGACATGAAGATCGTCGCCACGATTTGCTGCGCCCTATTTTGCCGCCTGCAGAGTTATTCTTGCTGCAGGATGAGCTGTTCAGGCACCTGAAAGCGTTTCCCAGAGTAACCATTACCAGTAAAACCGCTACCGGCGCCGGCACAGCGAATTGCCCAACCGAGAGCCTTCCGGATTTGTCCATGAATGGTCGCGCAGCAGAGCCTATCGGGCGACTGACGCGTTTTGTAAAGGACTTTAGCGGGCGCATCCTGATTTGTGCAGAATCTTCAGGCCGGCGAGAAGCTCTGATTGAGAACCTTGGCGACCACAAGCTCAACCCGCAAACTCTGGATTCCTGGCAGTCCTTTCTTAACGATGACCAGTGCAGGCTCGGCATTACCGTTGCTCCGCTGGAGTATGGGCTGGTACTTACAAATCAGGATCTGGCGTTGATTACCGAGACTGCGCTTTTTGGCGAGCGGGTATTACAGCGCCGGCGCAGGGAAAAGCCCACACAGGAAAGCGATGCCGGTTATCGGGATTTGGCGGAACTTCGTATTGGCTCACCGGTGGTGCATATTGACCATGGTGTCGGCCGTTATCTGGGGCTGGAAACGATCAGCGTAGACAATGAACCCAACGAATTTTTAATGCTTGAGTACGCCGGCGGCTCAAAACTTTATGTTCCGGTTTCCAGCCTGCATTTGATTGCCCGTTATGCGGGCAGCGATGCCGAACACGCACCGCTGCACAAGCTGGGTACCGAACGCTGGAGTAATGCCAAGCAAAAAGCGCTTGAGAAAATCCGGGATACTGCCGCGGAACTTCTCGATATTTATGCCCGCCGAGAGGCCCGGAAGGGCTTTAGCTTTGAAAACCCCAAAGAAGCTTATCGGGCTTTTGCGGCCAGCTTCCCCTTTGAGGAAACCCCGGATCAGGAAGTTGCTATTTTGTCGGTTATCGAAGATATGACCAGCGAACGGCCAATGGACCGACTGATTTGTGGCGATGTTGGCTTCGGCAAAACCGAAGTGGCCATGCGGGCCGCTTTTATGGCCACTCATTCCGGCAAGCAGGTGGCGGTACTGGTACCCACAACACTTCTGGCCCAGCAACATTACGATTCTTTCCGCGACCGCTTCTCTGGCACCGCCGTTACTGTTGAACTGCTCAGCCGTTTTCGTAGCACCAGCCAGATCAATAAAACAATGGAGGCCATTGAGAATGGCAGGGCCGACATAGTAATTGGTACTCACAAACTGCTGCAGGGCGATATTAAGTTCAAAGATCTTGGCCTTGTTATTATTGATGAAGAGCATCGCTTTGGCGTGCAGCAAAAGGAAAAGCTGAAAGCCCTTCGTGCTGAAGTCGATATGCTTACACTCACGGCAACCCCAATCCCACGAACTCTGAACATGGCTATGGGCCATCTGCGGGACTTGTCCATAATCGCCACCCCACCCGCTCGCCGGCTATCCGTAAAAACCTTTGTACGGCAGCGCGATGACGCCTTGATAAAAGAGGCTGTTCTTCGTGAAATTCTTCGTGGTGGCCAAGTGTATTTTTTGCATAACGACGTAGCCAGTATTGAAAAAATCGCCGAAGATCTTCGCCAGCTTATTCCCGAAGCCAGGGTAGCCGTTGCTCACGGTCAAATGCGGGAGCGGTCGCTGGAACAGGTTATGTCCGACTTCTATCACAAGCGATTTAACGTGCTTGTGTGCTCAACCATCATCGAAACCGGCATAGACATTCCCAGCGCCAACACCATCATTATTGCCCGTGCAGACAAGTTTGGGCTGGCACAGCTTCACCAGTTGCGGGGCCGGGTTGGCCGGTCACATCATCAGGCTTATGCCTATCTGCTGACACCACCACCCAAAGCCATCAGTGCCGATGCAAAAAAGCGCCTGGAAGCGATTTCTGAATCTCAGGAACTGGGTGCCGGATTCATGCTTGCCACGTATGATCTGGAAATCCGGGGCGCCGGTGAACTTCTGGGCGATGAGCAGAGTGGTCAGATTGAAAGCATCGGCTTTACTCTGTACATGCAGCTCCTGGATGAGGCCGTAAAAGCGATTCGTGAAGGCCGGACCCCAAATGCGGAACTACCACTGAACCATGGCACGGAGATAAACCTGAGAATTCCGGCGCTGATTCCAGACGACTATCTGCCAGATGTTCATAATCGCCTGATGCTCTATAAGCGAATAGCCAGTGTGAGCGATAAGAGCGAATTAAAAGAACTTCAGGTGGAAATGATTGACCGCTTCGGATTATTACCGGAACCTGCCAAGAACCTGATCCGCCAAACAGAGCTTCGCTTGCTGGCAGAGGCTCTGGGCATAGTCAAAGTTGATGCGGGCAAGGAATGGGCCCGGTTGGAATTTGGCAACTCCACCCCTGTGGATCCGTTGATATTGATTAAAAAAATGCAATCCTTTCCCGACCGGTACCGGCTGGAAGGTGGCAACAGTTTTCGCTTTCGGCTGAAGGACGCATCTACCAATGGTAAACTCACCGGCATTGGCGAAATGCTGGGCGAACTGACGCCTGAAGAACTGATAGCAGCCGTCTCTTGAATGCCCGAATCACAGTGGAGAAAAACCCTTTGCAGATCGACCGTAATCGCTGGTACCGACACATTACATGCGCACTGACAGCAGCGCTGTTACTGACACTCTCACTGGTAAGCCATGCGCAGCAAGCGAACTCAGGCAGCAAGAGTACACCGGATGACTATTACCGGGCAGAGCTGGTGATTCTGGAGCGTATTATCAGCCCTGGAGCCGTGAATGAGCACATGGCAAACCACAAGGTTCAGCCAACACCCAAAACACCAGACATACTATGGTCCGTCTCGAAAGATGGTACACCGGCAACCACATTAAACCTGGCACCCGCCAATGAGCTTTATCTCAACAGCGCCGCCCAACGGCTTGAGAGGAGCGGCAACTATCGGGTGCTTGTGCGTGCCGGCTGGTATCAGGCTTTCCCCCCGGATTACAAGGGCAATCCTCTTCGGGTGGAAATTGGCGACTGGCTTAACGGTGCCGATACCCGCGAGATTGAAGGCACTATAACCATTGATCGTCAGCGCTATCTCCACGTGAACGTGCATTTAAACCATTGGCAACTCGCCACTAGCCCACCAGCACCTGACAGATCGGAAGTGGCACCGGATCAGCCCGGCAGCGATTCAGAAGCGGGCGGCATTGGCAGTCTTGCAACGGGTATGGACACAGGTGAAATGGCACAGCAACAGCATACTGCCCCGCTGGAATTACTGACCTGGATCCGTGAAACCCGACGCATGCGCAGTGAGGAAGTTCACTTTCTGGACTCCCCCACTATTGGCGTTCTGGTTTTCTTCAAGAAAGTTGAGGCAGGGAAGTAAGAGCGCCAAGCCGGGCCATTGACGCTTCAAGTATGCTCCTGATTCCGGACATACCCTGCTCAATGGCCTGTTCAATTTCAGCCATAGTAATAATATGGTCGGATTTTCCGGCTGCCCGGTTTACCACCAGGCTCAGACACACGTAACGCATGGCCCGCTCGGCCGCCAGTGCCGCTTCAGGCATTCCTGTCATTCCAACCAAATCACAGCCATCCCGCTCCATCCGGTTAATCTCTGCTGCAGTTTCCAGTCGCGGCCCTTGAGTTGCACCATAAACACCAAAGTCCGAGCTGGCAACATTCTGCATTTTGGCGGACTCAATCAGAATCTGACGCGCTTCGTTATCGTAGGGCCAGGTGAAATCAATGTGTTGTACAGCCACCTCACCCTCAAAGAATGTGCTTGCGCGCCCCCACGTATAATCAATAATCTGATCTGGAATCACCACATGAGCGGGCCCCATATCCGGGTGAATGCCACCAACGGCATTCACACCAACAACCGTTCGCACACCTGCATCATAGAGCGCCTGAATATTGGCCCGGTAATTTACCTGGTGAGGCGCAATCCGATGGGGGTTGCCATGCCGGGAGAGAAAAATAACTGGCTGATTACCAAGGCGACCTTCCACCAATGCTGACGATGGCTCGCCCCAGGCTGTATCAACAAATCGGTCACCGATGATCTCCAGCCCACAAAGAGTTGTTAATCCTGTGCCACCAATAATACCAACCAGAGCGGGCTTCTTATCCGGGTTCATTTCGCTTCTCCGCTCTCGCCTGATTGTCCAGCCTCCGGGGAGCCCCCGGCGCCCTCCTTACTATCCTGTCCATTGCCACCTCTATGGCCTTCTGACAGTGGTACACCATCGGGCAAATAAAGTGCGCGGGATGGGTAGGCAACTTCGGCTCCGTGGCTTTCTATAATGGCATTGATCTTCAACAGAACATCCTGCTTTATCTCATGGAACTTTACCCACTGAGTGGTCTTGGTAAAGGTGTAAATCATGATATCCAGAGAAGTATTGGTAATCGCAGAAAAGTTGACGATCAGCGTTCGCTGCTTGGCCTCAATCTCGTCGTGATTTTCCAGCATTGAACGTATGTCCGATACGATATCTGCCATCTGGCTGACGTCTGCAAAGCGAATTCCGATGGTTTCCTTGATCCGCCGGTTGAACATACGAGAGGGGTTTTCTACAGCTATCGTGGTAAAAGTAGCATTCGGAACGTAAAGCGGCCGTTGATCAAAGGTGCGGATTGTTGTCAGTCGCCAGCCAATGTGCTCCACCGAGCCTTCTATATTCCTGTCTGGTGAGCGAATCCAGTCCCCTACCTTGAACGGCCTGTCCAGATGGATGATGAAACCGCCAAAGAAGTTGGCCAGCAGGTCCTTGGCTGCAAAGCCGACGGCTATACCACCAACGCCACCGAATGCGAGCACCCCCGAGATGCTATAACCAAGAGACTGCAAAGCAATCAGTACTGCAGTAATAATAATGACAACCCGGGATAATTTGCTGATGGCGTTTACCGTGGTGTAATCCATCGGCTTTTCCATTTTCATGGGCGAGACCAGAATTCTCTCAACCTCTTTGATAAACCCGAGAACCGTCCACACAATGATCCAGATAAAGCCCATTTCCAGCACGACACCGTTGGCTTTGAAAATCTCAGCTTCCGAGTAGTGGTGCGCCACCTGGGCTGCCCAATACACACCCTGAAGCCAGACAAATGCAACAATTGGCTTCCGTGCGGCATGCAAAGCCGCATCGTCCCAGAGGTTTTTGGTTTTCTCGAACTTGCGTTCCAGTGCATCAATAATATGCCCGGCGATATAGGCAATCGTTGCTGTACCGAGCACCAGCGCAAAGACAATCAAACCTACGCGCCCACCCTCAGACAACAGGTCAAAACTCTTGATCCAGCCATTGAGCGTGGCGAGTGCTTCCCCGATCATTGAATCCCTCAGATTAGTCAGATTTAACAGATAAAAACCGCAGTACCGGGCCGGACCTGATCAAACAGATCTGAAACATCGGTGTTACGCATACGGATACAGCCATGAGACATAGGTACGCTCATTGGCTCTGTGTCAGGT
>DATJDA010000279.1:0-3483 GCA_035497695.1 Marinobacter sp. | reverse complement strand
TCGCCGGTATTGATGCACCGAAAAAAGCTCAGGCGGTTGGCAAGGCAATACTTGCAAAGACGTCGCGGTTATTCAGTGAGCGTGGTCTGCCTGACTACACAGAGACCAGCATCGAACTGCTTGGCACCGAAACCACATATGGCAAGCAAAGCCGTGGTCAGGGCAGTCGGGAAGTTGTGGTTAAAATCAGTGCGGCGCACTCGAAGAAAGGGGCACTGGTGCTTTTTTCCAGAGAAATTGCCCAGGCAGCCACGGGCATGGCGCCAGGCATTACCGGCATTGTCGGGGGTCGGCCAACGGTATGGCCGAAAATCCGCCTGTATTCCTGCCTGGTACCCAAGGACCAAGTGACGGTGTCGATTGATTTCAATGGCCAGACAATACCCGTTGATGTGGCTTCCGAGGGTGGATTCCAGCCCGGCATGATTGTTGACCAACCAGCAGGAAAGCCCGCATCCGCTACTGACACGACCGTGCGTCTGGTCGATCTGGCCTGGGCCCGCAGCGGTGACAAGGGTGACCACAGCAACATCGGTGTTGTCGCACGTAAAGCTGAGTTTGTTCCGTTCATTGAAGCTGCGCTGACAGAAAAGGCAGTGGCAGAATGGATGGCTCATGCCCTGAATCCGGAAACCGGAAAGGTCACGCGCTGGGCGCTGCCAGGGTTGAATGCATTTAATTTTCTTCTGGAGCACAGCCTGGGTGGCGGCGGTGTCGCCAGCCTGCGCATTGATCCGCAGGGCAAGGCGTTTGCCCAGCAGTTACTTGAGTTTCAGGTGCCGGTGCCTTCTGGACTTATCGGCTCTTGAGCACATAGTGGAAACCCTCTGGCCGGGCGGCTTATCCGGGACACGCTGTGAATACGTCCCTGTACGCTTGAGCGCAGCTTTCCTGCTGCGCACAGTCCTGGATAAGCCGCCCGGCCAGAGGGCTCAAACATTGGAGAAGGTCTGTTAATCATGAGCTATCAATCCATTTTTCACCCTGATTTATTCAAGGGCCAGATATTCATCGTGACTGGCGGCGGCTCCGGTATTGGCCGCTGCACCGCCCACGAGCTCGCTTCTCTCGGTGCCCGGGTTGCGTTGGTCGGTCGCAAGGCAGATAAGGTTGAAACGGTAAAGGCAGAAATACTTGAAGACGGCGGCATAGCGTCGGCCCACGTTTGCGATATTCGTGAAGAAGACGCGGTAAAGGCCACGGTGAAAGCAATTATTCAAGAGCATGGCGGCCTGAACGGTGTGGTCAATAACGCCGGCGGTCAGTTTCCTTCTCCACTCGCCGGGATTAATCAAAAAGGCTGGGAAACGGTGGTCCGCACCAACCTGACTGGTGGTTTTCTGATGGCCAGAGAAGCCTATACCCAGGCTTTGGCCAAAACCGGTGGCTCCATCGTGAATATTGTTGCCGATATGTGGGGTGGCATGCCCGGCATGGGGCACTCAGGCGCAGCGCGGGCCGGGATGGTGAACTTCACTCAGACAGCCGCTGTGGAATGGGGTGCTTCAGGTGTTCGTGTGAACGCCGTTGCGCCCGGCTGGATCGCCTCCAGCGGCATGGATAGTTACCCCGAGCACATGAAACAGTGGATTCGCAGCCTGGGCGATAACGTACCGCTTAAACGGATGGGTACAGAATCAGAAGTGAGCGCAGCCATCTGCTTTTTACTGAGTCCTGGCGCTGCGTTTGTGAGTGGCGATTGCTTACGCATTGATGGCGCGGCGTCACAAGGCGGGCGGGTATGGCCATTACCCAAGGCGAAAAACAATGAGCCCTATAACGGTTTTCACCGGGCAGTAACACCCAACGTGCTCAGCAAGGATTAAGGAAAACGTTATGGACATACTTGAAACAAGCGTTAGCCCTCAGTCTGAGGAGTTTAAAGGCAATGTCGATGCCATGAATGTTCACATCCAGGCCTTCCGGAATGTTGAACAAAAGGTTCTTGACCTCGCGGAAGCGGCACGAGGGAAGTTCACCAAGCGCGGAAAGCTCCTGCCCCGGGACCGGATTAATCGTTTGCTGGACCGTGGTACGCCATTTCTGGAGTTGTGCTCATTAGCCGGCTACAAAATGCACGATGACAAAGACGGCAGCATGGCGGGCGGCGGCATTATTGCTGGTATTGGCACCGTAAGTGGCATTCGTTGTCTGGTGATTGCCAGCAACAGTGCGATCAAAGGCGGCACGATTACCCCGGCCGGCCTGGATAAAAGTCTGCGGCTGCAGCAAATCGCCAAAGAAAACAAACTACCGGTTGTTTCTTTGTCGGAAAGTGGTGGCGCCAACCTGAACTACGCTACCGATATTTTTGTACAAGGCGCCCGCAGCTTCGCCAACCAGGCGAGAATGTCTGCCATCGGGCTTCCACAGGTAACGGTTGTTCACGGCAACGCAACCGCCGGCGGTGCCTATCAACCGGGCTTGTCTGATTACGTGATCGCCGTTCGTGGCAAAGCAAAAATGTTCCTGGCTGGCCCGCCATTGCTGAAAGCAGCAACCGGTGAAATAGCAACGGACGAAGAACTCGGCGGCGCAGAAATGCACGCACAGGTTGCCGGTACGGTGGAGTATCTGGCTGAAGACGATGCCGATGGTATTCGCCAGGCCAGAAACGTTATGGAAGCCCTGCCGTGGAACGACCAACTGCCACCACAACGCGAACTTCAGTGGGACGAACCCCGGTACCCTGCCGAAGAATTGCTGGGCATCATCCCCTCAGACTCCAAAAAGCCGTATGACGTTCGTGAAATTCTGGCACGGATTGCTGATGGCTCAAAATTTATGGATTTCAAGAACGATTTTGACAGCCAAACCGTGTGCGGCACCATCCGCATTGAGGGTCACGCCGTTGGCATCATCGGTAACAACGGCCCAATCACCCCGGCCGGAAGCGCAAAAGCGGCCCAGTTCATCCAGCTCTGCGACCAGGCTGGCACACCATTACTGTTTTTGCACAACACCACAGGTTTCATGGTGGGCACACACTCTGAACAGAACGGCATTATAAAACACGGTTCAAAAATGATTCAGGCGGTTGCCAATTGCCGGGTTCCAAAGATCGCCGTCGTGATCGGCGGCTCCTACGGTGCAGGTAACTACGCCATGTGCGGCCGTGGCCTGGACCCAAGATTTATCTTTGCCTGGCCCAACAGCCGTACCGCCGTTATGGGCCCGGCTCAGGCTGGCAAGGTGATGCGCATCGTGGCTGAGGACAAGCAGCGCCGCAGTGGCATAGAGCCCGACCCGAAAACTCTGGATTTTCTGGAGCAGGCCACTGCCAAAAAACTGGAAGATGGCTCCACAGCGCTGTTTGGCACCGCACGTCTTTGGGACGACGGCCTGATTGACCCCCGGGATACCCGGCGCGTGGTTGCGCTGGTGCTCGACGTTTGCCGCGAGGCAGAGAACCGTCAGTTGCGGCCTAATACCTTTGGCGTGGCCCGCCTATAGGGATTGTAAATATGATGCATGGAACCGGGG
>DATJDA010000278.1:0-24266 GCA_035497695.1 Marinobacter sp. | reverse complement strand
GATGGCCTGAAGCCGGTATTGGAGCCTACTTACGGGGTTATCCTTTACCAGGAACAGGTCATGCAGATCGCCCAGGTGATGGCAGGCTATACCCTTGGCGGTGCGGATATGCTGCGCCGGGCAATGGGTAAGAAAAAGCCGGAGGAAATGGAACAGCAGAAGCAGATTTTTCTGGACGGCTGTGAAAAAAACGGGATTGACAAATCCCTTGCCGAAAACATTTTTGACCTGGTAGAGAAGTTTGCCGGCTACGGGTTTAACAAATCTCACTCCGCTGCTTATGCTCTGGTGTCTTATCAGACCTTGTGGTTAAAAACACACTATCCGGCAGAGTTTATGGCGGCGGTTTTGACCGCCGATATGCAGAATACCGACAAGGTTGTTACTCTGGTAGAAGAGTGCCGGGCCATGGGTCTGGACTTGTTGGTCCCGGATGTAAGCAGCTCTGAATATACCTTTACGGTAAATGATGATGGCCAGATATTATATGGTCTGGGGGCAATCAAAGGTTTGGGCGAGGGGCCGATTCACAGTATTGTAGAGGGCCGCAGTGATGGCACCCCCTATCAGGATATTTTTGATTTCTGCCGTCGGGTTGATCTTAAAAAGCTGAACAAGCGGGCCATGGAAGCGTTGGTGCGGTCTGGCGCCATGGATAAACTTGGCCCCGGCCGGGCCCAGTTAACGGCCAGCGTTGAAAAAGCTGTGCAGCAGGCAGAGCAGCAGTCACGTAATGAGTCCGCCGGCATAATGGACATGTTTGGAGAGATGCTGGAAGGCAGCGATGGGGAAGATCCTTACGCAGATGTTGCTGGTATTCGGGAGTGGCCGGAAAAACAGCGGCTGAAAGGTGAAAAGGATACACTGGGGCTGTATCTGACCGGGCATCCCTTCGACGAATATGAACGTGAAGTACGACGTTTTGTTCGCTCGTCCATTGCTGACCTGAAACCCAGCAAAGCACCTCAGCGGGTAGCCGGACTTGTCGTCGCACAGAGAACCATGAAAACACGTGCGGGCTCTACCATGTGTTTTATAACGCTGGATGACCGCAGTGCCAGAATTGAAGCAACATTGTTTTCTGAGGCATTTTTTGAAAACCGGGAACTGCTGCAGTCTGATCAGGTAATTATAGTAGAGGGGCAGGTTAGCCACGACGACTATTCCGGGCAGATGAAAATGCGGGTCAGTTCAGTAATGGATGTTGCCACCGCCCGCCAGCAGTTCAGCCGTGGGTTAAAACTGGTACTGCACGCAGATCAGCTTCAGAATGGCTTGTTGGATGAACTAGACGACATGCTCAGACCGTTCCGTTGTGAAGGAAGCCCGGTCTGGATTGAGTACACCAGTGCAGAAGCCCAGACCAGAATTGCGTTGGGTGATTCATGGCGTGTTCAGCCAGACGATGATCTTCTGTTGAAACTCAGATACCTGGTGGGCGACCAGGCTGTTGAACTGGTCTATGATTAATACAATTAAACATTTGTCAGAAAGCGGCCTCATACCAATGTCCGCTTTAGGCGCACCGCCTGCGCTGTTATCTTTGTTGTAAATACTGGTTTGGCGGAGTGTTTTTTCCGCCTGGCAATCAAATGACGGAACATCATGAACCCTAATTATCTGGATTTTGAACAACCTATTGCTGATCTCGAAGCCAAGATTGAAGAGCTTCGCATGGTCGGTAACGATACCGATATCAATATTACCGACGAAATTTCCCGGCTGAAGAAGAAAAGCGTCAGTTTGACAGAGAGTATCTTTTCCAATCTTCAGCCCTGGGACGTTGCCCGTTTGGCACGGCACCCGCGCCGACCCTACACCCTTGATTATATTGAAACGGTATTTGATGATTTTGATGAACTGCATGGCGACCGCCATTATGCAGATGATCCCGCTATAGTGGCTGGAACTGCGCGGCTGGATGGCAGGCCGGTAGTGGTTATTGGACATCAGAAGGGCCGTGAAATCCGTGACAAGGTAAAACGTAACTTTGGCATGCCCCGGCCTGAAGGCTACCGTAAGGCTCTGCGCCTGATGGAAATGGCAGAACGCTTCAAAATGCCAGTGCTTACCTTTATTGACACCCCGGGCGCTTATCCGGGGATTGGTGCAGAAGAGCGCGGCCAGAGCGAAGCAATCGCCTTCAATCTGGGAGTTATGTCCCGCCTTAAAACACCAATTATCTCAACGGTTATTGGTGAAGGTGGCTCTGGCGGTGCTCTGGCTATCGGTGTGTGCGATCAACTCAACATGCTTCAGTACTCCACCTACTCAGTAATTTCCCCGGAGGGTTGCGCGTCAATTCTCTGGAAAAGCGCTGAGTTTGCGGCCCAGGCGGCAGAGGCGATGGGCGTTACCGCAGACCGCCTGAAGGATCTCGGGCTGGCAGATAACATAATCGATGAACCTTTAGGGGGCGCTCATCGTAATCCTGAACAGGTATCTGCTGCTCTGAAAGAAGTTTTGGTAGATGGCCTTGCCGAACTGTGCCGTGTACCACTTGATGAGCTTGTTGCTCGCCGCTATGAGCGGCTCACGCGCTATGACACAGGGCGCTAGCCCTGAATTCGCCTGGCCGGAATTCTTGTGTGAGCCGGTCAGGTCGCTTCCTGATCACCAGCGTTTGTGGGTCGCCCTGAGCGGTGGCCTGGACTCTGTTGTACTTCTGTACCTGGCGGCATTCTGCCGCCGGCCACAGACGCCTTTCGGCGCTATACACGTTAATCACCAGCTTCAGACAAATGCCAACGAAACAGAGGCGTTTTGCCGTGCCCAGTGTGAACAGCTGGGCATCCCATTTATTGTTCGCAGAGTAAATGTTGATACTGGCAAAGATGAGCCTGGCCCCGGTGGTATAGAAGAGGCAGCGCGTAAGGCACGTTATGGTGTATTTGAGGAGTTGCTGGTAGCGGATGACTTGCTGCTTATGGCCCATCATGCCGATGACCAGGCCGAGACCGTACTCTTTCGCCTGCTCCGGGGGACCGGTGTTGCAGGGCTGTCTGGAATGCCGCGTTCCCGCCGGCTCGGTGCCGGCCATCTTTATCGTCCGTTATTGGACTTTGAGCGTGCAGATCTCGAGCGCTGGGCAGTGAGTGCTGGTTTAACCTGGGTTGAGGACCCGAGTAATGCTGATCAGAGCTACGATCGGAACTATCTGCGCAACGCAATAATCCCTGAATTGAAAACCCGGTGGTCAGGCCTGACTCGCCGGATCCGTCACACGGCAGGTGCCTGCGCAGACAGTGAGCTTTTAAACCAGCGGCTGGCGGAACTGCAGTGGGCCAGTTGCTCTGATACCGAGGGCCGGCTAATCGTTAGCGCAGTGCAGCCACTCACGCTGGCAGAGCAGAAAAACCTGCTGCGCTGGTGGATTCGTCAGCGTGGATTTTCTGAGCCGCAACTATCGGACTGGCAACAGGTTATTCATGATTTGCTTAATGCGGGTGAGGATCGGAATCCTGAGTTGCGGGGTGACGGATTTTGCCTGCAACGTTTTCAGGGCAAACTTTATCTTGTACCCGATCGGTCAGGGTTCTCTGGGCAGTCAGTTGTATTGGTACCTGCTGAACCCCTGAGCTGGAACGGCTGGACAATAAGCCTGGAGCAGGTACATACCCCTGCGGAACCACTGTTGCCAATACGGGTATCTACGAGGCAAGGCGGTGAGCGTGTACGGTTGCGGCAGGGCGGGCCTGCCAGACCGTTAAAAAAGTGGCTTCAGGAACAAGGTATTCCACCCTGGGAAAGGCCCTGTATTCCCTTGGTTTTTGCAGGGTTCGGCGATACTGAGGAATTAATTGCCATTGGCGATTTATGGTGTTGTGAACAATACTCGGAAGACACCCCCGCCACTGGTTGGCGGCTGGTTGTAGAGCGGGATAATGATTGAGTCAGAAAGGGGTTTCTGGTAGTCTGGCGTCCCATCTTGAGATGACAATCTCCCTTCTTCATTGAACCAGACAATCATGGAATCTGCATGACGCGTTATATTTTCGTCACCGGCGGTGTTGTGTCCTCCCTTGGGAAAGGTATCGCCTCAGCCTCACTGGCTGCGATCCTTGAGGCACGAGGCCTGAAGGTTACAATCCTCAAGCTGGACCCATACATTAACGTAGACCCGGGTACCATGAGCCCATTTCAGCACGGTGAGGTATTTGTCACCGAAGATGGCGCAGAAACAGATCTGGATCTGGGTCATTATGAGCGGTTTATCCGCACACCCATGACCCGTCGTAACAACTTCACCACCGGTCGGGTATACGAAGAAGTCATTCGCAAGGAGCGCCGCGGCGATTACCTGGGTGGCACGGTGCAGGTTATTCCCCACATCACCGATGAAATCAAGCGCCGGATTGTAGAAGGCGCGGCGGGCGTTGATGTCGCCCTGATTGAAATTGGCGGTACCGTGGGAGACATTGAATCACTCCCGTTTCTTGAGGCATGCCGGCAGCTCAGAGTTGAGGTTGGCCCCCAGCGCGCACTTTTTATGCACCTGACTCTGGTGCCGTATATTGCTACCGCTGGTGAAATCAAAACCAAACCAACCCAGCATTCCGTTAAGGAAATGCGCTCCATAGGCTTGCAGCCAGATATTCTGCTTTGCCGTTCCGAGCATGAAGTGGATATCAGTTCTCGCCGTAAAATCTCACTGTTCACCAACGTAGAAGAGCGGGCAGTTATTCCACTGCAAGACGCCAAGTCGATCTATGCGATACCCCGTATGCTGCATGGGTATGGGCTGGACCAACTGGTTGTTGAGCGCTTTGGTCTGGATGCACGCCCCGCAGATTTGAGTGAGTGGGACAAAGTTACTGAGTCTCTGGCGCACCCACAAGGTGAAGTAACCATCGCCATGGTTGGTAAATACATGGAGTTGCTCGACGCCTATAAATCACTGATCGAAGCGTTGTTGCACGGTGGTATCAAAACTCGTACCAAGGTCAATATCGAATACATTGACTCTGAAGATATTGAGCGTGATGGTACTCGTGTGCTGGAAAAAGCGGATGCAATTCTGGTTCCTGGTGGCTTTGGCGCGCGGGGAGTTGAAGGGAAAATCCGCACGGTTCAGTATGCCCGTGAAAACAAAGTACCCTATCTTGGCATCTGTCTCGGCATGCAGGTGGCTGTTATCGAATACGCCCGTAATGTGGCTGGCCTGAAAGATGCCCATAGCACCGAATTTCGCGAACACAGTGCGGAGCCGGTCATTGGTTTAATCACGGAATGGCTGGACTCAAGCGGCGAGCGTGAAGAGCGTACAGATGAGTCTGATATGGGCGGTACCATGCGCCTGGGTGCACAGGACTGCATATTGACCGAGGGTTCTACCATTGCAAACTGCTACGGTAAAAAGACCATTCGTGAGCGCCATCGTCACCGTTACGAAGTGAACAATCATTTTCTTCCGAAGCTGGAGGCCGCAGGCCTGAAAATTTCCGGGCGCTCTACGGATGGCCGGCTGGTAGAGGTTATTGAGGTGGATGATCATCCCTGGTTTGTGGCCTGTCAGTTCCATCCGGAGTTTACCTCCACGCCCAGAGACGGACACCCCTTGTTCAAAGGTTTTATTGAGGCGGCCCTTGCCCGTAAGAAGGAATCCTGAGCATGGCACAGAGCACCGTTAGTGTATCGGGCATCAACATCGCCAACGATATGCCGTTTGTGTTATTTGGCGGAATGAACGTACTTGAGTCTCGCGAGCTCGCGTTCGAAGTTGCTGAGACTTACGTCGAGGTTTGCCGGAAACTGTCTGTTCCCTATGTTTTCAAGGCGTCTTTCGATAAAGCCAATCGCTCATCGGTGCATTCATTTCGCGGGCCCGGACTGGATAAAGGTTTGCAGATACTTGCTGATATCAAAAGCAAATTCGGCGTGCCGATTATTTCCGATGTTCATGAGCCAGAGCAGGCCGCACCTGCCGCAGAAGTGTGTGACATTATTCAGTTGCCGGCTTTCCTGAGTCGCCAGACAGATCTGGTGGTTGCTATGGCAAAGACCGGGGCAGTGATCAATATCAAGAAAGCCCAGTTCCTGGCGCCACAGGAAATGCGGCACATTATTACCAAGTTTGAAGAAGCCGGGAACGATAAGGTTATCCTGTGCGAACGTGGCAGCAGCTTTGGTTATAACAACCTTGTTGTCGACATGCTGGGCTTTGGCATAATGAAATCAATGAATGTGCCGGTTATGTTCGACGTAACCCATTCACTGCAAATGCCTGGCGGGCGCGCGGATTCAGCCGGTGGCCGCAGGGCGCAGGTAACAGAGCTTGCGTTGGCGGGTATGTCTCAGGGGTTGGCAGGCTTGTTTCTTGAGGCCCACCCGAATCCGGATGAAGCCAAGTGCGACGGCCCATGCGCACTACGGTTAAGCCAGTTGGAGCCGTTCCTTCAGCGCGTGAAAGCTATTGATGACCTGGTGAAAAGCTTTAAACCTATCAATACCGCCTGATTGGCGGTTTTCGCGTTATATAGAAGGTTTTAGAGCTGCGCAAAAGACTATTAGTCGTTCCCGTTCTCTTTTGCACGAACTTGTTTTTGACCAAATTTTATTAACAACCTTTGTAATTGAAAACCTGGAGATTTTGTAGATGACCAAGATCGCTGACATTAAAGCCCGCGAGGTTCTGGATTCCCGCGGTAACCCCACTGTAGAAGCCGATGTGATTCTGGAAGACGGTTCCCTTGGGCGTGCCTGCGCACCCTCTGGTGCCTCTACGGGCTCGCGCGAAGCGCTGGAGTTGCGCGATGGCGATGCATCCCGCTATCTGGGGAAGGGCGTACTGAAAGCGGTTGAGGCAATTAACGGCAAAATCTGTGAAGCCCTGAAAGGCAAAGATGCAGCAGACCAGCGGGCGCTGGATAACATTATGCTGGAGCTGGATGGTACCGAAAACAAAGCCCATCTGGGTGCAAACGCCATTCTGGCGGTATCTTTGGCAGCGGCCAAAGCCGCAGCTTGCTCATTAGGCAAGCCTTTGTATGAGCATATC
Source organism: Marinobacter sp. (assembly GCA_035497695.1). Classification (GTDB taxonomy): domain Bacteria; phylum Pseudomonadota; class Gammaproteobacteria; order Pseudomonadales; family Oleiphilaceae; genus Marinobacter. The sequence continues at coordinate 17,269 of DATJDA010000278.1, read as the reverse complement.
GCTGATCTGAATGGCACATCCGGGCGTTATAGCATGCCGGTGCCAATGATGAACATCCTGAATGGTGGCGAGCACGCCGATAACAACGTGGATATTCAGGAGTTTATGATTCAGCCAGTGGCTGCCAAAAGCTTTAGTGAGGCACTGCGGATTGGTGCGGAAATCTTCCACACTCTGAAAAAAGTATTACAGGCAAAAGGCTTGAGCACTTCGGTGGGCGATGAAGGTGGTTTTGCTCCGGATCTGCCTTCCAACGAAGCTGCGCTGGCGGTTATCAAAGAAGCCATTGAAAAGGCAGGTTACAAGCTGGGCACCGATATTACCCTGGCTTTGGATTGCGCGGCTTCGGAATTTTACAAAGATGGCCAGTACGTTCTGGCAGGTGAGAACAAGAGCTATGATTCTGCGGGCTTTGCGGATTATCTGGCCGGTCTGGCTGATCGCTACCCGATTGTGTCTATTGAAGATGGCATGGACGAGAGCGACTGGGATGGCTGGAAGATACTGACCGACAAGATCGGTAACAAAGTACAGTTGGTCGGTGATGACCTGTTTGTCACCAACACCAAAATTTTGAAGCGCGGCATCGACACAGGTGTGGGTAACTCCATTCTGATCAAGTTCAATCAGATTGGTAGCCTGAGCGAAACGCTGGATGCCATCAGGATGGCTCAGGATGCCGGGTTTACCGCGGTTATTTCGCACCGCTCTGGTGAAACTGAAGATACCACCATTGCCGACCTCGCCGTTGCTACCTGTGCGGGCCAGATCAAGACTGGCTCCCTGTGTCGTTCTGATCGTGTAGCCAAGTACAATCAGCTTCTGCGTATTGAGGAGGCCTTGAAGGGTAAAGCGCCTTATCGTGGACTGAGCGAAATTAAGGGTCAGGGTTAATCCGAGTCCTTTTATTTTGAGTCGTAATGCTTATAATTGCGGCAGAAATCATGTGAAGGCCATCGCATCCTGGTTAAGAAATCAGGGTGCGATGGCCTTTTCACACAGTCGGTTAGAAGAACTTGTTGCTAATCCACTCTAAGGTCTATACTCAGCGTCAGGCATAAACTTTTGACCCGCAAATACCGAACGGAATCTGCATGAAGTTGCTTTGGACCATTATGGTTGTTCTTATTCTCCTGCTGCAGGTTCGCCTGTGGGTTGGGGAAGGCAGTTTTGCGCAAGTGTGGTCGCTGGATAAATCGATTGCCGAGCAGCGTGCCGAGAATGCAGATCTGGCAGCCCGGAGTGAGCAGCTTTATGCAGAGGTTCGTAATCTGCGTAACGAACAGGGGGCTGTGGAAGAGCGGGCCAGAATGAATCTTGGGTTGATTCGTGAGGGTGAAACTTTTTTCCTTGTTGTTGATAATTGAGCGGGGAGTTCAGAGCGGCAGGGAAGTCCTTTCCGGGACACGCTGTAAACACATCGCTGTGGCGCTTGACTGTGGCCATCCATGGCCACAGACAGTCCTGAAAAGGACTTTCCTGCCACTCTCCAGGCTAAGTGCGAACCTCTCATGACCCAAGCAAAACACTGGTTGATCGTTCCCGCTGCCGGCATTGGGCAACGTATGGAAGCTGAGTGTCCGAAGCAATATCTCCGCATTAATAGTCAATTTATTCTGGATATTACGATTTCCCGTTTGCTGGGCTCCGGTTTGTTCGCGGGTTGCATGGTTCCGCTGGATGCTGCGGATCAGTGGTGGCCAGATACAAATGCCAGTAAAGATGATCGTGTTCAGACTTGCCATGGTGGTGTCGAACGGGCAAATTCAGTGCTTTCCGCTTTGCATGCATTGGCAGGACAGGTTCGGGCAGATGACTGGGTGTTGGTTCACGATGCTGCCCGCCCCTGTGTCCATCCGGCCGATTTGGCAAACCTTGTGTCAACCCTGGCAGATCATCCGGTTGGCGGGCTTCTGGCAACTCCTGTTCCAGATACGCTTAAAAGAGCGGCTCAGGGTCTGCTGCCGGAGGTTGTCGAAACGGTCGATCGACGTTCGTTATGGCGTGCGCTGACGCCTCAGATGTTTCGCTATTCCATGCTGGTTACTGCACTGGAGCAAGCGCTGAAAAATGGGCAAACGGTAACGGATGAGTCCTCTGCGATGGAGTTTTCCGGTAATATGCCGGCTCTGGTGGAAGGCCGGCCAGATAACATCAAAATCACCGTGCCTGCTGATCTTGAACTGGCTGGGTTTATTCTCAGCCGGATCTGAATATTTCTGAAGTTCCCGGGGTATGTTATGCGAATTGGTCAGGGCTTTGATGTTCACGCCTTCGGCGATGGTGATGCGATTACACTTGGAGGTATTTCCATACCGCACAGTCAGGGTTTGAAAGCTCACTCTGATGGCGATGTTTTGCTGCATGCTCTGGCGGATGCTTTGCTCGGTGCAATGGCCCTTGGTGATATTGGCCATTTTTTCCCGGACACCAGTGATGAATGGGCAGGCGCCGATAGCCGGGATTTGTTGCGGCGGGTTATGGCGCGAATTCACGACGAAGGTTATGCCGTGCTCAATGTCGATACGACTATTATTGCCCAGGCACCCCGGATGGCTCCACATATTGAGTCTATGCGTCTGAATATCGCTGAAGATCTGGGCATCGCGGTAAATCGTGTCAGTGTTAAGGCAACAACCTGTGAAAGGTTGGGATTCATTGGCCGTAATGAGGGTATCGCCTGCCAGGCAGTTTGTCTTCTGAAGCCTGCATTCTGATGGCCGACACACCCAATGGTAGCCAATGGCGACTGGACTGGCCGGTGTCAGGAGGTGCTCGCATTGCCGCGGGCAAGCTGAAATCCTGTCCAGATGATTTCCGGGTTAGTGAAGAGGTTGAAGGCTTTCCGGAAAACCTGGGGCAAGAGGCAGCGCCCGGAGGTGGCGAGCATCTTTGTCTGTACCTGGAGAAAACAGGTGACAATACCGAGTATGTAGCTCGCGAACTGGCGGTTTTATCTGGTTGCAGGTCGTTTGATGTTGGTTTTTGTGGCTTGAAAGACCGCCATGCGGTAACCCGTCAGTGGTTTAGCCTGTACAGGCCGGGTCAGGAGGCCGAAGACAGCGCATTTATTGCTGAGGTGTCTGCGCGCTGGCCGGTGTTATCGTCGTACCGCCACTCTCGAAAGCTTCGCCGGGGCGATCACCGGGGTAATCATTTTGTCATTACTCTCAGAGACATTGCGGGAAGCAGGACAGATATTGATAACGCGTTAAATCGCCTGAAAGCCCAGGGCGCGCCTAATTACTTCGGCCCCCAAAGATTTGGTATTGATGGTGGCAATCTTGATCGGGCCGCGACTATGAACCCTGCGGCTATGGGTGCTCGTGGGCGTTCGGGTGGGCGAGGGCGTAAAGGGAAAAGACCGGCTGCCGGAGACGCCTCAAAAAGCGCGATGTATTTTTCGGCTGCACGTTCCTGGTTATTTAACGAGGTGCTTGCTTGCCGGATTAATGATAAAAGCTGGTTGTCGCTGATCGACGGGGAGCCTGGGCTGGCCGGTGAGACAGTTCCTACGGGCCCCTTGTGGGGTGATGGAGGAACCAGTGCGGGCGGGAGTCTGGCAGAATTAGAGCGTGGCATTGTCGGGCAAACACCGGAGTTTGTCCGGCTGTTTTCAGCAACCCGCATGAAGCCTGAGCGCCGGTCATTAATTTCCCGGCCTGGTGAATTGAAGTGGACATGGCCGAAGGATAATTGTCTGGAGCTGGCTTTCTTTCTGACCCCGGGGCAGTACGCCACAACGATTTTGAGTGACATATTTGAGCTTGAGGACATAAGCCTCGGCCAACATAAGAAACATGAAGATTAGCGGAGAGTGGTGTGCGGATTCTATTACCCAGTGATGACGGTGTCAGCTCCCCGGGGCTGCAGCCATGAGTGAGGGGTTTCAAGGTATAGGGATGACTTCCAGACGCACCAGGATGCGCCTGGTGCAGCGCCTGGTCGAAGCTGGAATTGAGTCCGGCCGGGTACTGGATATCATCGGCGAAGTGCCCAGACACATCTTTCTTGATGAGGCGCTGTCCCACCGGGCGTATGAAGATACGGCCCTTCCCATTGGTTACGGGCAGACTTTATCCCAACCTTACATTGTTGCCCGGATGACCGAGCTTTTATTGGCTCACAAGCCTTCTCGTGTACTTGAGCTTGGTACCGGATCTGGATATCAGACGGCCGTTCTGGCGCGCTTATTTGATGAGATTTACAGTGTTGAACGAATCAAACCGCTACAGGATCGGGCCAGAGAGAGGTTGCGCCAGCTTAATATTCGTAATGTCCTGCTAAAACATGCTGATGGCGGTATGGGCTGGCCTGATCGTGGCCCATTTGATGGCATTATTGTGACTGCAGCGCCTATCGAAATACCGGCTGAGCTGCTGGCTCAGCTTGCTGATGGCGGTGTTCTCATCGCTCCGGTGGGTGAGGAAGACCAGGTGTTGGTAGAAGTGATCCGTCGGGGAGATCAGTTTGATTATCAGGAGCTTGAGCCTGTTAAATTTGTGCCATTACTGGGTGGGGTTGTCCGTTGAGCGCCGCTTCTGAGCAACGCATGATCCCGGTATTTATTCGTGGTGTTGCCATGGGAGCAGCAGACATAGTGCCTGGCGTATCTGGCGGCACTATCGCGTTTATTACGGGTATTTATTTTCGGCTTCTTCAAGCGATCAGCGCCATTCCTGCTGCTGTTATCCGTAATCTGTTCCGGGGGCAAATCAAGCTGTTCTGGCACACGGTTGATGGCACCTTTCTGGTCTGTCTCCTGGCTGGCATTCTGACCAGCGTAGTTACCCTTGCATCCGCTATCAGCTTCGCTCTGGCCCAGTATCCGATAATGATCTGGAGCTTTTTCTTTGGTCTTATTTTAGCCTCGGTCTGGCATGTTGGCCGCCAGATTAATAATTATCGGTTATCGCTTTTTGTGCCTCTGGTGTTTGGTGTTGTTGTGGCATGGTGGATTACAACTCTGTCGGCAACCGCGATTACTCCTTCGGCCCTCGCATTTTTCGGAGCGGGCGCTCTCGCAATCTGTGCAATGATTTTGCCAGGCATTTCAGGGAGTTTCATTCTGGTGATTATTGGCATGTATGCACCGGTACTCGCTGCAATAAAATCGATGGATGTCGGTGTTCTGCTGCTTTTCATGGCGGGTTGTGTCGTTGGATTGTTGTCTGTTGCCCGGCTGATCACCTGGGCTTTTCACCGCTTTCATGACTTGGTTTTGGCGGTTCTGACCGGCTTTATGATTGGTGCTCTTAATAAGGTCTGGCCCTGGAAAAGTGTTCTTGGCTGGCGCACTAACAGCGCGGGTGAGCAGGTACCCTTGAGTGAAGTCAGCATTAGTCCATTGTCATTTGCCGAGTTGACCGGCCATGATCCCCGGATACTGACCGCACTTGGAATGGCAGTTGCGGGTTTTGCAGTTGTCTTGTTCATCGAGTGGGTTAATTACCGGTATCAGAAGAAGCGTGGGTAGCCATAGAGGCAGAAAGAAAGTGCAAAAGTGTTACCTGGCGCACAAAGTGGTGTTTCGGGTGGTAACAAAAAAGACCAGAAGGTAACTTGGATTCGATCATAAAATATGCAATATATTAAGAAGTTACTTTTGATACCTTAGAAAGCGCTTCCGGTTACCGGCGCTTTATACAGATTTTTTATAACTGAGCCAGCTTTATTCTTGTGAAACTCTTGCGTGGGCTATTCAATGCCGCCTGGCCGGCCTCTTCGCGGTTCCCTTTTGGTGCTTACGTTCCCCTTTGTGCTTTTAAAACCAGGAATCTTCGGCTGGGCACGTTACTTCTGTTCGCACATTTTTTGTTAAGTGGCTGCAATACCAGCGCCATATATCAAGACGACCTTTACAACCCACCCGTGTACTGGGGCAGCCATGTTGTGAGGCCAGGAGAAACCTTGTATGGCATTGCCTGGCGCTATGGCCGGGATTATCGGGAGCTTGGTAATGCCAATGGCATCGGGCCGCCCTGGCACTTGAAAGCAGGCCAGGTTTTGCGCCTGGATCGCCGTGGAAAAATAGTAGCTGGCCAGCCTTCGCAGCAATCGACCAGAGCACCGGTTGCGTCTTCAGGCAGAACTCATCCTAAAGCCCCCGTGCAAACACCCAAATCAACCACCAGACCAGTGGTTACCCGTAGCCCTCAAAAGGGTGTGCCTCTTAACAATCAGACCCAGACAGTGGCACAGATTAATTGGCGATGGCCACATGTTGGCACTGTAATTGCTGGTTATTCAACATCGGGAAAAGTCAATAAAGGTATTGATATTGCCGGCAAAGCCGGGGATGGTGTCAGAGCAGCAGCAAATGGAAGTGTGGTTTACGCAGGAAATGGGTTGCTGGGGTACGGTAATCTGATTATTGTGAACCATAATGAGCACTACTTGAGTGCGTATGCCCACAACCGGAAAATTTTGGTACAGGAAGGAGAAAACGTAAAAGCCGGTCAGGTGATCGCAGAACTGGGTAGCAGTGGTGTTGAACGGCCGATGTTGCATTTTGAAATTCGCAAGAATGGCAATCCGGTTGATCCCATCCAGTATTTGCCGCCGCGTTAGCGAAATCACGACAAAAGCAGAGCGGGTCTCTGCAGGCTGGCAGGCACTGAAAGCTGTCTTTGAGATAACAATAAAAAATGGCTATGACGGTAGTCGGCCAACCAGAAATGTCCTGAAAAGTAATGTGGTAAAAAAGGTCCGTAATAATAAGAAGTCTCGGACGATACACCCAGGATTATTGAGAGGCGGGGCAAAATATGTATGAAGAACAAGAAATTACCATCATTGATCGTATAGAGGATATAGAAGATTCCGAGGAGCAGTTACAAGCCGAGGAGGCCGCTGAAAAGAAGTCAGCGATGAAGGAAACCGAAGAAAGAATCCCGGCCCAGGGGCGCTACTTTTCCAGCTCCAAGCAGATGGATGCCACTCAGCTTTATCTTAATGAAATTGGCTTTTCGCCACTTTTAACTCCCGAAGAAGAAGTCTATTTTGCCCGGCTGGCCCGCAAGGGCGAGGAGTCGGGCCGGAAACGCATGATTGAAAGCAACCTCCGCCTGGTTGTTAAGATCGCACGGAGATATGTAAACCGAGGCCTGACCTTACTGGACTTGATTGAAGAGGGTAATCTGGGCCTTATCCGGGCTGTCGAGAAGTTTGACCCGGAGCGTGGATTCCGGTTCTCCACCTATGCTACCTGGTGGATCCGTCAGACCATTGAGCGGGCCATAATGAACCAAACCCGAACAATCCGGTTACCAATACATGTTGTGAAGGAACTGAATCTCTACCTGAGGGCCGCCCGCGAACTGACTCAGCAGTTAGATCATGAGCCCTCGGCTGAAGATATTGCCAACAAGGTTGGCAAGCCGGTTGCAGACGTTGAGCGCATGCTTCGCCTCAATGAACGGGTTGCCTCCATGGATACCCCTATTGGTGCCGGGGGCGAAAAATCCCTGCTGGATACCGTTGCCGACGAAGGCGCATCAGATCCTGCAGATTTACTGCAAGACGACAACATGTGCTCTTGTCTTGATAAGTGGATTGATCAGCTTAGTGATAAGCAACAGGAAGTCCTGTCACGCCGTTTTGGCTTGAGAGGCTACCCGATAAGTACGCTTGAAGAGGTGGGCCAGGAAATCAACCTGACCAGAGAGCGGGTGCGCCAGATTCAGGTTGAGGCATTGCGTCGGTTGCGAGAAATTCTGGAGAAGGAAGGGTTGTCGGGAAGTCTGTTATTTAACTGAGTTTTTCTGAAGACCCAATCGTAAAAGCCGGCCTGGAAATTTGGCCGGCTTTTCTGTTTTAGTATCTTCGCAAATGAGAACCAGGTTGCGCCTTGCTAACCCTTGTCCTTGTTAGAATGGGCCAGCCGGGCGGGATAAGGGTGTCGTGCCTCGGTAAACGAATGAAACACTCAATAATAATGATCGAAAGGAAAGGACTATGATGAAGGCTCTCTCAAGTGGCTTCGCCTCTCTGATACTGGCTATGGCCTTATCTGCTCCGGCGGCCGCCGTAACAATAGGGGGGGTGGACGTTCCTGAAACCTACTCCGTAATGGGCTCCGACCTGACGCTTAACGGTGCCGGTACTCGTTCAAAGTGGTTTATTAATCTTTATATTGGTGGTTTGTATCTGCCTGAGTCTACTGATAACGGCGAGGCTGTTATTGCTGCCGATGAGCCCCAGGCAATTACTCTGCATATCATCTCTGGAATGATTACCAGCGAACGCATGACTGAAGCAACTCTTGACGGCTTCAAAGCGTCTACAGACGGCAACATGGCACCTATTCAGGGCGAAATAGACCAGTTTATGGGTGTGTTCAAAGACGAGATCAAAGAGGGCGATGTTTTTGATCTGGTTTATGTACCTGGCGAGGGCGTACAGGTTCTCAAGAATGGCGAATTGAAAGATACCGTTGGTGATCTGAACTTCAAGAAAGCACTGTTTGGTATCTGGCTGTCCGACAAGCCGGCTCAGAAAAGTCTGAAAAAAGAAATGCTGGGCAAAGGCTGACTTGTCCGGGTAATTCCTTTTCAAAGCGCCGGCGTATCATCGCCGGCGTTTTTGATTGTAAACAGATAGTCCGCTGCTGAATTAAAGGTATTCTGTCTTGTGTTTGAATTCACACAAGTCTTCAATAAGACACGCACCGCATTTTGGCTTGCGGGCTACGCACACGTAACGGCCGTGAAGTATTAGCCAGTGATGGGCGTCCAGCAAGAATTCTTTGGGTACTAGCCGCAACAGCTTCTTTTCAACTTCCAACACGTTCTTGCCCGGAGCAATACCGGTTCTGTTAGATACTCGAAAAATATGAGTGTCTACCGCCATCGCAACTTGCCCGAATGCGGTATTCAGGACAACGTTTGCTGTTTTTCTCCCAACTCCGGGCAGGGCCTCAAGCTCCTCGCGGGTGTCCGGCACCTGGCTGTTGTGGTTTTCGATCAACAACCGGCAGGTTTTAATGACGTTTTCAGCCTTGGTGTTAAACAGGCCAATCGTTTTAATGTAATCCTTCAATCCGTCTACTCCCAAGGCGAGAATCGCCTCAGGGGTATTAGCAACAGGATAAAGTTTAGCGGTTGCTTTATTCACACCCACGTCTGTGGCCTGGGCCGAAAGAATAACCGCCACCAACAATTCAAAAGGTGTGGAGTAATTCAGTTCCGTTTTGGGGTTTGGGTTTTCATTCCTCAGCCGGGTAAAGATCTCCGTCCGCTTCTGCTTGTTCATTTGCTGTAAACGTACCTCATTTTAAATCAGGAGATGTTGCCTGTTACCCGTACCCGCTTGCCCCCGGAGGGCACGGGAGTGGGTTCTGCAGCTTTCTTGCGTTGCAAAAGGTGATTATCCATGCCATTTTTGAGAGCAATAAGAAGGCCGAGGCCAACAAAGGCGCCTGGTGGCAAAACCATAAATAGCATATTCGGGTAATTGTCGAAGGGACGTATTACCCAGTCCGTTGCCATAGGGCCAAGAAGCAGGTTCATATCGGCAAAAAGGGTTCCCTGGCCTATCAACTCCCGCATACCGCCCAATACCATCAGAACCAGTAGAAAGCCCAGGCCCATCATGGCGCCATCGAGCAGTGCTGGCCCCGGAGCATTTCGTGAAGCAAAGGCATCTGCCCGTCCCAGAATGGCACAGTTGGTAACGATCAATGGAATGAATATGCCCAGAATCTGATACAACTCATAGGTATAGGCCTGCATCAATAACTCAGCACAGGTAACAAATGAGGCAATGATCATGACGAAAGCAGGAAGCCGGACAGACTCGCTGACAAAGTTACGAATCAGCGATACGGCCAGGTTCGAGCCCATGAGAACCATAAGTGTGGCAACACCCAGGCCAATGGCGTTAACAACCGTACTGGTAACGGCCAGTAGTGGGCACAGCCCAAGTACCTGAACCAGCGCAGGGTTATTGGTCCAAAGTCCATCACGTATGATTTCTCTGGAAGTTTTTGTGGCCATAGCTACGAATACTCCGAGTGCACTAACCCGCTGGTGATGATTGCAGACGCAAGAGGCGCATTCTGAAGCAGGGGTGGTTCATTGAGGCGCTTCAGGATTTCCTCCCGGTTCTTATGAAAATAGATCAGAGCTTTCTGGACAGCTCTAACGATGGCTCTTGGAGTAATAGTAGCACCGGTAAACTGATCAAATTGCCCGCCATCTTTTTTCACATTCCAGGCCTGGTAGGGTGGCTCTCCCAATGACCGGCCGTCAAAACTCAGAACCCAGTCTGACTTTTTGAGTTCAATGCGATCCCCCAGCCCCGGTGTCTCCCGATGACTGGTTACCCGCACACCCAACACGTCGCCTTCTGTGTTTAGCCCTACAAGTAGCCGGATATCACCTGAATAGCCATCTGGAGCAACGATGGGCATGATGAAGCCCGTAGGTTGCTCACCCAGGCGGGTAACCCAGACAGTGACTGGTTCATTGTTAGCCAGGGCAATACTGGTGGGAAGCTGCACGGTGTCTTTCAGCAGGTTGTTGTCATGGGTTTGTTCAGGAATGATCTCAAGCAGTGCGCTGGCTTCGGCACGGGCGATTTGCTCCTGAATTCGATCTTTCGTAAACGCCTGGGTAACGGCAATAACACCGCCAGTAACGACAGCAAACAGGCCAAGGCCTATAGCACTTTTACGAATGGAGCGGGCAAGTGTGGTCATAGCTTACCTCAGGTTCCGGTCGGGTGCGCCCCGGCGGGCTTTGGGGTGTCCGTAGGTTCTTGGCGGTGTGTAGTAGTCGATAAAAGGCACCGCAAAGTTCATTAACAGGACACTGAATGCGACGGCATCCGGATAGTTACCCCAGGTACGAATGAGATAAACAAGAATGCCAATACCCGCCCCGTAGATAAGTTTTCCCTGGCGACTTGTTGCAGCAGTAACCGGGTCTGTGGCAATAAAAAAGGCGCCCAGCATGGTGCCGCCCGCCAACAAATGCAGGCTTACCGGCGTGTACTGATCCGGATTGGTACCGAAGGCCAGGCTCATCACGATCAGGCCGGCAAGAAAGCTCACAGGAATGTGCCAGCTGATAATGCGAAGATAAATCAGTAGTAAACCACCCATGAAAAACGCTGCATTCACCCACTCCCAACCCCTGGCTATGCCTCCGCCAAACGTGGCGTGCTGTAGAACCTCCTCTGCGGTGTGGGTGGCGATCTTGTGTTTGTATTCATCCAGTGGCGTTGCCATGGTCCAGCCATCAACGGCTGTTTGCCCGGTTGAAGCAAAGGTAGAGAGGGTTTCACCAAATCCGGGTGCGCCCTCCCATAACAGTGAGGGAGCAGCCCAGTTTGTGGTCAGTGCAACCGGGAATGAAATCAATACCAAAGCGTATCCGACCATAGCCGGATTGAACGGATTTGAGCCTAGCCCTCCATACAACTGCTTGGCGACAACAATGGCAAAAATAACCGCGATAGCAGAGACCCAAAAAGGTGTGAGTTGTGGCAGGGCAAGGCCAAGAAGCAGGCCAGTGACAGCGGCTGTGTTGTCGTTCAGAAAAAATCGGACTGGCTTTTTTCGCAGTTGTAAAATGGCGGCTTCCGATGCCATAGCGATGGCCACACACCAGATAACATTGATCAGATTACCCCAGCCAAAAAATAGCGTCAGAGCCAGCAATCCGGGCAAGGTAGCCACAATTACCCAGAGCATGACTCGCGATGTTGGCCGAGCCCTGTGGGTATGGGGTGACGATTGTTGAACAAGTGCCATGAATGTCGGGCCTGAATACGATTGGTTAATGGGGTCAGGTGTTATCTGTTCCGTGCGCAGGAGGCACCACCTTGTTCGCCTTGGCTTTCTTGCGAGCCAGAGCCTGTGCTACCAGAGCCGCTTTGGCGGCGCGCTCATCGATAGGGTGACCTTCAGTGCCAGCGCTCTGGGCATCAGCCTCTTTCTTCGCCTGGACTTCAGCCGCCGCTTGCGCCCGTTCCTTGCGTCGCAGCTCTTTCTCTTCCTGTTCCCGAAGTAACCGGTTCTGTCGGGCTTCAAAGCGCTCCCGCGCACGATCAGCTTTTCGTTGCTCTGCTTTCCGGGAGCGAATTTCATCCTTGGCATAGCGATAATATTGCACCAGCGGAATAGAGCTTGGGCACACATAAGAACATGCGCCACATTCGATGCAGTCAAACAGATTCAGATGTTCTGCCTTTTCAAATTCAGATGCTTTTGCATGCCAGAGAAGTTGCTGGGGCAGCAGTTCCATTGGGCAAACATCGGCACACAAGCTACAACGAATACAGGGCTGCTCCGGTGGTGGGTCAGGAAGTTCGCGGGAGGAGGCAGCAATGATGCAGTTGCTGGTTTTAATCAGCGGAACCTTGGCCGTGTGCAGCGTATAGCCCATCATTGGCCCACCCAGCACAAGACGGTGAACCTCATTCATCGATACGCCCGCACGGTTCAGCATGTACTCAACGGGTGTGCCAAGTAAGGTATCAAAGTTGCCTGGCTCCTGTACGGTGTCTCCGGTAATGGTTATCACTCGTGAAATGAGTGGCTTGCCTTCAAATATGGCCTGGGAGACAGCTACAGCAGTACCGATGTTCTGGCACATTACGCCTATGTCGGCTGGAATTCCGCCGCTTGGAACCTCCTTGCCAGTGAGAATCTGAATAATTTGTTTCTCACCGCCGGACGGGTATTTGGTTGGCATAACCACCAGCTCGATTTGCGTGTTGGTAATGGCCGCGCGCATGGCTGCAATGGCTTCAGGCTTGTTATCCTCAATGCCGATCAGGCAACGCTCCGGACGAAGAAGCCAGGTCATAACCTGCAGACCTGCTATAACACTGTCGGCTCTTTCCCGCATCGTCATATCATCGGCGGTAATATAGGGCTCGCACTCGGCACCATTTAGTATCAGAGTGTGAATGCTACGACCGTCGGGCTGTTTAAGTTTTATAGTTGTTGGAAATCCGGCACCCCCCATACCAGAGATTCCGGCTTCATGAATCAGCTCCAGTACCAGCTCAGGTTCCAGCTCGCGATAATTGCTGGCTGGCTGTAAAGGCATCCACTCATCGTGAAAGTCTGGTTTCAGCACTATGCACCAGTCGCTCATACCGGAAGGGTGCGGAACGGGTAACTGCACTATGCCGTCAATGATTCCAGAGGTAGGTGCGTGAACGGGCACTCCCTTTCCACTGGCTGCATCTGCCAGCTTCTGGCCTTTAAGTACCCGATCACCCGCGGCGACAATGGTTTCGGCTGGCGCACCAATGTGCTGCTGCAAGGGCAGTATCAAAAGCTCCGGAATGCCGGCATTGCGAATTGGGCAAGCGGTAGATAACAGCTTGTTTTCCGGTGGATAAATACCACCTGGGAAATCCCATATCTGAGTCATCAGGTATCGGCTCCCTTGCGATCAGACGCGATGATTCCAGGTTTTGGAGCAGACCAGCCCCAGTCGCGAATATCCGGCTCCAGAAGCACCATATCAATGCAGTCAACCGGGCAGGGTTCAACGCAAAGATCGCAGCCGGTGCATTCAGTTCCGATAACCGTGTGCATGTGCTTGGCTGAGCCAAGAATGGCATCAACCGGACATGCCTGAATACATTTTGTACAACCGATGCACTCATCTTCCCGAATGACCGCAACCCGCCTGGCCTGCTCAACGCCGTGTTCTGCATCCAGCGGCTGTGGCTCTATATCCAGCAGGGCAGCAAGTGCCTTGATGGTCGACTCACCACCGGGTGGGCACTTGTTAATTGGGCCACCGTTAGCAATAGACTCCGCATAAGGGCGGCATCCGGGGAAGCCACACTGGCCGCATTGAGTTTGTGGCAGCAGTGAATCGATCTGATCAACCAGAGGATTACCCTCAACCTTGAAATGCACTGCTGCAAAACCCAGTACCGCGCCAAATACCAGAGCAAGGCCAAGCAAGGCGAGAATGGCAATAAGGATGCTTGTCCACATTATTGACATAGCAACGGTGCCTCCACTAGATGGTAACCAGCCCGGTGAAGCCCAGAAACGCCAGCGACATCAATCCCGCGGTAATCATGCCAATGGCTGCACCCTGAAACGCCACAGGTACGTCCGCCACAGCAATGCGCTCACGCATAGCTGCAAACAACACCAGCACCAGAGAGAAACCAACCGCAGCGCCAAAACCATAGAGCACAGATTCGACAAAGTTGTTATTTTTGTTGAGGTTAAGCAGAGCTACGCCAAGAACGGCGCAATTGGTGGTGATCAGGGGTAAGAAAATACCCAGCACGCGATAAAGCAGAGGGCTGGTTTTACGCACAACCATTTCGGTGAACTGAACCACCACCGCAATGACCAGAATGAAGGTGATGGTCTTCAGGAATACCAGGCCCAGAGGTGCCAGCAAATAGGTGTAAACAAGGTAGCTGCACACCGATGACAGGGTGAGCACAAACGTGGTGGCCAGAGACATGCCCATGGCGGTTTCCAGTTTCCCGGATACGCCCATAAAAGGACACAACCCGAGAAACTGTACCAACACAAAGTTGTTCACCAGTATGGTGCTCACCAGTATCAGTAAATACTCTGTCATCAGTACAGCGCTGCCCTGTTCGTTGTTTACATCACCCGCATACCGGGAGTTGCGCCGGAGTCGGGAGAAAGCAGGAATATATCCTTACCACCAGGCCCTGCAGCCAAGACCATACCCTCAGACATGCCAAACTTCATTTTTCGGGGCTGCAGGTTTGCCACCATAACGGTAAGGCGCCCCACCAGCTCTTCGGGCTTATAGGCAGACTTGATACCAGCAAAGACATTGCGTTGGCCATGCCCTATATCAAGGGTCAGACGAAGCAGCTTATCTGCGCCCTCAACGTGCTCCGCTTTTACAATTTTGGCAATTCGCAGGTCTGTTTTTGCGAATTCATCAAATGTTATTTCTTCAGCTAACGGTTCAAGGTTGGCTGCAGGTGCCGCCGGCTCACCAATTGCGGCAGGCGTTTCGTCTTTTGACGCCTCCAGCATCTTTTCAATCTGAGCCATATCTACCCGGTTCATTAGTGGTTGGAATTTGTTGATACGGTGGTTTTCCAGGCGCTGAGCTCTACCGTTCCAATCCAGTGTCGCATTCAGGAATTTCCCGGATGCTCTGGCCGTCTCTGGCAACACCGGTGCCAGATAGATCATCAGCAGATGGAACATGTTCAGGGCGTTGGTGCAGATTGCCTGTAACTTGTCTTCCTGGCCTTCCTGTCTGGCTATTACCCAGGGCTGTTCATCATTTACATACTGGTTGGCGATGTCAGCCAGCTCCATAATTCTGCGCATGGCGCGGCCGAACTCCCGGGCTTCATAGAACTCCTCAATGGCCTTGCCAGCATTGATGAATTGCGCCAGTTTGTCGTGCTCGGTGACCTGGCCCAGTTTGCCGTGGAATTGTTTGGTGATGAATCCGGCACTGCGGCTGGCAATGTTGACGACCTTGCCGACAAGATCGGAATTCACCCGAGCCGCGAAGTCGTCAAGGTTCAAGTCCATGTCGTCAATACTCGCGGTCAGCTTGGTCGCAAAGTAGTAACGTAAATATTCCGGGTTCAGGTGGTCCAGATAGGTACGGGCCATAATAAATGTGCCCCGGGATTTCGACATCTTCTTGCCATTTACCGTGACAAATCCGTGCGCCCATACGGCTGTCGGCGTCCGGAAACCGGAATCGTGCAACATGGCTGGCCAGAATAGCGCGTGAAAGTTGATGATGTCTTTACCAATGAAGTGATAGACCTCAGCGGTAGAGTCTGTTTTCCAGAAATGCTCGAAATCAATGCCTTCCCGTTTGCACAGGTTTTTAAAGCTGGCAAGGTAACCAATTGGTGCATCCAGCCAGACATAAAAGTATTTCCCTGGTGCGTCCGGAATCTCAAATCCGAAGTAGGGCGCGTCACGGCTTATATCCCACTCCTGCAGGCCAGCATCCAGCCACTCAGCAAGCTTGTTGGCTACCTGTGGCTGCAACGTGCCGCTGCGGGTCCACTTGGTCAGAAAATCAGTAAAGTCCGGGAGTTTGAAGAAATAGTGCTCAGACTCCTTCTCAACAGGTACCGCACCAGAGATAGCGGAGCGCGGATTAATCAGCTCGGTTGGTGTGTAAGTGGCACCGCAGGCTTCGCAATTATCGCCATATTGATCGTCGGCTTTGCACTTCGGGCAGGTGCCCTTGATAAACCGGTCTGCAAGAAACAGCTTTTTCTCCGGATCGTAAGCCTGGGTGATTTTACGCTTCGCGATGTGCCCGTTGGCCAGAAGTTGTCGATAAATGTATTCCGAGAATTGTCGGTTTTCTTCCGAGTGCGTGGTGTAGTAATTATCAAAATGGATGTGGAAGTCTCTGAAATCCTGCTGGTGCTCGTCATGAATACGGTCAATCAACTGCTCAGGGGTAATGCCTTCCCGATCGGCCCGGAGCATAATAGCGGTGCCATGAGCGTCGTCTGCGCAAACGTAGTAGCAGTTCTCGCCGCGCATTTTCTGATAACGGGCCCAGATGTCCGTTTGAATGTATTCCAGCAGGTGGCCCAGATGAATGGGGCCATTGGCGTAGGGCAGGGCGCTGGTTACCAGAATATCGCGCTGTTGCTTTGAACTCGCTTGCGTCATGGTGAATCCGAACCTTTTATTAATAAGAGGGTGACAGGAGTAAAATTATGGAGCCCCGGGTAGTCGTTCCGACAGGCCTTGCTCCAGATAATGACTCCGTATGGCCAGAAACGGGCACAAATGATACCTTCCAGACAGATATTTTTCATCCGAATCACCTGTTTTCGTCCTTAATAACCCGCATATCCTGTTCCGGAGAACCCAATGGCACAGATTTCCCAGCAAGCTCTTGAGGCCGCCGTTCGACAATACCGAGATCCCTATCTGGAAAAAGATCTTTATGAACTGGGAGCGGTGAAGTCACTGAACTCGGATACTGCCGGCAAAGTAACTCTGGTGGTGGAGTTGCCGTACCCCTCAAAGGGCATTGCCGGTGCGTTAAAGCAGTTGGTAGAACATGCGCTGGAGACGGTAGTCAATGTTGAAACTGCAGATGTTCAGGTTAGCCAGAAAATATATTCCTATAAAGTTCAGAAAGACATGCCCTCTGTACGTGGCGTAAAAAATATTATTGCCGTGGCTTCCGGCAAAGGCGGGGTTGGCAAATCCACTACGGCAGTCAATTTGGCGTTGGCTCTGCAGGCTGAGGGTGCTCAGGTGGGTATTCTGGATGCGGATATTTACGGCCCAAGC
>DATJDA010000277.1:0-9097 GCA_035497695.1 Marinobacter sp. | reverse complement strand
GACCGGAGCTTTTCTGCTCCTGCAAGGCAGTCATTAACTGCTGTTCAGTAATAACATCATTCTGAACCAGCAAGTCACCAATACGGATTTTTCTTTTTGGTTCCGTCATTATTATCCTGCCTGCAGCTTATGCATACGTTCGCGGACATAATCCGACAATGAGGGAGACAGGCCTGGCAACTGCTCAGCCTGACCGTAGGCTCTCACAGCCGCGCCGACTTCCCCCTGTGATTCCAATGCAATTGCCAGCCCAACCCACCAGGCTGCACGGCCATCATCAACGGCAATCAAAGCAGACCATTGTCTGGCAGACTCCAGGCTCTGACCAGACTGTTGCAGCAAAGTGGCCAGAGTGACCCGATACTCAATATGGCCGGTTACCGGTGGCACGTCCTGCAACAGGGTAGCCACTGCTCCGGATAAATCCCCAGTGGACAGCAACCCTCTGGACTTTAACAGTCTCAAAGCCGGGTACTTGTCGGTTTCTGCCACCGCTAACCAGCGTAAGGCCTGCTCCGGCATACCCTGCATTAACAGGTTCCTGGCCAGAACTTCACGGCTGACCGGAGCAGCCTGGGTTTTCTCCAACTGACCCATCAGCGCTTCAGCGGCAGCTATATCACCCACCTGCAGCAGTTTTGATATTTGCCTGCTGGCACGCAGATCTACCGTTTCGGGTGTTTCACGTTGTTGTTTAATCGCAGGTATTGCAGAAACTTCGGATACAGTTTCCGTTACGGGTACCGGTTCAGCCGTTGTCGCCGCTTTTTCTACCCTGCTTTTAGACGTAGACCGGCCGGCGCCAGCTGGCTGAACAGTATTTGTCGGCAGACTTGCCATGGGCAGCTCAGGAAGAGGCGCAACCTCAACGCTCGCCGCTTTTGGTATTTCGGCATCGTTCGATTGGTTGTCAGCGTTTGATTTCCGGGGGGGCACAGATTCCTTGCCTGCTACATCCGCAACAGCGACTTCAATCAGCGGTGCATTACCAGAGTCGCGACTGAAAAACCCGTAAAACACAACGACAGCCAGAATAGCAATAATCAGAAACAAAAACGGAACCAGCCAGCGTCGCGGTCTCCGTCGACTAGGGCTTTGCCCAACATAAGCGGCTGCCATTTCCGGTCGATTCTGACGCTGTTCCGCCGCACGCAGGGCATCGTTCAACAGACTCATAGCCACCTCCCAAGCATGCCGGGAGACCTTACACTTTCGGTATCATCAATAGCATCCAGTACGTGATGCCGGGCTATCTGCCGATCGCCGGCCCCCCAGGCTGCCAACATCGCCTTGTGCGCCAGAATATTAACCAGCCGGGGGATTCCGCCTGAAGACCGTGTGATCAAGCCCAGGGCGCGGGGTGAAAACAAGTCTCCGCCGTTATAACCCGCCTGTGCCAGGCGATGCCGGATATAGTGGGCAACTGACGCCTTATCCAAAGGCATAAGGCGATAATGAAACGTAATCCGTTGGCGAAGCTGACGTAAGCTGTTCTTTTGCAGCATCACATCCAGTTCAGGCTGACCAAACAGTACAATCTGCAAAAGCCGCACACTTTCCGTCTCAAGATTTGTCAGTAAACGCAATGCCTCAATGGTCTCTTCCGGCATCGCCTGAGCTTCATCAACCACCAGAACTACCTGCGTGTTTGCCATGGCCAGCTCTATCAATCGCCCATTCAATGCCTTCAGAACCTGATGCGTATTGGTGCAATCTGAGATATTAACATCCAGCTCTTCAGCAACAGCTTCATAGAGTGTATCCGGGCTCAGATGTGGGTTCGGGATATAGGCTGTCCGGGCCTGCTGATCCAGCTCGTTGAGCAGTAATCGACACAGCAGGGTTTTACCAGTGCCGACCTCACCAGTAATCTTAATAAAACCTTCTCGCTCGCTTAACGCAACCAGCAACAGCTCCAGTGCATCACTATGACTGGGAGCCCGCAGAAAATAGCGGGTGTTGGGCGTCAATGCGAACGGTGCTTCCTGCAGTCCGAAATGGGATTCGTACATGCTAGCGACTTGCCTTCTCCGGCTGTGGCGTAATGGTTTCTGATGACTGCAGCAATTCGCGCAGCACATTCATCCGCTCACGACTGGCAGAAATGTCAGCACTCATGCGGGCCGGCTCGGCAACAACCGGACGCAAGAGAATAACCAGCTCGCTTTTTTTGGAGTTAAACCGACGCTGTTTAAACAGTTCGCCAATTAACGGGATCTTGCTGAAAAACGGCACGGCCGAATTGCTTTCCTCACTGGTGTTCTGGATCAGGCCACCAATTATGACGATCTGTCCGCTTTCGGCACGGATCACACTATCGGTTTCCCTGACCGTACTGCTGGCCAGCGGCAAGGTAACGTCCCGGTCACCAATGGTGATAACCTTCTTTTGATCATTCACCTCACTGACTGCAGGGTGCACATGCAACGTGATGCTGCCACTTTCAGAAATTTGCGGTGTAACATCCAGCGAGATACCAGAAAAGAAGGGCGTCAGCTCTACGGATGTGGAGGTGTTTTCACTGGCCGTAACTGCAGAGTTGTTATTATTAAAATCGATATCGGTGACAAAGAACTCGTCTGTGCCCACCTTAATGACCGCTTTTTGATTATTCACAGTAGAAATTCGCGGGCTGGAGAGTATCTGGACATTACCCTGATTGCCTAACAACTCTATAAGGGCAGTAAAACTGCCGTTGCGAACGGTTGCCGAGAAAAGCCCCCCGATATCCGATGGCTGAATGACTTGCCCGGCGAGTGACTGCGCAGTGAATTTAACAGGAAGACCATCACTACCCTTGATGGATGACGCACTCTGTAAATCAGACCAGTTAATGCCTTGCTGATAGCTTTCGTTTAATCCGATTTCAAGTATTTTCGCCTCCAGAATAACCTGCCGCTGCATGATCAGTTCTGTTCGGCGCAAGTACTCTTCCACAAGCGTGAGCTCCTTTGCCCCGGCACTCACCATAACTAACCCGGCACCGGAATTGACGACAACCTGACGCCCTTCACTACTTCCCACAATCATCGTCAAGGCCTGACGAATGTCAGTCCAGAAGTCCGACTCCGTTTCCGTAGAAATTGTTGTTCCCACAACATTCCGCGTTTCATTACCGCTATTATTTCGATTGCTGCCGAAGTTGCCCGAGTTATTGTTGCTGCTTCCCGAGCTTGTCACCTGCCCTGAGCTGACACGGGTCTCAGAACCACCCTTACGCTTGAAATCCAGATAATCAATCGGAAACATTCTTGTCTGGACGCCGTCAGCATTCACCTGAAACAGGCGACCGTTGCGCCTTATATTCAAGCTGTAGAGATCTGCTGCAATATCCATTACCTCAGGCACCGTAACATCGCGAAGTCGCAAGCTGATGCTTGCCGTCACATCAGGATAAACCACCACGTTGTATCGGGTGCCTTCGACCAAAGCCTCAAAAAACCCCTGGGCTGCAATATTGCTGGCATTAACGTCAAAACGCTCTTCCAAGTCAGCATCACGGGCCAGAGGAGGCAGGAAAGCTGCACTGACATCGGCGGGCAAGGTAGTTGTACGAGGGGCGGGCTCTGTCACTTCGGTTACAGACGACCGGTCGGCCTCAGCCATTGCGTTTTCAATCGCATCAGCCGCATCTGTTGAGGTTGCTGTTGCAGTGCGCATCAGAGGGTTGTTGCTACAAGCTGCCAGTGTAAAAACCACCAACAGTATTCCCAGACGCATTATCGTATTCATGGCTGCCTGCTTGTTTATCATTGGGGTCCCCGCACCTGAGGTAGCTTGTTCAGATGCAACACCCGCACCCGACCATCGTATATAACCTCCACCCGGTCGCTAAATATTTTGCGAATCCGGACGCCATCAATTACTTGCCCTTCAACACTCGCGTGCCCATTGATCACTGCAACACGCCGGTTTGCACTGATCAGAATGGATTCGAGTGAAAGACTCGGTAACGGCCGCTCTTGCGAGAGTATGCTGCCTGCTCCCGGTGGCCGTGTTGGATCTTCAAGTGCAATTGCCTGTGTTACGACTGCCAACAGCAACCCGCAAAGCAATCGGCTCAACAAGGCTGGCTCCGGTATTTTCATGATTATCACATCACACTCCAAGCCATGCGGGCTCAAGCCCAAGAGTCCGCACCTGAATAACTGCCTCCCCGGCAGGCCAGTTGGCAGCATCATATTTCAGAATTACCCAGCCAAGCCGTTCATCAAGGGTCTCCAGATGCTTCAGATACAACAACACATCAAGATAACTACCCTGAATTTTGAGTTCGACATCATGAGCGTATAAAAGCGGCTCTTCAGACTGCTGCCCGGCAGCATCTGACTTGATACCGGATGGCTCGAGAGCAAATACCGGCGTTGGAGTTTTCAGCTCAAGCGATTGGAGCTTTAACGATGTCTGCGCCGCAAGCATGTCCCGGAGCAAGGCGACCATGGCCTTCGGGGCAATGAGCTGACTGGTGGTTTGCGCAATTCTCTGATTCAGTTCTTCTAATAGCTGCTGGCGCATACTTAGCTGATCGCGCAAGACCTTCGAGGGGTCTGTTGCCAGTTGCGCAGTCAAGTCCTGCTGCCTTTCAAGAAGGGTGTTCCTACTGACCAACAGCGAGCTTTCTCTGTTCTCAAGGCGCTGCCGTTCAGTCAGTACCGGTGTTACCGCCAACTCCCAGCCAACAAGTACTACCAACACCAGCACCGTCACCAAAATCAGCATTCTTTCCCGAACTGGCCGGCCATTGAACCAAGCCTTGCCCTGATCAAAGGAGTCACGCATTGACGCTGCCATCAGTGCTCCTCCTGAGAACGCACAGTAGCCACATGGAAATCAATCCACTGTCCTTTATCCGGCCGCGATAACCGAAAGGCTCCAAATGTTCTGCCAGCAAAAGCCGGCTCATTGCTCAGGTTTGTCAGATAGTCCGGCACCAAGGCGCCGGAGCTCGCCCGCCCCTCGATGGTGACTTGCGCGTTCTGCATATCCAGACGCACACCCGTTAGCCAGACGTTATCCGGAATTTGTCTTGCCAGAGCAGCCATCTGTGAAGAAAAACCAGCACTGCTATCGAGCACCAGTCCCTCCACCCGGTTCAAAAGACGTTGTCTGCGGCCAAGTGTATCGGTAATACGATCCAGAGCATCCTGTACTGCTGAGTCTGGTTGGCGGGCCTGCACAGCTTCGGATAGCTGCGTGACAGCCTGTTCAAGATTCTGATTTTGTTGATTGAGAGAGGCGGTACGTGCTTTGAGCTGATAAATCTGATACTGAGTGATGCCATTAATTACCAGCAACCCCAGAACAACCAAAGCGACAAGCGCCAGAGCCGCGCCTGTCTGCACCCGCTCCTTCTTCGGCCGCAATTCGGGAGTATAAAGATTGACCTGCTGAATCATACGCCGACCTCATCAATAGGGAGGCTTGCACCAATAGCGGGCAGGCATCGGCTATCCGTGGCGCCATCAAGACCGAGCATTGACCAGTCCAAGTCTTCCACACTTGCGGCTACATATGCCCCAAGCATAGATGCCATGGGTAATGAGCTGTCCCGGGCCACAAGCCGAATGACCGCGGGGGGAACCTGGCCCAACTGGCTTTCGTAGTAATCCAGCGATCGTTGCATTTCAAGTGCCAGCGACTGAATTGCACCCTCCTGACGACTGGCATCCCGAAGATCTTGCAGGCTGACATCAAGGCGACGCGACAGATAAAGAACCGTATCTCGGCAAACAACCATTTGCCCATAACCTTCCCGCAGATGCACCAGAGCCGCTCCCCGCTTATTCTGATCCAGCCGACTGACAAGATTTCGTAAGGCGAGCTCTGAGATGTCAATTCGCTCCAGCGTCATGCCAGATGCCCAGACCAACTCCACAAGCTCAGTGACGAGCGATCGCCGTGCAGTCACAACATTTACCAGGGCACCGCGATTGCGAGAGGCATCTTCAGGAAAGGGAAAAACATCAGAAACTGCATCGGAGGGGCTAAAATCAAGAAAATCTTTCAGCTTCCACTTGAGCGCGTCATTCAGTTCGGAGTCTTCAACACCTTTTGGTCGCTCCATTTGAAAAACCTGGTATTGGTCCAAAGGCAGAACCAGCGTTACCAGTGCACCCGACCAACCATATTTTTCTACGAGTGCCTGCAAAGCGCTATCACGTTTTGCAGGAAGGCATTCCTCAAATCCCGAATATGAAGACAGGTCTCCGGAACCAACGGCCCAGGCGACACCATCAGGACGGACTTCCAGACAGACATGCGAACGGCGATGCGACCTGCTGAATAAGCCACTGATCTTTTTCACGATCGAACTTTTTGTCATACAGCGCTTTCTTGTCTGGCCAGATTACTCGCAGGCTTGGCTTTTATTGCTGAGCCTGTCGGTGAATGGTCTTTGTAATTACCTACATGATAGTTTAGAAAGTAAGCGTAACTCCACGTTTTTCTATTAATTTTATAATACATCAACCATACATATGCAAAAGCCTCCGCAAAGCGAAGGCTTTTGTATAATAAGAATTAACCTTGCCGGTCAACTCTTCTCCTGTCAGGGGAGTTAAAAAGGAATATCATCGTCAAAATCATCAATCGGCTCTGGCATACTGCTCTGAGCCGGCTGACTGTAACCACCTGACTGCTGCTGAGGCGACTGATTTGTATACTGCTGGTCTGCGGGTGCGCCGTAGTTAGGCTGTTGTTGTGGTCGTCCGGCTGGCGCGCTCTCGCTCGCACCGCCTTCACCACCACGACTGTCCAGCATCTGCATCTGACCATTGATATCAACTACCACCTCGGTCATATAGCGATCCTGACCATCTTGCCCCTGCCACTTACGGGTTTGCAGCTTACCTTCAATGTAAACCTTAGAGCCCTTACGCAGGTACTGGCCAGCAATTTCGGCAATTTTGCCGAACATCACAATCCGGTGCCATTCGGTTTTTGGCACCATCTGACCAGTCTGACGATCTTTGTAGCTTTCATCTGTTGCCAGACTAAGGTTGACCACCGCATTGCCGTTAGGGGTGTAACGTGTTTCGGGATCCTGCCCCAGATTCCCGATAAGAATTACTTTGTTTACGCCTCGTGCCATGCTCTGCTCCTGGCTCTATTTTCAGTAGCAACCCGCATTCCTTGCAGGCCACTTAATTTTAAGAACTGCTACCCTGCCGGACAAATGAGAAATCCGCAAGTAGCGCCTCATCGAATTGTTGCTGATCCACTTTCAGGTAAGCTGCTGCGGCATCCTGAACAATGACGACATCTTTTACACCCGGCAGCCCACGCAACCTTTTGTCAATTTCTTCAAATTGACTACTGACAACTTGCTGCAACTGCACCACAAAACTGGTGGTGTAACCTGGCGCCGGCATCGTCAGAGCCACGAGCAGCCAGACTGCAAGCACGGCAACCATAAACCATAATACACCGGTAATTCCAAACTGTTCCAGAAGCACCCCCCCCAATGCACCACCCAGGAACGCTCCCATAAACTGGGAAGTAGAGTAAGCGCCCATTGCGGTGCCTTTAGTGGCTGCGGGCGCCTCCTTACTTATCAGCGATGGCAGGCTGGCCTCCAGTAGATTAAAGGCCATAAAGAAAAAGAAAAGCATAACCCAGGCAGTCACCAGGCCTGTCGTTATACCGGCAAGCCCCGAAACCGACAGCATGAGCAGCGCAATAGCCCCACAGAGCACAAGCTTCATTTTGCGCTTTTTCTCACCAATGATGATAAATGGCACCATGGCACAGAACGAGGTGATCATGACACTCAGGTAGAACCACCAGTGTGAACTGCTGGCTAACCCTAACTGATCTCTCAACATAGATGGAAACACAATAAACAGCGATGTAAGCGCCAAGTGCAGGGAGAAAATACCGAGATCCAGCCGCAGCAAACGCCCGTCTGTTAACACCTGACCAAGCATCTTCTTTGCCGGATGGGAATCTGCGCTAATTCTTTGGTGATGGGGGGTAGGCACAATCCGATTAACAATAACCAGCGCAATAACGGCCAGTCCCGCAGTCGCGTAGAAGATTCCCGACAGCCCCCAAACCTGACCGAGCAGAGGTCCAAGTACCAGGGAAACAGAGAACGACAGGCCAATGGAAATGCCAATGGTCGCCATTGCTTTGGTTCGTTGCTCCTCTCGGGTCAGATCACTCAGAAGCGCCATTAAAACACTGGCAATAGCACCAGCTCCCTGAAGAATCCGCCCCGCAATGACAACGTATATAGATTCGGCCGAGCCCGCCAGTACACTGCCCGCAGCAAACAGACCCAGACCAATATAAATCATGCGTTTTCGGCCTACCCGATCAGACAACAAGCCGAAAGGGATCTGTAACAGTGCCTGACTCAGACCATAGGCCCCGATAGCAAACCCAAGCAGAGCCGGCGTTGCGCCTTTAAGGTCGCTGCCAAGCAACATAAATACCGGCATTATCATGAACAGCCCTAACATACGCATTGCATAAACAGATGCGAGAGCCGTAACAGATCTTTTTTCCAGCGCATTCATGACACTACTACCTCAGCCGGACTTTCGAGCGAATGTATTGAAAAATATATGCATCATAGGCGGCGCATTGTAACAGAAGGTCCCCGCTGGAGGGATAACTCCCAGTGCGTCAGAACAACAACCTGTTTCGCCGTATCCACACTAACACTGTATAATTCCCGCTTTTATGTGAGCGAGGCATTATGGAGTTTATCCAGATCAAGGGTGCGCGCACCCACAACCTGAAAAATATCGACCTGGATATACCAAGAAACAGGCTGATTGTAATTACTGGCTTGTCTGGCTCTGGTAAATCTTCTCTGGCGTTCGACACTCTTTATGCTGAGGGCCAACGACGCTACGTCGAGTCACTATCTACCTACGCCCGTCAGTTTCTTTCAATGATGGAAAAACCCGACGTTGATCATATCGAAGGGCTATCCCCAGCTATTTCCATTGAGCAGAAGTCTACCTCTCATAATCCACGCTCAACCGTCGGCACCATTACCGAAATTTACGACTACCTTCGGTTATTATTTGCCAGGGCTGGCGAGCCCCGGTGTCCGGATCATGGACAGCCTCTGGAAGCGCAGACTGTC
>DATJDA010000276.1:0-2479 GCA_035497695.1 Marinobacter sp. | reverse complement strand
GTCATGCTGGGAGAAAGAAACATTCCGGCAGGAGAGAGAATAACCATCCTCTGGGCGTCAGCGAACCGGGATGAAAAAGTGTTCGGAGATCCCGATAAATACTGCCCTCATGCAAACGCAGACAAGAACCTTTTGTACGGTGCCGGCATTCATATCTGCCCAGGCGCACCTCTGGCAAGAATGGAGCTTCAGGTATTAATGGAAGAGCTGCTTTCAAAAATAACCCGGATAACTCTGGCACCGGATCAACAGCCCACCAGAGCAACATTCCCCACCGGAGGGTTTAACTCTCTCCCACTTATATTTGTCTGAATGCGCAGCCTGTCTGGCCTCTGATAACAGAGACTGACAAATCAATTGACAAATGCAACTACTATCTTGACGGGAATTGTGGCAGGCTCATCGTCCATCTCTGAACAGGCTATGATGCATGCCCGGATCTGCCAACCAATCGCCATTATGGCACCTTCGGCTGTGGCCCTCGTGGGCACTGGTGTTCATGCTGTACTCGCTGTCATTTCTCTCGATGTCTGCCAAACAGCGGCTGGGCAAACGACTGGGCCGTTTATTGAGCGGCAAAATGAAATCACGCGCGCGGGTTGCCGATCGTAACCTCGCAACCTGCTTTCCCGAAATGTGTGAGACATCCCGGGGACAACTGGTAGAAGACAGTTTTGTCGCATGCAGTCGCGGTTTGCTGGAAAGTATCCATGCCTGGTGGCGAGACATGTCGCCCTTTTATGAAGCCGCCGAGGTGCAGGGGCTGGAGCACCTCAGAGAAGCCCAGAAGCTTGGGAAGGGCGTATTGCTGATTGGTGGTCATTACAGCATTTTCGATTTCGCGTTACCACTGGTGGCTTGCCACCTGAAAACCCCCGGCTATGTATACCGGCCCAATAACAACCCGGTGATTGATCGTATGATCGAAAATGGCCGGCGGCGTCATTTTGACATCCAGCCATTCTCCAAGCGCAATCTGCGGCCAATCGTCTCCTTCCTGAAAAAAGGCGGTGAGCTCTGGTTTGCCTGTGATCAGGATTTTGGCGGGAAAACTGAATTATTCGTACCCTTTTTTGGTGTGGAAGCCGGATGCATTGCTTCGCCGACCCATATCGCAAAAATATCCGGCGCATCGGTAATTTGCGTCAGCCACTTACGAATGCCCGACGGGGGATATCGTGTCGTATTCTCACCGATACAAGCCGGTTTTGGCGCAGATAAACATAACGACACCCGGATCTGGAACCGGTATATCGAAGATGCAATTCGTGAACAACCCGATCAATACCTGTGGCTGCACAAGCGCTTTAAAACCCGCCCCGAAGGCGCGAGTAAAATTTATTAAGAACAGACCCGGCACCGATTCTCAGGTTTTCGACGGCACCACTATGTCCATACCCGGCTTACCATACCAGTAACCATTGCAGGGCGGCGCTTCGGTCAAAGCCAGAGGGTTCAAATCCGGAATACCACCCCGGCGTACCACGTCGTAGCGTTTAACGACATCCTCCATGCCTTGATGCTCCGGGCTCAGACGCACCGTTGCCACGCCCATATCATCCATTCCCGGTAACTCTTGCAGCAGATCATAGCGGGAGCCAGACAAGGTTGACGTGCCGTTTATCCGGAACAACTCCTGAGACTCACGAGAGCGTAGTTCCAGACCTTCCGGGTACTCCAGACAGCGGAACTCACAGTTGTCTTTGGGCAGATTAAAGTGTCGGGCGGTAAAGCACCGAGACGACCAGGCCAGTGGCAGAAACCCCCAGGAAAACACTTCCGCGGGTAAGTCCAGGCCTTCTTCTTTGAGTTCGTCAATTAAACACTTTAGCGTGTCTTTGCCCAGCTCTACAGGCAGGCACCAGCCTTTTAGCCCTTTCCGGGCCAACACTTTGAGAGTGGCTGTATTATAGGTGTTCATTGACGGCCCGGTGATAAACGAAAGACCGTTCTGTACCGCCAGTTGTACCGCAGACTGGTCGTTCGCCTCCACCAGAAATTCGTGCTGATCACATATCCGGCGCAAGCCACGCAAATCTGCCTCAGACTCAATCAGGGTCAGTGTTGAAAGCACAACATTCTTGCCACATTCTTTAAGATCACGAGCCAGACCAAACCAGTCATCAGGCTTCAGTTCCCGGCGACGGGAGCAGACTGTCTCGCCAAGATAAATAGTGTCCACGGGCCAGTCGGCCGCATTGGCGTAGAAATTAAAGACAGACTGTTTTGTCCAAAACCAGAGAATTGGCCCCAGAGATAGTTTCATCATTGTGCGCCTGCCCCTATTTCCATTTTCGGTGATAGGCTCCCAGAGTGGTCAGACCACCCTCGGACAAGCCGGAGAGAGTTTCATTCCAGACAGGATCAACAGCAAAGTTTTCTGCATTGGCGTTCAGCGCGTCCAGGGCCTGACGCCAGGTACGGGTTACATCCGCAATATAAGCGGGGCTGCGCTGACGGCCCTCAATTTTTACTGCAC
>DATJDA010000275.1:0-4135 GCA_035497695.1 Marinobacter sp. | reverse complement strand
GCCACCCAGAAATGCCCATACTCATGGAGCGTTACCAAGATGCCCAATGTAAGCGCTAGCGCCAGAATGGATTCAATAATCTGCATAGCGTATCCGGTTGGTGAATAGAGCGGGACAGTATATAGCAGCTCACCTCAGACAGTTAGCAAGCCGATCTGTTCCTGTGCATATGCCCGCGCTTCAGCGTCTTTCGCAAAAATCGTTTCAAAACTGTCAGCCGGCACAACTGCAATGTTCCTCAGTGTGCGGTCGATAACAACAGAGATGTCGGTAAAACGTAAATTTCCTGCCAGAAAAGCCGTTACGGCTACCTCATTGGCGGCATTTAGAGCCGCAGGTGCAGTTCCGCCCTTTTCATAAGCCTCAGCGGCCAGTCGCAGACATGGAAAACGCTCCAGATCGGGCCGCTCGAAGTGAAAGGACCCAATCGCAAAAAGATCCAGAGGGGGAACACCTGCTGAAATTCGTTCAGGCCATGCCAAACCATTAGCAATGGGTGTGCGCATATCCGGGCTACCCAGCTGCGCCAATACCGAGCCATCTGCATACTCAACCATGGAGTGAATAATACTTTCCGGATGAACATGTACCTCTACCCGATCAGGAGTCATGTTGAACAGCCAGCAGGCTTCAATCAGCTCGAGACCTTTGTTCATTAACGTCGCGGAGTCTACGGAGATTTTTTGGCCCATAGACCAGTTAGGGTGAGCACAGGCCTCAGTGGGGGTTACTTTGCGCATTGCCTCAACACTGCATTCGCGAAAGGGACCGCCAGATGCCGTCAACAGTATACGGGTAATGCCTGCGCCATCAGGATCACGAACTTTGCTCGCAGGCATGCATTGGAAAATGGCGTTATGTTCTGAATCAATGGGAAGCAGCTCGGCACCGGATTTTGCCACCGCGTCCATAAACAACTTGCCGGACATAACAAGTGCTTCTTTGTTGGCCAATAGCACCCGTTTACCCGCTTTCACAGCGGCCAGTGTCGACGGTAAACCAGCGGCACCAACAATGGCCGCCATTACCGTGTCGGCCTTGTCAGATGAGGCAACATCGCAAAGCCCCTGCTGACCAGAAAGGACACGAATAGTGGGAATATCTGACAGCAGGCCGGCAAGTATTTGCGCTGAATCCGCATTTTCCATTACGGCGACCTCAGGCCGAAATTCCCGACACAGATCGGCCAATTCAGGAGCCCGGGTTCCTGCGGTTAATGCATAAACCGAGAAACGGTCTGGATGACGCCGGATAACATCCAGGGTGCTAAGCCCGATAGAGCCGGTAGCCCCAAGAATTGTAATGTGACGCCTTGCCATGCTTACCAGTGCCCACTCGTCAACCAGCCAAGCTGTGTGATGATCAATGCAAAAACAGGCACAGCGGCCGTTAAACTGTCTATCCGGTCAAGAATGCCACCGTGGCCCGGCAACAACCGACTGCTGTCTTTAACACCCCGCAAACGCTTGAGCATGCTTTCCATCAAGTCGCCCAACACTGAAACCAGCCCCGTCGCCAGGCTTGCAATAAAAAGCAGCAGTGCCTCAGCCAGCGATGCACCTGCCAGCATACTGGCCACTATGGCAAGAACACCGACAGCGGCCAGCCCGCCCCAAACACCCGCCCAGGACTTACCAGGGCTGACTCTCGGTGCCAGCTTTGCCTTGCCAAAGGCCCGGCCTGCAAAATAAGCCCCGATATCGGCAACCCAAACCACGCAGAAAACGTAAAGAATAACCCACAAATTATTGGTGACACTCCCAAACAGAAAGTCTCCTCCCCGCAGATGGACCAAGCCAACCCATGCAGGAACCAGGACAAACACCCCCATTATCGAGCGTACAGCAAGACTGCCCCAGCCAGATGAGCCGGCCGGGTAGCTCCGAACCAATAAGAAGCCGATAAACCACCAGGCAAGGGCCAACCACAATACAACACCAGCGAACACGCTGCTCAGCCCAAACAAAATGCCCAAAATAACAGCGGCATACGCCACCCTGCCCAGCTGATTTGTTATTCCGGCCAGATTGGCCCATTCCCAGGCACCCAGAGTAATGATGGCGGCAGTAAACAAGGCAAACCCTGCAGGTGGCAGGAAAAAAATTCCGCCAACGGCAAGAGGGGCCAGGATCAACGCAGTAATAATTCGGGTTTTTAACACAGTTAAGTCACTATTGATTCGTTATTGTTTTGCGGCCTGGGCTGCAATCTGATCGTCTGTCTGGCCAAAACGACGCTGACGCCCGGCATAAGCCTGCAGTGCCTTGAGCATTTCATCATTTTTAAAGTCGGGCCAGAATACGGGCGAGAAGTAGAGTTCTGTGTAGGCGAGATGCCAAAGCATAAAGTTACTGATTCGCTGCTCTCCTGCAGTCCGGATCATCAGATCCGGCATGGGCAGGTCCCCAACGTTCAGATGCTGCTGAATAAGATTATCTGTTATGTCTGACGGCTCCAGTTGGCCTGCACGAACCTGTGCAGCCAACTTCTGGGTGGCCTGGGTAATATCCCAGTGGCCTCCATAATTGGCGGCAATAACCAGTGTCATCCGGGTATTATTAAAGGTGACCTCTTCAGCCTTTCGCATATGTTCCTGCAAAATTGTACTGAAAGCAGAGCGGTCACCAATAATTTTCAGCTTGATATTATTACGGTGCAGTTTACGAACTTCTCGTTCCAGTGCAAACAGAAACAGCCTCATTAACGCTGTTACTTCGTCGGCAGGACGACGCCAGTTTTCACTGGAAAACGCGAACAGAGTAAGAACTTCCACCCCTTCCCGTGCGCAGGTTTCCACCACCGCTCTGACAGCATCTACCCCGGCTTTATGGCCAGCCACTCCTTTGAGTCGACGAGCCTTGGCCCACCGATTGTTGCCATCCATGATAATAGCCACATGCCGGGGCCGACTGGAAGCCGACACCGGAATTTCTGCGGATACTGTTTCCGTCATGAAATCCCCTGTTCGGCCGGGCTGCTTTTACTACCGGCCATATCATTTACTTAAAAAGTGGCACCTGGCAATCAAACCGCCATCAGGTCCTCTTCTTTTGCTTTCAGCATTTTTTCAACTTCGGCAATATAGCGATCGGTGAGCTTCTGGATTTCGTCTGCCGCTCTGCGCTCGTCATCTTCCGAGATTTCCTTTTCTTTCAGCAGTTCTTTAATCATGCTGTTAGCATCGCGGCGCGCATTCCGAACAGAAACCCGGCCATGCTCGGCATCAGCTCTTGCCTGTTTGACCATTTCCTTACGGGTTTCTTCCGTCAGCATAGGCATTGGCACCCGGATCAGGTCACCGCTTGTCGACGGATTCAGGCCAAGATCGGACATCATGATGGCTTTTTCAATCGTGGTTATCAGGTTCTTTTCCCAGGGCGAAATCGTTAATGTGCGATTATCTTCAACACTCACGCTCGCAATCTGCTTCAGTTGTGTATCCTGGCCATAATAATTAACCATTACGCTGTCCAGAATAGACGGATGAGCCCGTCCCGTGCGAATCTTGTTAAATGCCGAGTGCAGTGCCTCAAGGCTGTTCTGCATTTTTTTTTCGGCTTCTGACTTGATGTCATTAATCACTTCGATACCCTCAATTCGTTCGTCAGATCAATCTGCGTTTCGGCTGTATTCTATTCTGCCACGCGCTGTTTTAATCAATCAGTGTACCTTCTTTTTCTCCCGTAACGATGCGCTGTAACGCACCTGCCCGGTTCATATCAAATACCCGTAATGGCATGCCGTGATCCCGGGCCAGACAAATAGCCGTCAGATCCATAACGCCCAGCTTTTTGTCCAGCACTTCGTCATAAGTCAGGTAGTCGTACTTTTCTGCCGTACTGTCCAGGAGCGGGTCAGCAGAGTATACGCCATCCACTTTAGTTGCCTTAAGCACCGCATCTGCCTGAATTTCTATGCCCCTGAGACAGGCGGCAGAATCTGTAGTAAAGAAGGGATTTCCAGTGCCCGCACAGAAAATAACCACGTCGCCATCTTTAAGATCCCGCACGGCACGGCGGCGATCATAATGTTCGACGATACCGCTCATGGGAATGGCCGACATAACCCGGGTACGGATATTTGAACGTTCGAGAGCATCGCGCATGGCAAGGCCGTTCATGACGGTCGCCAGCAT
>DATJDA010000274.1:0-6877 GCA_035497695.1 Marinobacter sp. | reverse complement strand
TCACGTATTCTGGTGAATGGTGCGCCGGAGTTTGCCTGTGAAGGCAGCAGGCGCAATCAAAAAAGGATTGCCATTATAACGGGCTGCTCATTCTTCAACCAGTGTTGACTTGTCACTCATCCCGACTTTCCAGGTAACGCTGCAATTGTTCCCGCAGCGCTTTAGGTAATCGGGTGATTGTCAGAGCGTCTTTATCCTGGTCGTAATAGATTGCCTGATTAACCAGATCGGATGAAAAGGAAACGCTCATACCACCCCCGGAACCGGCAATGCGCACCAGCTTTTTAACCTTGCGATGATCCGGATGCAGCACGCCACTTTCTGGCAACTCGATTGTTTTTGATGCAAATTCCCTAAAACGTTCGGGCTCATTTTCGTCGAGATACCCGGAAAGCGCTTCAATTGCTACGGGTTCACCCAGAGCATGCTGATCTTTGCAGAATTCATAAGCACGGTTGCGCACTTCGCCCGCTTTATCTGGTTCGGAAGCCTTGGCAAAGGCTTCTACCGCATTCAGAAAAGTCAGGGTTTCTTTCTCTACGTCTACCTGATTGGTAAAACCTGCCAGGCGGATAAACAGCTCGCCAGGTACTCCCGTGCCCCGGCCGTGGATCAGCGTCATATAGTTTTCTGCAGCATGATCACGTCGCCAGTCATCCAGCTCAATGCGCACCGCCAGATTCAGACGGGAAACACTGAGTACATCGGTTGCATCCAGAACCTGTTGGCCATCAAAGCGCAGGGCGCTGTCGCTTTCCAGGATCAGCAGATAAATCACTTCCGCATCTGCCAGGGCCTCGTGAACAATCATCAGATGCCCCTGAAACTCTTCCGGGCAGCCGTTTAACAGCTCCTGCCATTGGCCAAACAGCCGGTCTGTTAATGAGCTGAAACTTTGCTTGTCTTCCAGATAATCTTTCAGCCAGCTACTTAAAGGGCTGTCACCAATATCATCAGAAAACCGGCCATATTTTTTCCCTGGCTTGCTGTTGAACAGGCGTTTCATCTGCTGGTGCAACGACTCATAGTCACCCCCTGGCTCCTGAAGAAGAGCGCCGACTTTCAAGCGTGCAGGTTGGCCCGGCTGGTATTGGGAAGCAAAGCAGGTGCGAAGATGTTTGATGGCCATGTTCGGGTTCTCATGTATGGGGATTCATTAAAAAGGGCACATCGTAGAGTATTGTGAGAGGACTGTCACAGTGGGGTACAAAGTGGCACTCACAAGGTATTCAGCGACTGGTTTTCGAGATTAGTTCGCTTCGCCGGACAGCACATGTTCAATAACAGGGGGAGAGAACCCATGCACGCGCTTGCCGTGAATCAGGAGTAATGGCGTGCCACGCCCACCCAGTTTTTCAAACGTCGAACGGGCGTTGGGTGAGGCAGAAATATCAAACTCTTTGAAGTCAATCTGTTGCGACTGGAAGTAACTCTTTGCGGCTTCACATCCCGGGCAAAAAGGTTGTGAGAACAAGATTACCGATGGCAAGGGCCTGGCTTTGGAGTCGCCAGTTTCCTGTGCGGCCGTTGGCCCTGATATCCCTGATACCAGTAGCAAAAAACAAACAAGCAGTGGCTTGGTTCGACTTATCATCATGGGCAACAGATTCAACTCACAAGCTGGCGAAAGAACGTTCCAATTCCGGCTTGAGGAATGCTGCCACAATCAAAGACCGGTTGCGATGAGTTTGTTTTACTGTCATCCGTACTCCCTCAAAGCTTCCAGCCCCCGCTTGTATGGGATGCGTTGATACCGTGCTCTATCATCTGAGGCCTCTGTACTCAGGCGAACAGAGGCAAATCTGTGGTTTAGGCCATCTATGTGGGCTTCTCCGTTGTGATCCAGAGCCTCCAATCGGAAATGCTGAACAATACAGACGGTATTTCCCCGTAGCGGACAATAAAAAAAGCCCCGGAGGCACCTGGCCTGCGGGGCTTGTGTGAAGCCGCTGCTAGATGAGCTTATTCCGGATTAATTGTTGAACCAGTTGGCTGACCGCAGCGGGAATGTCTTGCACACTGTCAGCGTAAACGGAGGCGGAGGCTGCATCGGAACCAAGATTGATCGCAATGGCAATCAACCCGTAGTTTGCCAGTAATCTGGCGGTTTGATCGCGGCTGTCAGTTGTGCCGGCTTCATCTTCGGCGAGGACTACCACTGTTTTGCCCTGATCAAACAGCGCCCGTTCCAGCGCCAGTGCCAGCGCGCCAGCTTGTTTGCCATCACAATTGACAATGACTGGCTTCTGCGCCAGTCGCCGCTCCCGCTCTTCCGGGCTGACGGGTTCCAGCGAATCAACAGTGTCGGCCGGGGTTTCAATCATTCCGGCACCAATGGTGACGTTGCTCAGCCGGTCAATCACGATAAAGCTGCCGGTTGCATGAATGGTCTGATACGCGTCAAAAGCGATTGGCTGGTTTAGTGTCAGTTCGCACAGCCCGATTTCATTCAACTGCAATAGCGCAGGGTTGGCCTGTCTTTCAAGGGTGTTTATATCGGTCTGGTAATGAATTTTTCGGACTGTGCCAGAGGTAAGCGTTGGTCCGAGCTTGATGTCATAAAGCCGTCCGGGCAGGAGAGGCGCATCAGTCATCCAGACAATATTGGCGTTGAAGCGGTTGCCCACGTAAGGCTGTTCATCCGGCTTGACCAGCATATCACCACGGCTGATGTCGATTTCATCGGTCAGCGTCAGGGTGACAGCCTGATCTATGCAGGCTTCGCTCAGGTTGCCGTCAAAGGTAACGATTTCTTTAACGGTACTGGTGCGCCTGGAAGGCAGCGTCATCACTTTTTCGCCAGGGCGTATAACGCCGGCAGCGATGGTGCCGCAAAATCCGCGAAAATTCAGATTGGGGCGAACCACATACTGAACCGGAAAACGGAAATGCTCCAGGTTTTTGGTCTCGGACAAAGGTGCAGTCTCGAGAATTTCCATCAGTGGCTGGCCGGTAAACCAGGGGGTGTTCTCACTTCTGCTCACTACGTTGTCGCCGTCCAGTGCTGAAATGGGAACGAAATAAACATTTTTCAGGCCCAGACGGGTAGCAAAGGCAAGATAGCTTTCTTTGATTTCGTTGAAGCGATCTTCGCTAAAACCGACAAGGTCCATTTTGTTTATGGCCACCACTATGTGGCGAATTCCCAGCAAAGAAACAATGTAGGAGTGTCTGCGGGTCTGGGTCAGTACGCCGTAGCGGGCATCGATCATCAGGATGGCCAGTTGCGCGGTAGACGCACCTGTGGCCATGTTACGGGTGTACTGCTCGTGGCCCGGGGTATCCGCGATGATGAATTTGCGCTTTTCGGTAGAAAAATAGCGATAGGCAACGTCAATCGTGATGCCTTGTTCACGTTCTGCCTGCAGTCCGTCAACCAGCAGCGCCAGATCCAGTTTTTCTCCGGTCGTGCCCATTTTCGCGCTGTCTGTTTTCAGGCTGGCCATTTGATCTTCGTAGATCATCTTGGTGTCATGCAGTAACCGGCCAATCAGTGTGCTTTTGCCATCATCAACACTACCGCACGTTAACAGGCGAAGAAGTTCCTTGTTTTCGTGCTGTTTCAGGTAAGCCTCAATATCTTCGGCAATCAATGTGGACTGGTGTGACATAGGAAATCCCTTCTTCACCTAGAAATACCCTTCACGCTTTTTCTGCTCCATGGAGCCAGACGAATCGTGATCAATTACCCGGCCCTGGCGCTCTGAGCTGGTAGCCAACAGCATTTCCTGGATAATCTCAGGCAGTGTGTCTGCGGTGGACTCAACGGCACCGGTCAGTGGGTAACAGCCAAGGGTACGGAAACGGACATGCTTCAACTCTGGCTTCTCGCCTTCCCGGAGCGGCATGCGATCATCATCAACCATAATGAGTGCGCCGTCTCGCTCCACAACCGGGCGCTTTGCGGCGTAGTAGAGTGGCACAATCTCAATGTTTTCAAGATAGATGTACTGCCAGATATCCAGCTCGGTCCAGTTGGAGAGCGGGAAGACCCGTATGCTCTCGCCCTTGTTGATATTGCCGTTATAGATATTCCACAGCTCCGGGCGCTGGTTCTTTGGGTCCCAGTGGTGATATTCATCCCGGAATGAATACACACGCTCTTTGGCGCGGGACTTTTCTTCATCACGACGGGCGCCGCCAAAGGCAGCATCAAACTTGTATTTGTCCAGTGCCTGCTTGAGCGCCTGGGTTTTCATTATGTCGGTGTGCTTGGCACTGCCGTGGGTGAACGGTCCGATACCCTGTCTAATGCCATCTTCATTTTTATAAACGATTAACTCGAGGCCATGCTCGCTTGCCTTGCGATCCCGGAACTCGATCATCTCTTTGAATTTCCAGGTGGTGTCTACATGCATCAATGGAAAGGGCGGCTTACCTGGGTAAAAGGCTTTACGGGCAAGGTGCAGCATAACGGTAGAGTCTTTACCAATAGAGTAAAGCATGACCGGGTTATCAAACTCGGCGGCAACTTCCCTGATTATATGAATGCCTTCAGCTTCCAGCTGTTTCAAATGAGTGAGATTGTATGAGGTCATGGTTATCCGCTACGGTGTTTCGGCCAAAAAGGCGAGTGAACTGAGGGATTAACTATAACAGGGCATCTTGGGGAATAAGAAGGCATTCAATTAGAGTTTATTGTTATAACAATATGAAGCAAAATACAGTGAGGTGTGAAGGCGGCCAACAGGGTGGTGGCGGGCTCAGACCGATTTCAAGAGGGCGTTATGCAGAATTGCAGGAGTTTGCCAGGAGTTTGCCAACGTAACGGTCAATATAATCAAAACCATTGTCTTCAAAGCCTGAAAACTTGATGCCAACCTGAAACTCGTCCCGGGCAATACGGCGCATGTGTACTATATTGCCATCGGCAACAATAGCCACGGGCTGAGTGGCAACAACCGGCACAAGAAAATACGCTTTCACTTCGATCCAGTTTCCAGGTGCGGGGGCTCTCTGGTTGGGGATGAGCGCCTTAACAAGTTCCCGGTTACAGGAAATCATTACGCCAGTGCGGGAGATGTTGGAGATAGTGCACGTTATGCGGCGGCCGTCGGACTTTTCAATCGTAATATCTGAAGACACCTCAGCACGCTGTTGGTTGCGCAAGTTGGTTTTTACGGCGGCTGGTTTCATTTAGACCCTTTCAACTTCTTTAATTATTTTGCTATGACGGGTAACAAACAGGACTGATTCTTCTATAAGTGTTATCAGAAAGAACACTTAAACCCATGAAAGTTTAGTTGATCATTTTATGATCAGCAAGAGATCTGCCCTTTATTGTGTCAGATTTGAAGAAATTTTCTGAACGGGGCGTCACAAATTTTCAATAATTTTGTGTTTGCCCCGCTTTGTACAGTATAAACCGAACAGACACTGAAGCGTTGGAGCGGCTCAGTGTCTGCCAGTAAACGGAGAATCATTCCCCAAGTTTTTTCACCAGAATTTCATTAAAAAGTTTGGGGTTGCCCTGGCCTCTGGAGGCCTTCATCAGCGGCCCCATAAACCCACCGAGCATTTTTTTCTGCTTTACCGGATCTGCTTCCTGCTGGTACTGGGCAACCTGCTCAGACATACCGGCCAGTACTTCATCAACCATTTTTTCCAGCTCACCTGTGTCGGATACCTGCTTTAAACCTTTGGCATCAATAATGGTGTCTGCATTAGCGCCTTCGCCCAGCCACAGAGCCTCAAACACCTGCTTCGCTCCGGAAGAAGACACCGTGTTGTCGGCGATACGCACCACCAAAGCACCAAGCTGCTCGCCTGAGACAGGAGATTCAGCGACAGTCTTTGCCTCGGCATTCAGACGAGCCGAGAACTCACCCAAAACCCAGTTGGCGGCCAATTTTGCATCTTTACCGTATTTGGCGGTTTCTTCAAAGAAAGCTGCAAGTGCCGAGTCGCTGGCAAGCAGGCCGGCGTCATAATCGCTCAGGCTGTATTGCTCTTGAAAGCGTGCTTTGCGGGCATCGGGAAGCTCGGGCAGATGGTTACGGATATCGTCAATAAAAGCGTCATCAAGGACCACCGGCAACAGATCCGGACAAGGGAAATAGCGGTAATCATTTGCTTCTTCTTTGCTGCGCATTGAGCGGGACTCATCGCGCTCACCGTTATAGAGGCGAGTTTCCTGAATAATGCTGCCGCCGCTTTCAAGAATGTCTGTCTGCCGTTCAACCTCATGGGCAATAGCTTGCTCCATGAAGCGGAATGAGTTCAGGTTTTTGGTTTCGGTGCGAGTGCCGAGTGTTTCAGAGCCTTTCGGTTTCAGTGAGATATTAACGTCAAAGCGCATAGACCCCTGAGACATGTCGCCATCACAAATACCCAGAGATGTGACAATGCCGTGCAGCTTTTTGGCAAAAGCGACGGCTTCCTCAGAGCAAGTCATATCCGGCTCGGTAACAACCTCAATCAAGGGCGTACCTGCGCGGTTCAGATCGATACCCGTCATTTCCTGTCCGGATTCGTCACGAAAGGCATCGTGCAGAGATTTCCCTGCATCTTCTTCCAGATGGGCGTGATGAATGCGCACACGCTTGGTTTTGCCGCCGGCCAGGTCGACATCGATATACCCCGGGCCAACAATCGGGCGCTCCAGTTGAGTGGTCTGGTAACCCTTGGGCAGGTCCGGATAGAAATAGTTTTTACGCTCGAACATGGAGCGGCGTTCAATCTCGGCATTCACCGCCAGACCAAACATAACCGCATAGCGAAAAGCCTGTTCGTTTGGCATTGGCAGAGTGCCGGGCATGGCAAGATCGTTTGCACAGGCCTGAGTATTGGGCTCGGCGCCAAAAGCGGTGCTGGAGCCAGAGAAAATCTTGGTTTTGGTAGCGAGCTGAACGTGAATTTCAAGCCCGATGACAACATC